>JAAYTB010000032.1 GCA_012523855.1 Clostridia bacterium
GCTAAGAGATGATCTTCACAACTTTGACTTAAATCTTCTTTCCAATCTCTAAGCTCTTCCTTTATTACTTTCATCTCCTCTTCAAATCCTTCCCTTGAAAAAGCAGGATTTAGAAGTATATCACTATACAGCTCAAAACCATTAAGAAAATCTACACTGTTGACAGAACCATAATATATAACATAAGGATAATTAGTCATAGCATTGCTAAAACCAAAGATTCTATCCATCTCCTTGTTAATCTCTTTTTCTGTTCTCTTTGCAGTACCCTTAAAAACCATATGCTCTACCACATGGGCAGTGCCAATATTATAAGTTTCTTCTTCTAAGGCACCAGCGTTAAAACCAATGCAAAAGGAGGTAATTGCTCCTTCTCTATGCTGACAAATTAACTTAATACCATTTTCTAAAATATAAGCCTTCATATCTTCCTCCAAAAAAATAAGGATGTGAATTAAAATTCACCATCCTTATTATATCAAAATTATACTCACAGATTATAACTTTCAAGGTTTTTAACACTATTAATTTTTACCTATATAAAAATTATAAAGCATATCTTCCTTTAACTTTTCACTCTCTTCATTTAGTCCTAGAGCTTCCAGTATAGCAAAGGCAAAGGGCAGTGCAGTAGCTGGACCTCTACTAGTAAGTATGTTATTATCTAAAACTACAGCTTCCTCCTTATAAATACTATTATCAAGGAAGTTCTGTACCGTTGGATAGGAAGTTATGTTATGTCCATTTACAATACCAGCCTCTGCCAGCACTATAGGTGCAGCACAAATAGCTGCAGTTAATTTGCCGTTCATATAAAAATCTTTAACCAACTGTACCACTCTTACATTATTCTTTAAGTTATCCGTTCCTGGTCCCCCTGGTAGAATAAGTCCATCATAATTATTTTGATCTAGATCATCTAAATGCAAGTCGCTTTTAACTTTAATATTATGTGCACCATTAACATACTCTTCTGATAAGGAGCACATATCAACCTCTACTTCTGCTCTTCTTAAAATATCAACAACAGTTAAGGCTTCTATTTCCTCAAAGCCCTCCGCCAAAAATAAGAGTAATTTTTTCATTGAAATACACCTCCGAGTATATAATCTTAATCATTCCCAAAAAAAGAACGGGGTATAGCCCCCCCCCGATTTATTTTACTTATAATTAAATTATATTGGTCTTTGTTAACATTTACAATAATTTAATAATATTCTTCACAGTAATTTAACATCTTTAACGTAGTCATCCATTACCACCAACATTAAGCTGCTGCCCCTGCCGGCCCTGTTTTGTATTTTTATCTCTTCTATCTTTGTTCTGCTCTCTTCTTTCTTATGAGATCTTAATATTAATTCTCCACTAGTATCAGCATTAACAGCTACCTCTGAATCCTTTTCCCCAGCATTAATTATTCCACCAAAAATCACTTCATCATCTTCTTTTAAACTTATGCCTGTTACCCCAGATGCAACTTTACCCATGGCATTTATTGAAGACACTAAAAATCTAATACACATAGCCTTCTTGGTAACAATAATAACACTGCTTTCATCTTGCTTTGAACTAGTAATTGCCACTAAAGAATCTGTTGCTGTCTTAAATTTATAAGCTTGGGTAGATAAATAATTCCCTTGAAAATCCTCCAAAGGAGTCTTCTTTAACAAGCCTTTTCTAGTAAAGAAATAAACATAGCTTTCCTCTGTATATCGATCTACAACTAAAGCATGTAGAATTTTATTTTTCTTTTTATGGTAATCCTTAACTAAAGTGTCAAGCTCAATACCGTCCTCTACATTTTCAAAAAGATAGTAAGGGAACTTATAAACTAAGCCACTACTACTGAATAGCAAAATATCTTCACCATAGGAAACAGTAAGCTTATAATCACTTTTATATCTTCCACTTTCTAGTCTCTTAATAAGGCCATCTTTACTAATACCCAGGATATATGGTGTAAATTCATAGTTCTCCACAAACTCTATTGATGTTAGTTCGTCCATATCCCCAAGTGGACATAGTTCAACTCCTAAAACATTTCTTTCAACTTTGTCCAATTCAGGCTTTCTTACTGTAAAGCTAAGGCCTAGTTTACTTCTTAGTTTTATAAAATTAATTTCTTGCTCCGGATTTTCAACCTCAGCATATAGCAAGCTTTCATCCTTTTTCAATCTTAAAGCTAATAGTTTTGTGTAATTAGTTACAAACTTATCTAAGGAAGTCCTCTTAATATATCCCTTGTTGGTAATAAACATAATAGTTTTGTCTGCAGTAAGTTCTTCAAAGGAGTATGCAGCTACTACCTTTTCTTTGCTTAAATCTAAGCCTCGAATTATAGTATCTAACTTCTCCCCTCTTTCTCGCCACTTGTATTCTGGAATGTCCATACCTTTAGTCTGATACATATTACCTAAGTCTGTAAAGAACAAGACTGTATCTTTTGTATTTGAAGGGAATAAAAATTTATTAAAATCTCCCTCTCTATAATCTATTTCTCTTTCATCAGTATTTGATCTGTTATAAGATTTTAGAGGTATCCTCTTAATAAATCCTTCATTTGACATTGTTATCATAGTATCTTCTACTACAATTAATTCCTCAACGTCAATTTTCGCTTCACTTTCATCATGGATAATTTCAGTTCTTCTATCATCACCGTATTTTTCCATTAACTCTATAAGCTCGTCTTTTATCACCTGCAACAAAACCTGCTCATTGCCTAGTATTTTTCTTAAGCTTTTAATACGCTTTTTTAATTCCTTATATTCTTTTTGGAAAACAGTAATTTCTAAGCCAGTCAATCTATACAACATTAATTCTAAAATAGCTTCTGCCTGAAGCTCTGTAAAATCAAACTTAGTAACTAAATTTACTTGGGCATCCTTTTTAGATTTTGAAGCTCTTATTGTTGCTATTATCTGATCCAATATATCTATGGCTTTAATAAAGCCTTCTACTATATGGAATCTTTTCAAGGCAATATCTAATTCGGTTTGTGTCCTTCTAGTAATAACTTCTTTTTGATGTTCTAAATAATGATGTAAAATGGCTTTTAGCCCTAGGGTTTCAGGCTTACCCTTGGCTAAGGCTACCATGTTAAAGCTTAAATTACTTTGCAAGTCTGTCTTTTTATACAAATACTTTAAAACCTTATCTGCTGTATCGTAATCTGTAGACCTTCTAAATTCTATAACAGCTCTAATACCGTTTCTATCGGACTCATCTCTAATATCCGTAATAGAATCTAGAGCCTTGGCGTGTCTTTTATCCCCAGTCATTTCAGAAATAGTTTGCAGGAGCCTTGCCTTATTCTTTCTATAGGGGAATTCTGTAATAACAATACCTAGCCTACCGTTTTCCAGTTTTTCAATAGAAGCTTTTACTCTCAAGGTTACTTTACCATTTCCTGTTTCATAGGCAGAAAGTAAAGATTGAGCCCCTATTAATATACCTCCAGTAGGTAAATCTGGCCCCTTTATGTATCTCATCAATTCCTTAGTTGTAATATCTGGCTTATCTATATAAGCTAGTAAACCTTCAATTACCTCTCTTAAATTATGAGGTGGTATATTGGTAGCAAGTCCTACAGCTATACCAAAAGCACCATTAACAAGCAAGTTAGGATATCTGCTTGGCAAAACTTTTGGCTCCATTTCACTTTCCGAATAGTTTGGCATCATATCAACTACGTTTTTATCTAAGTCTCTTATCATTTCTAGGGCAATAGGAGTTAGTCTGGCTTCCGTATAACGCATAGCAGCCGCACTGTCCCCATCTATAGAACCCCAGTTTCCATGGCCATCTATCAAGGGCTTTCTTGTAGTAAAATCTTGGGCCAATATAACCATGGCATCGTAAACGGAAGTATCTCCATGCGGATGATATTTACCTAATATATCCCCTACTATTCTGGCAGATTTATAATAAGGTTTATCAGGAGTGGCCCTCAGCATATAGGCACCATATAAGATTCTCCTGTGAACTGGTTTTAATCCATCTCTTACATCTGGAAGGGCTCTATCTTTTGCCACTTCAACTGCATAAGGTAAGTAGTTATCTGGCATGGCTTCTTCTAAGGGTACTTGTATAATGTTACGATCCTTAGGAATTGCACTACTCTTTTTTACCATGCTATCATCTCCAATCTGTTAAAATTCAGCATACTTATACATATAGTTTTTTCTTGGTTCTACCACATCGCCCATCAAGAGAGATACCATTTTTTCAGCTTTTGAGGCATCCTCTATAGTTACCTGTTGCAAGGTTCTTGTTTCAGGATTTAAAGTAGTTTCCCACAGCTGGTCTGGGTTCATTTCTCCTAATCCCTTGTAACGCTGTATTAAAGCACCTTTTCCTACTTCTTTCTTAGCTGTTTCAAGTTCTTCATCGCTATAGGCATACTTAACTATTTCTCCCTTTTTACTCTGCTTATATACTTTATATAGGGGTGGCAAGGCAATATACAAATGGCCATTAGTTATTAGCGGCCTCATATATCTATAAACATAAGTCATCCAAAGAGTTCTTATGTGATATCCGTCTACATCGGCGTCACTCATAATAATAATTTTATTATATCTTAAATCCTTCTCATTATAATTATCCAATACTCCTGTACCTATAGCAGTATTGAATATTTTCAACTCTTCACTGGATAATACATTTTCCAGCCTTTGCTTTTCTACATTCATAATCTTACCCTTAGAGGGCATAATTGTCTGGAACCTTCTGTCTCTAGCCTGTTTAGCACTACCTCCAGCAGAATCTCCCTCCACTATAATAAACTCTGCAATTTTAGAGTCCCTTGTGGTACACACTGCTACCTTTCCTGCTAGAGGTGCAGCTCCCTTACCTACCTTTTTCTTTTCTGCCTCATTAATCTTCCTTATCTTTTCTCTTCTTTGTGCTGCTTGAACGGCATTATTAATAATCTTACTAGCCATATCCTTATTGTCTTCTATCCATTCTGAGAATTTTGTGTAGCATAATTCATTCATCATGGTGTAGGCTTCATTGTTGCCCAATTTAGTCTTAGTCTGTCCTTCAAAGATAGGATTAGTAAGTTTAATCCTAACTATAGCTGTCATACCTTCTCTTAAATCGTCCCCTTCAAATTCCTTGTCCTTATCTTTTATAAGATTCAGCTTTTTAGCCCATTCTTTAAAAGCTCGAGTCATACCTGTCTTAAAGCCAGTTTCGTGAGTTCCCGATTCTGTTGTTGGTATATTATTAACATAGCTAGCTATATATTCTGAAGAAGAGTCTGTAAACTGCACACATACTTCTGCATACATAGACAAATTATTAATTTCTCTTTCACCTTCAAACAAGATAGCCTCTTGATGAAGAACTGTCTTGCTTTCATTTAAATAATCTATAAAATCCAGCAATCCTCTTTCAGAATGATATTCCTTAACTATAGATTCTTCTTGTCTATTATCTATAAAAACAAGAGTTATACCCTTGTTTTGGAAGGATAATTCCTGCAATCTCTCATCTATAACTTCCTCTTTAAATTCTGTAACTGTAAAAACATCTTTATCTGGCATAAAAGTTATTCTTGTACCAGTTTCATCAGTTTTGCCCACTACTTCTAATTTAGTTACGGCAGTTCCGGGCATAACCTTTTTGGCAGAGCTATCATAAGCATATTCAAACCTTTGTCTGTATATTTTGCCATTTTGGTACACTTCTACCTCTAACCATTTGGAAAGAGCATTAACTACAGCAGCTCCTACTCCATGCAAGCCTCCTGAAGTCTTATAGTTGGTATTATCAAACTTACCTCCAGTATGAAGTTCAGTAAAAACCATTTCCACCCCAGACTTTTTCTTTGTAGGATGAATACCTGTAGGGATACCTCTACCATTGTCTACAATAGTAACACTTTTATCCTTATTTAGTATAACTGTTGCCTTATCACCAAAACCATTAGCAATTTCATCGATAGCGTTATCTAGGATCTCCCACACGCAATGATGGAGCCCCTTACTGCCTGTAGAACCTATGTACATACCAGGCCTTACTCTAACGGGCTCTAACTTGTCTAAAGATGTAAGGTCTGTCACATCATAACTGTTTTTATCCATAATCTCCTTACTCATTAATGTGTCCTCCCCCAACTAAATTATCATAATGGTATTTCTTCTACCTTGTCAGGCTTTTTCACACTATAGTTGTGAAGAATCCTAGACAATAATGTTTTGACTATATTCTGCTATTAAAATATTTATTCTATACTACTTTGAACCTTCCACATCTATCCAACCTTAGATTGTACACAAATTATATTTTATCACGTAGTTGAAAACAAAACAAACTAGAAAAGTGGCTAAAAACAAAGCCACTTTCTACTAGACCTAATCATTCATTGTGAATTATCAACTATATAAGCATAGGCTAATCGAATTAAGTACTTCAAAGCTCTGTCACCAAGATCACTGTAGATTGGCAAGGATCGAATAGCTTCTCTCGATAGGGCTATAGCTCTTTCCTCCTTAATTTTATACTCATCATCGGTATATGCCTCTTCCACAAATTCCACTGTTGAAGCTACTGCCTTTAATATTTTTTTTACGTTTTCCCTTGTAGCTTCATTCCTATCCAATTCCCCAAGAATAGTATAAGTTATACCATAATAATCGTCTTCCTTTAATATGCCTTTGTCATTTAGCATATAAATAAAGTAAGCGATTGCAAGGACCATTAGTACTAATAATACATATTGAATTATTAGTCCAGTCATTTTATACCTCTTTTTATATTACTATATTATTATTATATGCAGTAATATGAAAATGCCACGTCTTTTAATTTCATTTACCTGAAGAAGCTCCCTTACTTTTCATAAGTTTCTCCATACCTTCAGTAGCCTCTATACTTCCATCTTTCTTAACCCATAAGGCCTCTACTCCATCCAAACCTTCCACTAGTTTCCTTCCTTCTTCATAAGGGGTTAAAAAAACTGTTGTAGATAAAAAGTCTCCTAGGCCTGAATCTTCCGTAACTACTGTCACAGCCCTAAAATATTCTCCTGGCATTAAGGTATTAGGGTCGATAAGATGATGATACACTTTATCCTCTACCACATAATATCTTTGATAGTCACCACTACTTACTACTGATTTATCATTTACAAACAAGGTATCTAGAGAAGTACTTTCATTGGATAATATGAATTGATCCGGATTTTGAACTGCAATTCCCCAATATTCACGGTTGCCATCTAGAGGCTTACCAAAGGTTCTAACATTGCCACCGGCATTAATAATACCAGAAGTAAAGCCCTCTTTAATAATCATCTTAGTAACTAACTCTGTAGCATAGCCCTTAGCTATAGAGCCTACATCCAAACTCATTTTTTCATCTTCAAGATAAACAGTGCTATTTTCTACATCCACAATTACCTTGTCAATATCCGTATGTTTTACAGCCTCCTGTAAATCTTCCATAGGAGGAAGTTTAGCTATTTCAGGATTATCCCTTCCTTCACTTCTGTAATCATGCCATATTTTTAATACAGCTCCCATAGCAATATTGGTCTTTCCTCCTGTGGTCCTATACCATTCCTTTGAAAAGACTAGAAGATCAATTATCTCCTTTTCAACCTTCACTGGCTTTATGCCTGCATTATCGTTTATAGTTTTTATATTGTTAATTCCCTCATAAGAGTTATAAATGTCATAGAGTTTGTGAAGCCTTATAAATTCAGCTTCAATCTTTTCCACATAGGAATCAAATTCCTCTTTACTTTTAGTATAGCCCATCACCGTTATCACCGTATCAAAGGTATCAAAAAAAGAATCAGTATACTTTTCATACTTCTCTTGGCATCCAGTAAGTGTACCCATAATTAATACTATTGATATAAAGAAAGCTGTAATTTTTTTAAGAAACATTTCGCTACCTCCTGGGAACTTTTATATTATTGAAGTTAGTATTGTTTATGTTATCAAAATATATGATTTTTAACAAGTTAAAAAAGATTGAAAAGGGCTGTTGCATTATACTTTAGCGCAACAGCCCTTTTTCCCTAAATACAGGAAATATATATACGAGAAAACCAACCTAATAATTGAACAAAATTAATTATTTTGCTTTATTGCTTGCTTCTTCAAGAGTCTTAAGGTATGAGTCAACTCCTACTGTAACAGAAGCTTTTAAATCTGCATCTTCTTCAGTGTTAACAGCTTTAATTTCTTCAACTGTTTTTCCCTTCATCCAATCAGTAAGTGCAGCTGCTTGTTCAAACCATTCCTTACCAATTGAAGATGCCTTCTTCATTCCATAATCGTTTCCTAACTCAACTTTAGTTTTAAATTCGCCATTTTTATCTGTAGCTACTTTTCCGTCTTTGTCAAATTCAACTTTTGTTTGAGCAGTATCTAATATAGCTCCTGCTACTTTACCATCTTTATCAAAAGCACTAACCATTATAACAGTATCAACTTGAGCTACTGCTCCCTTATCGCCTTCTGCACTCTTTGACTTAGCAATTGAGATTTCATGTCCAAGTCCTAAAGTTTCTCCACCATTAACAGCAACAGCATTAGCGAAAGCTTCTTCTACTACTTGAACATAGCTCTCAACACCTACTGTTACGGAAGCTTTTAAATCTGCATCTTCTTCAGTATTAACAGCTTTAATTTCTTCAACTGTTTTTCCCATCATCCAATCTTCAAGAGCAGCAATTTGTTCAAACCATTCCTTGCCAATTGAAGATGCCTTTTTCATTCCGTATCCATCACCAAGCTCAACCTTAGTCTTGTTTTCAGCATTTACGTCTGATGTAAGTTTCATGTCTTGGTCGAACTCAACTTTAGTTTGAGCTGTATCTATTGTTATCTTCACAACTTTGTTATCCTTGTCAAAACCAACAGCAGCAATAACTGTGTCAACTTGTCCACTAGCAACGCCTTCTGTTAAATCCTTTGATTTTCCTATTGAAGTAACATGTCCTAAACCAATTTTAGCGATACTTCCAACAACTGTTTTGTTATCAGTCTTCTTGTTGTCCTTTTTATCGCTGTCCTTTCCATTTGATCCACATCCAGCTAGTAAAGCCATGCTTAAAACTGGTGCTAAAATAATTGATAATATTTTTTTCATGTTTCACCCTCCATTTTGTTTTAAAAAATGTTTTTTCATTCCCAAATAGATATTAGCACATTGTTAATTAATAAACAATATGTTTTTAAATTTTTTTAGTTATTTCTACATTTTTCTCATTCTTATTGTCATATTTTGTTGTTATTTAAACGCTATCCCCTTACTACATCTAGATTTAAATAAAAAAATCCAATTTCAAAGCTTATCTTATACATCTAAATTAAGCTTTGAAATTGGATAGCTTTAAAAGGCTATTATACTTTCCACATAAACCATATCAAAATATATCCAGTAATTACAGCTGCTAATGTAAAAGGAACTCCTAGTTTCATAAATTCCTTTGCAGTAACTTCATGTCCTTCCTTTCTTAATATACCTAAAGCTGTGATATTGGCGGAAGCTCCAATAGGGGTTAAATTTCCACCTAAAGTAGCTCCTACAAGAAGTCCAAAATATAGAATGTATGGTTCAATATTTAAAATTGTAGCGATATTGCTTGCCACAGGAAGCATAGTTGCAACATAGGGGATATTATCTATAAAAGCTGAAAAAAGCACCGATCCCCATACTATAAGTGTATATATAACAAATATATTATCCTTGCTGAGTTTTATAAAAATATTACTAATATCATCTACTACGCCAGCCTCTGTTATACTTCCAACAACAATAAATAATCCGATTAATAGAAGAATGGTAAAGTAGTCTATTTCAGCCAAAGCCTTCTTTATTACTTCACTATCTTTTTTTATAAGGAGACTTCTTATTAGACCTAAAGCAAATACGGAAACACATATAATTCCATTTATTGTCCTAGGCATATTAGGGAAAAATGATGCAGTAATAAGCAATGCTATCATTCCTAAAAGAAGAAATGATGGAAAATAATCTTTAACTTCCGTTCTACCTAATGGTTTAACCTCTTGTTTTTCCTTTCTAAATATGTATGCCAATATCAAGGTAGCCGCCAAAGCCCCAGCCTGCACCACCCAAAATATACCTAATCTTCCTTTAAAGAAAAAGAAGTCTAAAAAGTTCATCTGAGCATAGCCCCCAAGTAGTATGGAGGTTGTATCCCCTACCAATGTGGCTGCACCCTGTAAATTCGAAGCAACGGCAATGGATAATATGCTAGGCACTGGAGAAATATTAAGTCTTTTTGATATGTTTAAAGCTACTGGTGCCACTATTAGAACTGTAGCCACATTATCTACAAAAGCTGAAATCAAAGCTGAAAATAGTGATAGGGCAATTATTGTCCATTTAACATTTGGAACTTTTTCAATAATCATATCTGCCAGTAGAGCAGGCATTTTAGATTCTATAAACAAAAATACAATTCCCATAGTTCCTGCGATCATTAGTATAACATTCCAATCTACTGCAGCGAATACTTGGTCAATAGGCATAATACCTAAAATAATAAATAGAGTAGCAGATCCTAGGGCTATATATGCCCTTATTTTAGGAAATATCAGCAATAACAAATAAGTCAAAGCAAAAATTACAATAGCTGTAGTTTTCATGTCTAGTCCTCCTATGTTTACATATTTCTTCGACAATTTTCGTAATTGAAGACTATTTTATCATAGCTATTGAAAACTTACAATCTTATTGCTATCAAACTTCAACTATTAGCTAGGCAGTAACAAGACTTGAAACTTAGGCTACAAGTTTTTTCTTCCCATAAAAAAATACCTCCAAGTAGCTAATCAAATTTTAATTAATTAGACTGTCTACTTTGGAAGTATCATATCAAAATCCCTTTTAAACAAGATCTTTCAAACTAATAATTGTTTATTTTGCTTCCCTTCTCCAGCTTTTGAATTTCTTTTTCCCCTTTCTCTGACAACACCTTAAATTCCTCTATTGTTTCCTTCATCTTTGGAAGAGCCTCTTGTTTATAAGCACTAATAGAATCTAAAGCATCTAGAACATCTTGGAAGGCTGTCTTTAAAGCATCCACAGACAAGGTTGACTCCATAGATTGTTTGTGAATCTCCGCTCCTTGTTCTTTTAACATTTTTGAAGTATTGCTTATTAGGTTATTAGTAGTTTCATTTAAGATCTGAATCTTTTTAAGTACAATCTTTTGATTATACAAGGCACTAGCAACTAGCACTGCAATTCTTAAAGCTGATACGGTAACATTTTTAGCTCGGTCTACTCCCCTAATTAACTCCTTGTTATTTCTACGCAATACTTCTATAGCCATTATTCCCTGATGATTAACCACTACCATCTGTTGCATATCCATTAATCTCTGTCTTAAAGGAAATAAGATTTCCTCAGATATAAATCTGATCTTATCCTCGTCCTCATTCCTAGACTTTGCTATTTCTATTTCTCTTGAAATAGCTTGATCCAGCATAGTTCCTAGCTGAATTTCTTTGTTAAGTTTTTTAGTAAGATCTCTAAGGGCTACTTCTTCAATTTCTAAGGTAGTGTTATCATTTTTTAGAGTTGCCTTCCCCTTATCTAGTGACTTAATAATATCATTTATTACATCTTCTGCTTTTTCAAATCTACTAAAATAAGCTCTTATAGGATTAAAGATCTTGCCTAAAAGTCCTCTATTAGTAAAATCAATAAGACTAGGGTCTAGGTCTTTCATTTCCTTCTGTAGCTGACTTAAATCTTGAGCAACTTGACCACTTTCACCACCGATTTTAGATAAACTGCCTACTGAAACCTGTAACAAGGAATTCTTATTAGCTGATTTTTGTATAGTATCTAAGCCAAATTCATCAATAGTTTTTACTATAGACTTTCTTTCCTCTATAGAATCCATATTTAGATTAATTAATTGGTTGGCATTCTTTTCTGCTTGTTCCTTTAGTTTTTTAACTTCTTCTGGAACTGGCTTTACCTGTTCAACAATTTCCTCCTTTATAGCTTCCGTGTCAACTACCTCCATTGAAAAACCCATAATACATCCCCCTTACTTTACATTTCTGCATTAAATAAACTTCCTAACTTATAAACCACGTCGTCTGAATCTGCATTAATACTAGCTGCTTCATTAATAGCTGAAATAGATGACAAAGCTTTAATGTTAGCATTATAGCCTATAGTGTAAACTGGTATTTTTAAATTTTTGATTATATCTTCTACATGATTTAATGAATGTCCTACATTAGTTTCCCCATCACTAAGTACAAAAAGCATGAATTTAGCATCAGGATTTTTCTCCTTTTCCTCCATCAACATTTTTGTACCTACTATTATGCCGTCATACATAGCAGTGCCTCCTTCTGCTTGCATGTCAGTTACAGCTCCTGTGAACAAAGACCTATGATTTAAGTCAAATTTTCCTATAGGCAGATTCACATTAACTTCGCTAGAGAATGTTACTAATCCAATAGAATTTTCTTTTCCTATATACTGAGAGCTACTTATTAGAGATTGCTTAAGTTTATTTAATGGCTCCCCAGCCATACTTCCTGATACATCTGCTACAAAGACTGCCACAATCTCTTGGTTTAGGTTTTTCTTTTCTTTCCATAATCTCTGAGCCTGAGAAATAACATCACCACTTACTTCAGCCACTTCCGACTTATAGTTGTCCAATTCATTAAATCCATATTCCTTGGCCAACTTTTGATATTTTTCATTCTTGCAAAACTCAACAAACTTATTTAATATTTCTTTTTTATCATCGGATAAGTCTCCAATACCGTACAAGGGACTATCGTGTCTATAACCAAAAGGGGTAAAAACATATTGGGATTTTAAATCTGCTGCATTAATGTAAGTTTGATATTCCATAATAAAGCCATCAAGAACTCCTGATTTGGCTGACTCTCGCATTTGCATTGTAGTATATGCTACAAAAGGTATATTTGTTTGGAACTTTTCAAAACCTTCTACAGCCTTATCGCTTAAAGGGTCTTTTATATCAAAAGTGCTTAAAGTAGAAATTAGAAAATTAAGACCTGTTGAGCTGGCAAAAGGATTAGTGTATCCCATAGCAATTTTATTTTCTGCTACTGCTTCAGTAATGTTCTTCAAATTAATAGAACCATACTTCTCCATTAATTCATCGTACTTTTTCTTGGACATAAGTACACCAGATACATTTCCTACCAGCCTTTTTTCTACTAAAGTTACCTTACTTCCTTGAGCTTTCATCATTTCTCCCCAAAGCTCATTTGATGGAGTATAGGCATCAGGCTGATATTTTCCTGAAACTATATAGTCCATTGCCATTCCTGAAGCCATACTTCTTATTCTAACAGAAGCAGCTTTTCCATTAACAGTAACTCCTGCCTTATTGAAATCTTCCGCCACCTTAATTAACCAGCTATCCTTATCTTCACCAGCTTTTTCAGGGGAAGAAAATATTTCTATAAAGATATTTGTAGTATTTTCTACTTGGGCCGGGTATTTGGAAATGTCTGGCAAGGCATCTTTAAGATCTGTAGTCTCCAACTCCACGTGAGCCTTTCTAGCTTCCACCTTGTTTACAGTAATATCGTCATAGAGATCATTCAGTACTTCTAAGGTTTTTTCCTTGCTTATTACATCCTTACTTTTACCTAAATTTTTAGTTAATGAAATACCCATATATATAATTCCAAAAACTACTAGACCAATAGCTATCAACACACTAAAAACTTTACCATTATTGTTTTCTTTTCTCATTATTAGCTTCACTCCTTCTTAATATTTATACAACCGTGTTTTTTCTATTAATTCATCTATTTCCTTTATTGCGGCCATATTTTCTAATTCTCCTTCTTCTAGGCTATTAAAATTGCTTACTTCTAAAAGGAGCCTGTCTAACTTTAATATGATTTCCTCATTATCCTCTAAAGAAGACTTTACAAAGGAAATGTATTCATTATATATAGCTAATTTACTGTCAATAAATTGTTTTGAAAACTTACCTGCTAAGCTTCCATCCTTAATCTTATTGTACTCACATTGGTCAAAGGCATTAATTTTATTAATTATACTTTTTACATTAATAAAAAATATTTCTTCTACATTTAAGATGCTTCCATGAAACTTCCCAAAACTCATTTCATTCCTATCAAACTTTTGAAGAAGAACATCCTTTATAGTTAGCTTTTTCTTTTGGAACCTTTCTATTTGATCTAAAATAATCTGAATATCATTAGAAAAGGTTTTTTTATACTTGTTTTGCTCCAGTGCATATATAAAATCTTCCCTGCTTTGTATTTCTCTAGTTTTTATTTTTCTCACTTGACCAGTTAAAATCTTGTAATTGCCATAAAAAAACACAAGGCAACTCATAAATAGTACCGTTATACCAAAAGCAGTAGCAAGGGCAGTAGACCCTGTGATTTTAACGGCCATTAGCCCTGGTGAGAATACTATTATATTTATTAGGGCTATCCCAATATTTAAGACTGACATCCTGCTTGCTTTTTTTCTTTGCATAACCTTTCTCCCCTTCTACTTATTAACTTATTAACTTATCAACACAAATCTTACAAGCCCCTGTTTCTTTATTTTATCATAGGGTCTATTTATTGTCATTTATTTTTTTAATTTCTCATATATTGTAACTTTTAACTTTAATACTTTAATAGAAAGAGAGAAGGATTGAGATTTCTTATAAGCTCAACCCTTCTCTTAATTATCATAAATATATCAACTTTTAGACATTAGCATGTTTCTCCTTGAATACTGTGAATTATAGCCGTTTCTTCTTCTATATCCTCCCTTTGTATTTTTATCTTTAACCTTTCAGCTATATGCTCCTTATTATATTGAATTAAATGTTCCCTTAAATTCTCCTCATTTACATTACTATTGTAATTTACTACAATGGTAAACTCATTAATACGCCTAATTTTTTTACCACTACAAATATCCTTAATTGAGTTTGATATCTTATCTAATAAGTAAGTATTCTGCATACTATCTTTCCCCCTTAATTATTGGATATATAGGAATCCAATTTGAAAGCTTGCCATATATAATTTCTATAAATCTTATGCTTAAGGATAGACAATTATTAATAAAGATTAGGAAAAACCGGCGAAATTTTAAACTTCACCGGTTTTTAATATACCTTCCTTTATTCTATTGATAATAATTCACCTATTGTTATTTCATTGTTAGCAATACCAGCCTCTATAGCTTTAATCATATATTCATGTAACTTTTCTATGTTTTCTAATGGTACCTTGTGAACTAGATATTCATAGTAAAACTTTAGGGAACCTGTCCCGTCACCATCCATAACTGTAAGATAAAGATCCTGGGATGCCGCCCCGTTACCATACCACTTGCTTTCAATTTTAATATCCTGCCCCGGTAAAACTAATTTTACCGGCTGGAAAGTTACCGATGCTCCTGAGTATGCTCCTATTTGAGGCAAGTCATATATACCTTTCCATATAGACATAACTTCTAATGGATCAATAGAAGAGTGACGATAGATAGTTGTTTGCTTTTCATTTATAATCTCACAGGCTTTCTTGAAAGTTTCATCTTCATTAAAAATAGTTCTAAAAGGCATAAAATAAACTCTGCTACCACCAGTATTCTTTTCTGCTAAGGTTCCTCTTCGAGCTATTACTGTATGAAAAAAGATGTCTTTTTCCCTTCTATTAACCTTAGAAAAATAACTTCTGAAAGCTAGCAATACTAAAGATTGCATAGATACCCTATTAGCTAAGCAATAGGCCTCCATTTTTTCAACTAATTCCTTATGGAAGGTCAATACTGCATGTTTGGCCTTGGTACGTAATAAATTAATGGTCCCTAAATACCTTAAGTTGCTATCCTTTTTCTTTTTCCTAAAGTCCTCCAGTACATTATATCCATTTACACTTGTATAAATAGGCTCTTGATACTTTTGAAATTCTTTTTCCCAAAATTCACGATCTACTTTATACTTTTTAGTATTTTTATAATTTAAATCCTCAATAAGAAGTTTTTCAAAGGACTTTAAGGGCTTAGGTAGATCCTTACCTTCTTCAAGTGATAAATAAATTCCAAAAACGTCTTTAAAAAAGGTGGTTATAGCCCAAGAATCCATTATCATATGGCTTACTACAAAGTATAAGCCAGTTCTTCCATCATAAGAACGGATCATATATGTCTTACTCAAAGGTTTTCCCCAAACTGTAACAGGCTTACTGGCTATTTTATAAAGTTTCTTTTCCATTTGATCCCGGGTCTTACCAGTAAAGTCCAAGAATTCTATATGAGAATCTGCCTTATCCTCAAAATATTGTTTCATACTTTTATCTACCTTAACAATACGAATCCTTAAGGCATCATTCCTGTCATAGGCTATTTCTATAGCCTTCTTTAATCTGTCTAAATCTAGCTCCTTGTCCACCAACACTGAGGTGCACACATTATTTACCTGCTTATGAATTGTATACTTCTGGCTAAAAAAAAGTATATTCTGAGCTGCAGTTAAATCATAATACTTCCTTTCCATACTGTACCTTCTCCCATAAATTATATTTATTCTACTGACTTTAAGGACTCTACCATAGGTATCTTTTTCAATTTCCTATACATAAATAAATCTACTAGTATTACAAAGACCATAGTAATTATAAAAGAATAGAGGAAACTGATACTGTCTATATGATTACCAAACATTACTCCATCCTGCTCAATTGAAACCATTATGAACCTATGAAGAATAATTCCTATAAATAGACCTACTATAGATCCAATTAGAGATAATATTATATTTTCTCTATATACATAAGCTGAAACCTCTCTATTGTAGAAACCTAAAACTTTAATAGTTGCAATTTCTCTAATTCTTTCCCCTATATTTATATTAGTCAGATTGTATAAGACAACAAAGGCTAACAAACCGGCAGAAATAATAATGAGAATAACTATACTATTTAGTACTTCAACAGAATCTTCAAAGGTGTCAGCAGCTGCTGAATAGTATTCAACAGAAGCAACATCACTATCCTTAATTAGTACGATTCCCAATTCACTTTCTTCAGAAGCTCCAGGATTTTTTAGTTTTATCATTAGACTATTTACCTTTGGATTTAATCTATATATTTCCTTATAGTATTCAGGAGACATATATCCATAGTGAAAAACATAATTTTCTGTTATATCAGCTATTTCTACCTTTCTCCTAGCGCCATCACCATTATCCATTTCTATGGCGTCCCCTTTTTTGACATTCAGTTCCTTGACTAGCTTTTCGTTTATAACTATACCTTTCTTTGGTATACTTATTTTTCTATGACTATTTCTATCTCTTAGGCTAATATAGTCAGTGAACTTTTCCATATCTGTAGGTATTATCAATGTTAGTCCTATTTCATCCTTATCACCTTTCACCTTACCGTTATATTGACTACTGGCTAAATAGGATTTTACATTCTTATTTTCATCAAGCTTATTCATTACCCTTTCTTTGCCTTCATCCTCAGCTCCAGTAGCAAACTTCATGTTTAAGTTGTAAGTAAAGATCTCCTTATATTGCTTGTTTACTACCTGGCTAATAGAATCGCTCAATCCAAAGCCTGCTAACAAGAGTGCCGTACATCCAGCGATACCTATAATGGTCATAAAGAACCTCTTTTTATATCTAAATATATTTCTAGCAGTAACCTTATAGGAAAAAGACATTCGTTTCCATATAAAGTTTATTCTTTCTAGGAAGATCTTCTTTCCAGCTTTAGGTGCCTTAGGCCTCATTAATAAGGAAGGAACTTCTTTTAATTCCTTAACACAAGCACCTAGTGCAGAAAGAGTAGTTACTAAAACTCCTATTAGAAGACTTACTACCATTAAGGGTACTTGTCTAACAGTTTCCATTGGAGGCAGGGTGTACATCATAGACCATGCCTTGTAAAGGGTAATAGGAAATACAGACAAGCCAAAAATCAATCCAAAGCTGCCACCAAGAATGCTGGCTATAGCTGCGTAGAGGACGTACTTTGATGCGATGGCTTGATTACTGTAACCAAGAGCCTTATATGTTCCAATGATCCCTCTTTGCTCGTCTACCATTCTAGTCATAGTTGTTAAGCAAACTAAAGCTGCTACAAGAAAAAAGAATACAGGAAAAATCTTGGCTATTGAATCTATTCTATCTGCTGTTTTACCATAATCCACAAAACTATAATGAGAATCCCTGTCCAATACATACCATTGTGGCTCAGACAACTTTTCTATTTCATTTTCCGCTCGAATAATTTTTTCCTTTCCCTCTTCTAACTTCTTTTCTCCTTCTGTTTTTTCTTTTTCTAATGTTTTTTTCCCTTCCTCATATTTTACTTTTCCTTCTGCTAGCTCTTTTTCTGCTGTAGCAAATTTAGTTTCAGCTTCCCTTTTTCCTGCAGCCAGTTGTTTTTTTCCACTTGCAAGTTCTGCTGCAGCCTTATCCAATTCCCTTCTTGCTGCCTTAAGTTCTTCCTCTGCCCCAGTAACTTGTCCTTGAGCATAATTGTTAAAATCGTTAAGGGATTCCACTCCACTTTCTGTAAGCTTCAAAAATTCTTCATAGGAGCTAATTAGGGCCTGGGTACTCTCCTTGTCTTCCTCGCTTAGATTAGGATCTTCTAATCTTTTCTTAAGACTTTCAATTTCCTTCTCTGCTTCCTCCCGCCTAGCATTGATAGTTGTAGTACCATTGTTAAGCATCTCTAAATCCTCACCATATTTGGCTTTTGCTTCATTTAGCTCTTTTGCCCCCTGGGCATATTCTGCCTCGCCCTTAGCTAATTTCTCTTCTCCCTCTTTAATCTGTTTTCTTCCTTGTTCATAATTTTCCTGAAAATTTTTCCTTTCAGTAGCAAGCTTAGCTTCACCTTCAGAAATCTTTGCTAGAGAATTACTTAATTCCTCTTCAGCTTTTTTAATTTCTTCATCATAGAGGTTTTTTTGCTCATTATATTCCTTAGTAGCCTTATCCAATTCCTCTTTGGCCATCTTTTTTATTTCTTCCAATCTAATACCGCTTCTATCAAATCCTAGATTTTCAAGAGCAGTTACAACCTTAGTTACACATTCCTTATATTCTTTATTATAAGAATTTAAAGCTTTTGCATCTTTAACTGTAACCAAAGCTTCCGTATATACGGGAATCTTAAAATCCTCCTCTAGAACCATAATGTAACTATTAACAGTTCCACTGCCTATTTCTGAACTTCCCTTTTCATATGAAAGATAATAAGGAGTTATAGCTTTACCTACAATTGTATATTTATCAGTTACTAATGTGTCCTTAGTTGTTTCTACTTCCTTTCCAGAGCCAACCTTTATAGTATCTCCTATTGAAAAGCCATAATCTATAAAAATAGATTCTTCAATTATACACTCTCCAGATTTTTCCGGATATCTTCCTTCTATTAATTTAACGGCATTGATAATATCATCTTTATCTCCTGATTTTATCTTAGAGGGCATACTATGAACTTTTAAGACCAACTCATTAGAATTAACAGTAGTAACCACATCTGTAAAATACCCTGCTTGCACCCCTAATACACCATCAATTTTCTCAATGGCACTAATATCATCTTCTGTTAGTCCTAGAGTGGACATAATACGAATATCCATTAAATTATATTCATCATAATATGAATCCATAGACTTCTTCATATTGGGAGCTGTAGATTTAACTCCTGCAAAAAAGCCTACTCCTATAAATACAATGGTAAAAATGGATATAAAACGGCTAAAGGATTTTTTAATTTCTCGGAAAAAATCTTTCCACAATGAACTTCCCATATTACCATTCCACCTTTTCCACATCCATTGGCTTACTGTTTATTTCCACCGATTCGATTTTACCACTTTTAACTTTTATAACTTTTTCACCAATAGCTGAAAGAGCAAGATTATGGGTTATAATAATTACAGTCATCCCTGTTTTTCGACAGGTATCCTGCAATAATTTTAGAATGGCCTTTCCTGTCTTATAATCTAATGCTCCTGTAGGCTCATCACACAACAAAAGTTTTGGATTCTTTGCTAAAGCCCTTGCTATAGCCACCCTTTGTTGTTCACCACCAGAAAGTTGGGCTGGAAAGTTCATCTTTCTGTTACTAAGGCCTACATCTGAAATAACTTGGTCAATATCAAGTGGATTTTTACTAACCTGAGATGCCAGCTCCACATTTTCCTTAGCTGTTAGATTTGGCACAAGGTTGTAAAACTGAAAGACAAAGCCTACATCGTTACGCCTATAGCCAATCATTTCCTTCTCACTGTACTTACTAACAACAGCTCCATCAACTATAACCTTACCTGAGGTCAGATTATCCATTCCTCCTAATATATTAAGAATGGTACTTTTTCCTGCACCACTAGCTCCAGCTATAATGACAAATTCCCCTTTATTAATAGTAAAATCTACCCCTGCCAAAGCCTCAATTTCTACTTCGCCCATTTTGTATACTTTTTTAACATTTTTAAATTCTATATATCCTCCCATAATTCACTTCCTTTAATATATATTCATATAACAAACAGCTGTAATGAATTTTTTTCATCTTCCAATAATATAAATCTACAATCCGGTAAATCTGTAACTATTTCACCATCATTGTTAATGTTAAAAATTACCTTTTTCATTGGAAAGGCAAGTCCTCTTCCAATGGCTTTTATATAGCTTTCTTTTAAGGTCCAATACCTGAAAAATTCCCTATTAGGATCTTCCTTTGAATATATTCTCTCCAGCTCTTCTTGGCTACAAGCTCTTCTAGCTGCAAATTCATTAAAATCTCGAACTCTTTCCACATCAATTCCTACTTCATATTGAGAAGAAGTAACACAGGCCACATAATTTTCACAGTGGCTAATATTATAATGAATATGTGGGTAATCTTTCAGCATTGGCTTACCCCAGAAGTTACGAACAAGGGCTTCTTTTTCATAATCTATACCTTCCTCTCTTAGCAAGGCATAAGACAAAATTTTTTTAGACAAAGACCTGACTAAATCAGGATTATCTCTGCCTAAAAAACTATGAACTTTCAGCCTATAAATCATGCTGATTTCTTACTTAAATATTCCAAAAGATCCCCCACTGTTTCAAGGCTGCTTATTTCTCTATCAGGAATTTCTATATCTAAATCTTCCTCTAACTTTCCTACAATACTAACTATGTCATAAGATGTAAGTTTCAGCTCCTTAACAAAATGAGTTTTTTCTGTAATCTCAACCTCATCTAGATCCACAAATTCCTGTACAGTATTTTTTACAATCTTAAGCATTTTCAACACTCTCCTCCATAATTAATGACCTTTTTATTTTTTTTGTAGTAGTTTTAATAAACTCTGTATTTTTAATAGTTACATTGGCAATCCTCTTGTAAGCAGGCAATTCCCGATTTACAATTCTAATATCCTTGTCTAGTTTCTCCTTATGATTAATTATCCCATTAATATTACAATACTCTTTGTCAATGTATACTAATGCATTTATACTTTCTTCATTACCTTCACCACACTTAGGACCGTATACAACCACTTCCTTCACATAAGGCAATTTCTCAACAATTTTGTCTTCTATTTCTTCTGGGTATACATTCTTGCCATTTGGCAAAATAATCAAGTTCTTAACCCTTCCGCAGATATACAAAAAATTTTGCCTATCCAGGTAACCTAAATCTCCAGTCTTAAACCAACCATCTTCAGTAAAGGAAAACCTTGTACTTTCTTCATCATTATAATAGCCAAGCATAACATTATCCCCTTTTACTTGAACTTCCCCTACTCCTTTCCTGTCTGGATTGTCAATTCTTACTTGACAACAAGGTACTACTCGTCCTACAGAGCCATACCTTTTCCAGCTAGTTGAATTACTAGCTACCAAGGGGCCACATTCAGTTATGCCATAACCATTTACTATATTTAAGCCAATATCATCTAAGGCCTTTATGATTTCTGTCCGCAGCGGAGCTCCACCACATACAATCTGATCTAAATTTCCACCAAAATTCTCCAATATAGGTTTGAAGTATTTACGTCTTTTATCTAGGCCAAACTTTCTAATAAAATTGCTAAACTTGATCCCGTATTTTAAATAATTAGTCAAATGATTCTTTTTAGCTTCCTTCCATATATTTTTATACATAGATTCAAGAAATAATGGCACCATAATTGACATATTAGGTTTAAACAAGGTCATATTTCTTGAAACTCTCTTTAAACTGTCGTTGAAGCATATAGTAAGTCCACTATACATACCACCAAGTATGTGGCAACTGCATTCATAAGTATGATTGATTGGAAGAACAGAAAAGCTTACTCCAGTAGCTTTAATATGTGACAAGGAGGCATATATTACAGACATTATATTTTTATTACTCAACATAACACCTTTGTTGGCACCAGTTGTTCCAGAAGTAAAGACTATTTCACACAGTTCTTTGTTGTTTATAGGAAGTTCTAGGTACTTCTTATTACCTTTTCTTAATAATTTCCTTCCATCTTTAATCAATTTTTCAAAGTGAATAAACTGCTTATAGTTATCATCTGAGTCCATAACTATACAAGTCTTCACATTAGGACAGTTAGAAATAATCTTCTCCATACTAGCTGCAAAAGTCTTTGAAAAAATTATTACCTCAGCATCACACTTAATAAGCTGTTTTGCTATGTCCTCATCTGTCAGCTCCTTATCTAAGGGTACAGCAACACCTAAACCAGCAACTATGGAAAGATAACTAATTACCCATCTATATGAGTTTTCTCCTATTATAGCTATGTGTTTTCCTTTTAGACCCATTTCCAAAAGCTTTGTTCCCAGTGCATTTACATCTTTCTCTACCCTCATAAAGGAATAGTCCTCAATTTGTTTTTTACCCTTGATTTCTTTGTAAGCTATTCTATCACCATATAGTTTAGCTGCTCTCTTTAACAATTCCCTAACATCTTTCAATTGTTTAGTTTTATAAAGTTTTCTATTCATTTTACCCCCCTTTTCCTATCTCAATTAAATAAATAGTCCTTTATAAACATAAAAATAACTGCTGAACCTTTTCCTAAGAAATAGGTGGAAATGTTGACAATTCAGCAGGGGACTTTTGCATTTTTCTTATTTAGCTTGAAAAGTATTTTTACTTTAGTATATATGTTTAGCCTTATGAAATTTATTCCTATTCACATA
>JAAYTB010000033.1 GCA_012523855.1 Clostridia bacterium
AAATAAAAGAATAAAGGAAGTATTAGAATACCCAATAGACCTACAAGCCATTTCCTTTTTGAACATATTACTTTTACCCACTTTCTTTTACCTATTATATTTTTCATATGCTCACCTGATTTGTTAAGGCTTTAAAATTATTAATTAGCTATCTATTTATAGCATTAGCTAATTCTCAGTAATTAAAGGTGGGAATTGCATGAAAAAAGGCTTTTAAAGCTCAGAATAACTATATCTTAGCTTTAAAGCCTTATATGTGAAAATTTCTCTTACTTTTCGTAGCCTTGAGGATGTGCTGAATGCCATTTCCAGGCTGTTTCTATTATTTTTTCTAAAGTGTTAAACTCTGGTTTCCAGCCTAACTCTTCTATAGCTCTTTCAGAGGAAGCAATTAAAACTGCTGGGTCTCCTGCCCTTCTAGCAGCTATCTCTTGTTTAATTTCTCTTCCAGTGACTCTTCTGGCAGTTTCTATAACTTCTTTTACGGAGAAACCCTTGCCATTTCCTAGATTGAAAATTCCGCTGTCTCCTCCATTTTTCATTCTATCTAGAGCCAGTAGATGGGCTTGGCAAAGGTCCATTACATGGATATAATCCCTTACGCAAGTACCGTCTTCTGTATCATAATCATCTCCAAAGATCATAATTTTTTCTCTTTGCCCTAAGGCTGTCTGTATTATTAAAGGTATCAAATGGGTTTCCGGCCTGTGGTCCTCGCCTATTTCCCCTGAAGGATGGGCTCCTGCCGCATTAAAATAACGGAGGGCTGTATATTTGATCCCGTAAGCTTGAGCTGACCATTTAAGAACCTTTTCTACCATAAGCTTTGATTCTCCATAGGGATTAGTTGGCTCAGTCTTATCAGTTTCCTCTATAGGAACCCTGTCTGGCTCTCCATAAGTTGCTGCCGTAGAGGAGAATACTATGTATTTGCAGTCATAGTCCTTCATTGTTTCTAGTAGATTAATAGTTCCTGCAACATTGTTGTTAAAATATTTTAGTGGTTCTGCCACACTTTCTCCTACCAATGAATCTGCAGCAAAGTCAATAACTGCTTCTATCTCATTTTCAGAAAAAACTTTATTTAAAAAACTTCTATCTCTTAAATCTCCTTCATATATCTTTCTTCCCTTTACTGCATCTTTATGGCCCTTTTGAAAATTATCTACTACAATAACCTCTTTGCCTCTTTCCGCTAATAAAGATACCATATGGCTGCCAATGTAACCAGCTCCGCCGCACACTAAAATTGCCATTAAACTCTACCTCCAAGTTCTTATCTTTACTACTATAATAACATACACTTTCTTAAAAAATCTACTTTATAGTGTATCTTCTAACCTCATAGCTAATGTTAAATATTTAAGAGCTTCCTTTACCCCTCCAAGTTTATAGTACATATTAGCCACATTAATGTATCTGTTAATTTTTTCACTTTTGCTTCCATGTTTAAAAAGGGCATCTAGGGAAAGATTCATATACATTTCAGCCTCTTCACTCTTGCCTTTCTTCTCTAAAAGAACTGCTTTATAATAGTATGCTTTTTCAATATGTTTACCATTCCCAGATTTAATGGCATAGTTTAAAGCCATATCGCAAAATTCTTCTGCTAAATCAAAGATATGATTTTCCATTAACCTGCCAATACAATTGACTATATATTTAACCCTTATAGATTCTTCACACTGGTAACATAAGTCTAAGCCCCGTCTTATATATTCAATTCCCTGATCTTTTAAATCCATATAAATCATAGCAAATGCAAAGTCCAACATAACTTTACAGATCTTGTCCTCCATACCCTGGTAGTATTGGTAAGTCTTTACCTCATATTCCTTAAATTTATCCTCATCTATAGTTACGAAAACTACCGCCAGCACATGGTATACCTTTCCTAACAAGTCCTGATCTTTTATCTTATCTACCAGTGCATCTAGCTGAAAGGCTAACTTATCAATAGAAGAAAAATCTTTCATGGAAAGGTAACATAGTATCTCATTGTATATGATTTCCGCCAACTTCATTTCCTTTTCATTGATATCTTCCCCTATCATATTTCTGGACAAATTATAATATATTATCCCTTGGTCATACTCCTTAGACATATATAAATACTTGCCCATATCAGAGTAATAGACGAGGTAATAGTCATCCTTTCCTAACTTATAGCAAATATGATAATAAGTCGTGGTTATATCTTGAATTTTATCACTTGCTTTTATCTCTAAATAATATAAAAATAAAAGATGGATAAATTCAAAGGCCAAATTATAATAATCACTTTTTAAGGAAAAGTTTAGACTATAAATTAAAGCCTCTTCATAATCTTCTACACTTTTCCTGTTTTTTAGGGTTTTCAAATTTCTTTCCAGCTGTGTTTTGGTGCTCTCAATTAAATAAGCATAATCTATATCTAGCTTTTTAGAAATGTACTGCAAAACTTCAGGTTCCGCTTTAATCTTATTGTTTTCTATACAACTTAATTTAGAAATAGATAAACCTTCTCCGCACATTTCTTTTAAGGTTAATCCTTTATAAACCCTAGCCCTCTTTATTTTTTCCCCTGTAGCCAGTACTTCCATTCCTTACCCCCACCCATTACTCAATATAGCATTAGCTTGTTTACTCTTTAATTATTCCTAATTCTTTAAATATTTCAACGCCCT
>JAAYTB010000165.1 GCA_012523855.1 Clostridia bacterium
AAAATATATTAGTTTGGACGGTGAAAAGCTCTCAGGCAATCTTATTCCATGGCTAAAGGAAGGTGAACATCAAGTTATAGTAAAAATATAAAGGGTATATTAATTGAAATTTTGTATATATTAATACAAGGTATTTGCAAAGGCTGGCTAATTGAGGTAAAATATAGTATAATAAAAATAATTTATAAATAATAATTCTTAATTAAAGAGGAGGTTTTCAAATGACAGCTAAACATGAAGTTTACAAATGTGAGGTATGCAAAAATATTATTGAAGTGATTAATAACGGTCCTGGGCCTTTACACTGTTGTGATCAGCCTATGAAACTATTAAAAGAAAATACAGTGGATGCAGCTCAAGAAAAACATGTTCCTGTAGTGGAAAAGGTTGACGGTGGTGTTAAGGTTACAGTAGGTTCTGTAGAACATCCAATGACTGAAGAACATTACATTATGTGGATTGAAGTTATCACAGATACTAAGACTTACAGAAAAGATTTAACTCCTGCTGATAAGCCAGAGGCATTTTTCCAGATTGATGAAGATGTAAGAACAGTTAGAGAATACTGCAACTTGCATGGACTTTGGAAGGCTTAAAACCATTCTATCTATTGACATAAAGAAGATAAAGTTATAATATTTTTATGAGGAACATATTTCTAAAGTCGTTGAAGAGAAGCAAGTAAATTTATAAACAGACTTACAGAGAGTCACAGTGGGTGGAAAGTGATAGTTATGTATAAATTGAATGGGTCTCTGAGATTAAAGATGAAGTTTTAGTAGTCTCATACGGTGCTCCCGTTATAGAGTGTGGAATTATATTCCGAAAGAGGAGAGGTAATATACTTCTTGAATTAGGTGGTACCGCGACATTTCGCCCTATGGTTTTTCCATAGGGCTTTTATTCATATTAAAAACATGGAGGGATTTAAGTGGACGAAAGAAAAAAAATAATATTCAGCGGAATACAACCGTCAGGCTCTCTAACCCTTGGTAATTATATTGGGGCTATTAAGAATTGGGTCAAGTTGCAGGATCAATATGAATGTTTGTATTGTGTTGTAGATTTACACGCTATTACGGTAAAGCAGGAGCCTAAAGAGTTAAGGCAAAGAACCTTAGAGGTATTAGCTATTTATATAGCTTCTGGCTTAGAACCAGAAAAGAACACTCTATTTATACAATCTCACGTTCCTACCCACAGCGAAGGAGCTTGGCTCTTAAATTGCTTTACCTACATGGGTGAGCTTAGCAGAATGACACAGTTTAAGGACAAATCCCAAAGATATGGAGACAGCATAAGTGCTGGTTTGTTTAACTATCCAGTGCTGATGGCAACAGACATCCTATTATACAATGCAGATTTGGTACCAGTTGGAAGGGATCAAAAGCAGCACATAGAATTAGCTAGAGATATAGCTAATAGATTTAACAATTTATATAGTCCTACTTTCACAATTCCAGAACCCTACATAGCTACTACAGGCCAAAAGATTATGGACCTTCAGAATCCAAATAAAAAGATGTCTAAGTCAGAGGATAATCCTAATGGTTATATTCTAATTATGGACCCACCAGAAGTAATTAGAAAGAAAATAAACCGTGCGGTAACAGATAGCGTAGGGGAAGTACGATATAGTGACGACCAGCCAGGAGTTAAAAACCTTATGAATATCTTAATTTCCTTAACAGGGGTTACTGTAGAGGAAATAGAAAAGAAGTATGCAGGCAAGGGTTATGCTGACTTTAAGAAGGATGTAGAGGAGGCCATAGTGGCTGAGTTAGAGCCTATACAAAAGAAGGTAAAGGATATTTTAGCTGATAAGGCCTACCTTGAAAAGATTTATAAGGCAGGGGCTGAAAAAGCTTATTATATGTCTATGAAGACCTTAAGAAAAATGCAAAGGAAGATTGGTTTAATACCGCCAGCTAAATAGAAAGCTGGCAAAAGAAAAAGCAACAGTTCTTAATCTGCTGCTTTTTCTTTTTTAAGTTTTGCATATACAAGAAAGGCTAACCATAAAAATATTCCTGCTAAACTAACTAGCTGAGCCACTCTAAAGGGACCTAACCATAAGCTGTCTGTTCTCAAGCCTTCTATAAAGTATCGGGCTATAGAATAAAGTCCCATATAGGAGAATATTACAAGGCCTCTTTTTTTGTTTTTTTTCAATAGTATTAATAAGATTATGCAAACCAAGATATTCCATAGTGATTCATACAAAAAGGTAGGGTGGTAGTAAGCACCTTCGATATACATTCCTTTTTGAATAAACTGAGGAAATTTACTTATAAATTCCTTAGATACTTCTCCGCCATGAGCCTCGCTATTCATAAAGTTGCCCCACCGTCCAATGGCTTGGGCTAAAATTATAGAAGGGGCTGCTATATCTGCCATGGACCAAAAATCATATTTCTTACGTCTAGTATAGATATAGGACACAAGTAAGGCTAGTATTACTCCCCCATGTATGGCCAGGCCACCCTGTCTTATATTAAAGATATCTAAAAGATTGTCTTTATATTGATCAAATTCCATAATTACATAATATAATCTAGCACCGATTATTCCAAAAGGAATACCTAAAAGGGCCACATCTAATAGAGAATCAAAGTCTACATTTCTCCATTTACAGGTGAAATAAGAAAGACAAATAGCTAGAATCATTCCTGTGGAAATTAGCAGGCCATACCATCGAATTGGTAAGCCATATATATTAAAGGCCACTGGGTTCATATAGATCAACTCCTAATATTATTTACCTATAACTATAATAACCTATTGTTTAGAATAAATGAAGAATTTTAAAAAATTATGGATAAGAAAAGTTTATTCAGCTAGTATAAATTTTTCAATAACTTTAGCAACACCGTCATCATCATTGCTTGCTGTTATATAGTCTGCAACTTCTTTCACCTGTGGAAAAGCATTGTTCATGGCTACTCCAAGACCAGCATATTTTATCATATCTATATCGTTGCCAGCATCTCCAACAGCAATTATTTCTTCCCTAGGAATATTTAATTTTTCACTAAGGACAGACAAGCCTATGCTTTTATTAATTCCTAGTGGTACAAATTCAAGAAATATATCTGAGCTTCTCATAATAGAAAATTTAGAAAGGTACTCTTGTGGAATCTCTTTAGTTAGTAGATCTAACTTTTCAGGTTCATCTACAATCATAACTTTTATTATTTGGTCACTATCTTTGATAGTAGAAAAATCTTCAATATAAACTTGAATTTTGTTGATTTCAGCTTCAATATCTGTAAACTTGTTTGGTCGAGGGGTTATTAGTCGACCGCTTTCATCGAAGGCATGAATATTTAAACCATATTTTTCACTTAATTTATATAGGCTATGAAGATCTTCACCAGTCATGAATTTTTCAAAAAGCATCTGGCCAGACTTGCCTCTTTGTACAGCAGAACCATTAAAAGTTATGGCGTATTCATCGTCCTGGTCCAGGCCTAGGTATTCAAGATAAGACTCTATGCCCATAACTGGCCTCCCTGTAGCTAGTACTACTTTTACACCCCGTTGTCTAGCTGCTTGTATTGCATCGAAAGTTCTTTTAGAAATTGTTTTATCTTTCCTAAGTAAGGTACCGTCCATATCTAAGGCGACTAGTTTATACATTGTTGTTTCCTCCTAAAATTGCAGTTGTATAATTTTCATGAAACTGTTATAATTTATAAGGTTTATAAAAGATACTTTATAAATCATAATGGGATTATATCAAATTTAAAGAATATTTAAAAGCTTAGATAGGAAATGGATATAATAAATATAGATGTGAAAGATTTCTAGGAAGAAAATCAATTAAAAAGAAAGAGGAGAGACACTGTGGAGGATTTGATAAGAGAAATTGAAAGAAGAAGAACCTTTGCCATAATATCTCACCCGGACGCTGGTAAGACAACACTTACAGAGAAGTTTCTTTTATATGGAGGAGCTATAAGATTGGCTGGGTCTGTTAAGGCACGAAAGGCGTCAAGACATGCAGTTTCTGACTGGATGGAAATAGAAAAGCAAAGAGGTATATCTGTAACCTCATCAGTTATGCAGTTTAACTATGATGGTTTTTGTATAAATATATTAGATACCCCAGGCCACCAAGATTTTAGTGAAGATACTTATAGAACCTTAATGGCTGCAGATAGTGCAGTAATGGTAATAGATGCGGCTAAAGGTGTGGAAGAGCAAACTAAAAAGTTGTTCCATGTTTGCAGTTTAAGGGGAATACCGGTATTCACCTTCATTAATAAGATGGATAGGGAAAGTAGAGATCCCTTTGAATTATTAGAAGAAATAGAAAATGTTTTAGGAATCAAGTCCTATCCTATGAATTGGCCTATCGGTTCAGGGGCAGACTTTAGAGGTGTTTTTGAAAGAGACGAGAATACTATTCAGGTTTTCAATGGTGGAAAACATGGCCAGCTAGCTGTTGAATCAGTAAAAGCTAGCCTAGATGATAAGGTGTTTAATGACTTATTAGGTGAAGAGCTTCACAATAAGCTTATGGAAGATATAGAGTTGTTAGACATAGCTGGAGATGAATTTGACCAAAAAAAGGTGGAAGTTGGGGAATTAACTCCTGTATTCTTCGGTAGTGCCTTAACTAATTTCGGTGTAGAGCCGTTTTTACGTCACTTTTTAAAGATGACTAAACCACCTTTACCTAGGAATACTTCAGAAGGTCAGTTAGATGTATTTAGTGATAAGTTTTCTGCTTTTGTCTTTAAAATACAGGCTAATATGAATCCTGCTCACAGAGACAGAATTGCCTTCATGAGAATCTGCTCTGGCAAGTTTAGAAAGGGAATGGAAGTTAATCATATTCAAGGTGGTAATAAGGTAAGATTGACTCAGCCTCAACAATTTATGGCACAGGATAGGGAAATTGTAGAAGAAGCCTATGCAGGAGATATTATTGGAGTTTTTGATCCAGGTATCTTTAGTATTGGTGATAGCTTGATAGAAGGAAGTAAATTCAAGTTTGAGGGAATACCATCCTTTGCTCCTGAACATTTTGCTAGGGTTAGACCACTGGATACTATGAAAAGAAAGCAATTTGTTAAAGGAATAACCCAAATTTCACAAGAAGGAGCTATCCAAGTTTTCAAAGAATTGTTCATAGGGATGGAAGAAGTTATCGTAGGAGTAGTTGGTGTCCTTCAGTTGGAAGTCCTTGAATATAGATTAAAAAGGGAATATGGAGTAGATATAAAAATAGAAAGACTACCCTTTAGATATATTAGATGGATTGAAAATGAAGATTTTGATATGGATAGTTTAAATATTACTAGCGATACTAAAAAGGTAACAGATTTAAAAGAAAGAAAGCTCTTAATATTCCAGAACGAATGGGGTATAAATTGGGCCTTAGAACATAATAAAGGAATTATTTTATCTGATGTAGGTAAAAGTGAAGATTAAATTTATTAAGGCTTTTCACAGCAATGCTGGGAAAAGCCTTTTCTAGATTCAAGGTATATGTTCTAAGGAAGAATAGTATTAGTTGATGATAGCAAAATATTTTAATATTATTTAGATCTGTCACGGCCAAAAATAACATCTACTATAAAAATAACTGCAGCTACTACTAATAGTATGTTGATTAAGGAACCACCAATTCTGAATAATAAACCCAGTAACCAAAAAAATACGACAAAGCCACCTATCCATCTTAGTATGCTCATGTTTTTTCCTCCTCATATTTTCTTTGGGTAACATTTGTTAAATCAACTTTAACTATTTATAGTATTCGCAAATGAAGGTAAAATATTAAAATTTTTTAAATTAAAAAAGAGAGGTTATAAGCCTCTCTGGGAATTCGTTAGAATCTTCTTTCTCTATTATTTCTCTCAGCTTTTCTAGCTCTTCTACATTCAGGACATCTAACAGGGTCATTTTCAAAGCCTTTTTCTTTGTAAAAAGCCTGTTCTCCTTCTGTAAATACAAATTCCTTTCCGCAATCTTTGCAAATAATGTTCTTGTCAGCCATGGTTATACCTCCTAAAATCCTAGGGACAATAATACTCGGACTACAAACATTCCCTAATTTAAGGAAGCATAGTCTAAATAAATTTTTCCCAATAAATATATTACAAGTACATTATAACAAAATAATATTAAAAATTCAATAATAAAGAAAAGTTCTTTTTTTCTTAGTTCCATTTTATTTGTCAATTATAGATGTAACATAATATAATATAAGTATATAGATGGGCAAATCAAACTACTAATTTAAATTAAAGTTGGATATTTATGAGA
>JAAYTB010000166.1 GCA_012523855.1 Clostridia bacterium
ATAGTTATTTTCTGCTGCATAACCTCTGATATCAGAGAAGACAATTGCTGCATCCCAGTTCTTGGAGTAGTCTAAAGTTTTACCTTTTATTCTGGAATTTCCATCATGTAGAGTAACTTCAAAGCCTACCCTTTCAAGTTCTTCAAGGATAATTTGGGTTGAAACTTTGCTGGCTCCATAAATACCACCTTGCTCACCATAAAGAACATGAACTTTTAATCTCTTATGAGTGCTTGGTTTTATTGGTAGCTGATTCCACTTGTTTTTAACTAGAGATATACATTGATCTGCTGCTTCTCTAGCTATAGCTAAATGTTCTTCACATCCGATAATATCTAAGCCCTCTTCAGGAGGAATTATTTTACCTTCCTTTTTAAGATTGTGTAAGTTTACTGCAGCCTTTAGTCCTAATATTCTTCTTAATGCATCATGTAATCTTTCTTCAGTAATAACACCATTCTTATATCCATCCAGCATAAATTGAAAATCTTCATCAGGATCATTGAAGAATAGGAACATATCACATCCAGCAGCTATTGTAGCCGGTACATAATCCTTACGTTTCATAGCAGCTGCCAAACCTATCATATGGGAGGCGTCAGTTAAAACCAATCCATTAAAGCCTAATTTTCCTCTTAATAAATCTGTAATTAATTCTGGTGCCAAGGTTGCAGGTAAAATATCTTCATCCTTTAAACCTGGAACTAATTTCTTTTGATACTCTGGTAATGCAATATGTCCAGCCATAATAGACATAACACCATCATCTATTAATGTTTTATATACCTTTCCAAAGCTGGCATTCCATTCCTCAACAGTAAAATCATTAACTCCAAGTAATAAATGTTGGTCTCTTTCTTCCACACCATCACCTGGGAAGTGTTTAATACAGGTTGCAATATTGCTTTGTCTTAGGCCTTTAAGATATTGCCTTGAATATTTTATAACTGTATCTGGATCCTTGCCATATGCTCTTGTGTTAACAATTGTATTACGCCAGTTATAAAGTATATCTACACATGGATCGAAGTTCCAATTTACCCCTATAGCTGCTTCTTCACGGCCACTTACGTAACCTACATTGTAAGCAACCTTTTCACTTCCAGAAGCCTCTACAGCTGCTGCTGTTGCTACATAGGTACCATCTCCACAGCATCCATCTCCGCCATTGTCACAGTTTGCTGCAATAAGTAAGGGCAGTTTACTCTCTGTTTGTATGTGTTTAAGGAAATGATAAACCTCTTCTTTAGTAGTATTGGCATCCTTATATCTGGCACCACCAATATGATATTTTTTAATTGTTTCAGAAGCAGTTTTTTTATCCAAATCATGAAAATGGGCTATAAATAAATGACCTATTTTCTCCTCTGTAGTCATTGATGCTATAGTATCCTCTACCCATTTAACATCTTCATCACTTAAATTATAAGGTTTAGCTTTTAAATCAACTTTCATAACAATCTTCCTCCCATAAAACTTATTTTAATCTTTCATTAAATTCATCAATTAATTTATTTTGATACTCTCCTCTATAATTCCCATTTAGGAATTTTTTTAAAGCTTCAGTCTCTAATCGCTTCCAGGAAAAACCTTCCTTGCCCACTAGTATAGGATAGAATAAAACACCATTTTTCCTTGCAGCATCTAAGTCTCCAGGTGCATCCCCAACCATTAGGACTTCGTCTTCAAAGTAATTATTCTTTTTTAGGTTAGCTATACATGCTGCCTTGCTACCAGCTTCTTGTCCAAGCATTACTTGCACAAAAGCTGCTAGATCATGTCGTGTCCATTCGGCAATTACAGCACCCCCATTAGCAGAAGAAACAATTGCAACATCTGCAACACAACTAATAATTTCTAATCCTTCCTTAACATTATCAAAAGGTTTATCATCCTCTGGCAATTCAGTTATAGCCTTATTAACAGCCTTGCTCCATTCCAGTGCCTTAATCAATTGTTCATCCTTATTTTCTGAAATTACTTTTTCCAGTGCAGGATTGGATAATTCACTTGAATTTTCAATCCACCTATTAATTGATGAAATGTCTGGCAGATCTATTCCCTCTTCTTTTAAAAGTTCAAAGGTTTTAGCCAGCCCTTTAAATCTGTTAATTCCTCTTGTTTTTGAATACAGATTAACCATATTCCATCTTTCAAGAAACTTTGCTTCTATATCTTGCAAGCCCTATATTTCAATTGCCTTAGGTGCAAAACATTTTCTATGTTTTACTTCCATAGTGTCCATTGCACACCCATCAGAATCAACACATACTAAAAACCTTTTTGTTTTTTTAAAGTCTTCTATGTTTACCTTCATATGGCTACCTCTTTCTATGAAATCAATTTCAAGCTCTTAACATAGTTTATATCTAAAAAAATTTTTAACCTTAACTATTTTGCTCAATTGTATAAAATTATTGCACTTTAAATATTTTTCTGTTATTATTGTTAAAGTTTCTACTATTTTAAGTTGGAGGAATTATGAAAGTAAGAAAGAATAATATAGATCAGACCATTTATTCAATTTGTCTTCTTATTCACAAAAGTTCTAAGTTAAACTTAGAGTTTATAGGAGATAATTCTACTTCTTCATTTGAGTTAGTTAGTTATCAAGAACCTGCTTTATTATCTAAGTCAAAAAACAAAACTTTTACCTATATTTATAATTTTTTAGAAAGTAAATCACCTAGTGAAGTCCTCTATCATACAGATAATTTTCAACTTAACTATCTAGCAGTTGCTTATTTTCAAAAATCACAGTATAAAGGAGCTATTATAGTTGGACCTTTTATTTCTACTATCCCAGATGATAGCTTTATCTCTAAGGTTATAGAAGCAAATCATTTATCACTAGTACACAGGTTGCAACTAAATGAATACTATAAAAGTCTTCCTATTTTTGACCCTAACGATAGTGAAAATGTAGGGAACTTGATGGTCAATTTAGCTTCAAATCCTTATATTTACGGCAATATGCTATTTTCTCAGAGCGAAAAATCTGATCTTATTAATAAAGAAAAAAATATTTTGAATGAGCAAGAACTATTCTCTGCCATAGAATTGAGATACAAAATAGAAAAAGACCTGTTATATGCTGTTGCAAATGGTTTAAAAGAAAAAGCTTTGCAGTATAAAAATTCTTTCCAATTTGCCGCAGTTCATAGGATTCCTAATAATCCATTAAGGGCCTATAAAAACCTTACTTTTAGCTTTAATACTTTACTTAGATTAGCAAGTGAACATGGTGGAGTTTCCCCTATTTACATTCATAATCTATCTGATAAATTTGCTA
>JAAYTB010000167.1 GCA_012523855.1 Clostridia bacterium
AAGGCTAGCCGGTTTTCAGAATGGAAGGAAATTTTTACTGAATCAAACTACTGTAAAAACTGTGGCTCTCTAGAATATAATTTTATTTTGCAACGGCCGGATGGTCAGTCCATTGTAAGCTGTAAAAATTGTGGCTTTGCATTTTTGCAGTTCATTCCTAAGAGTTCCAATATTCATAAGCTTTATAATAAAAATTATTATGATAATGAAGGAATTTATGGTTATAGGGCTGGCTTTTATCAGGAAGAAAAGTCTTATATGTTTATGCCTAGATTAGAATGGGTAAATAAATCTGCTATTTATGGAGAAGATAGAAGACTCTTAGATATTGGCTGCGGAGACGGAGAGTTTTTGTCTTATGCAAAGAAGTCAGGTTGGAAGGTATGTGGTGTAGAAATATCCAAGGAAGGCTATGATCTATCTGTGAAAAAGGGTATAGAAGTTTATAATGAGGAATTAAAAAAGATAAGCTTTGATGACAATTTCTTTCATGCTATTACCCTTTGGGATGTGTTAGAGCATTATATTTCCCCTAAGGATGAACTTCGAGAGATTTATAGAATATTGAAACCTGGAGGAATGGTCTTTATATCTACTCCTAACCATAAAAAGGCCAAGGTTCTGGGAAGGAATTGGCTAGGCTATAATGCTTCCTACGAACATTTATCATATTTTGAAGCTTCAACCTTAGCTCAGATGCTTATAGATATAGGGTTTAAAATAGATACATCCTTTAGCCATGAAAATAATGATTGGAATTTTAATAATATTAAAGGTATAGGCCATATACTTTTAATGTCTGCTGTGAAATAATAAGGAGGCTGCTGCACAAGAAATGAGGATTCTCATTTATCCTAGTGTGCAGCAGCCTCTTGTAAAGTATATGGATCATATAAATTCAGGATTGTCATTTGGAACTATCCAGGACCTGCTTTGAACTATTAACTAAGGAATTAAAGTACTTTCTGTTACTTTGTACAACCTTTGAATAGGGTTTGAACTGAGCTGCTTTTTCGTTATATTCTATGGCAGCCTTAAGGTTATCAAGTTTAAAATAGCATATACTCATTTCCGCATAAGGAAAATAATTATAGCAGTCATGGATTACAGAACCAAGAGTGTTCTTTGGTGTTTCTAGCTTTGCGGCAATTTGAAACCAGGCAATAGCCCGTTCATAGTCTTTATCTTCGCTGTAAAGTCTACCGAGTTCACAGCAGATCTCAGCTCTGGGAATGCCAAATTCAAAAGCTCTAAGGAGGGTTTGTACCGCTTTCTTTTTACCTACAAGTTTCCTATATATTTTTGATAAATCTATACAGGCATCTATATAATTTGAGAATAGTCCCCCATCTTCAGCAAGAAACTTCTCATAATACTTTACTGCTTCCAGATATCTTTTTTGACCATTTAGCTCTCTGGCATAGTAGAAGTAATTTCTGTGGGATAATTCCTTGCCACTTTGTATCAATTTTTCAAAGATGTCTAAGTTTCTGGAAGATCTCTGCTTTTCTTTTTTGTGAGTAACGGCAATTTCAACCTTTATAATCTTTCCTGCAGGACCAAGATATTCGTGTACAGCATCATGCCATTTAAAGTTAAGACTTCTATTCACTATCCTTTCCCTATAGTAGCTACATAGGGGCTTGCCTTGTGGATCTGAACCTAAATTATACTGCATCATAACCATTCCAATGGAAGTATCAAGCTTTTCTTTTAGCTGTTTAAGTTTCTTTCTATCCTCTTCTAAAATCACATCATCTGCATCCAGCCATAGTATAAAATCCTTTGTAGCCTTTGAAAATGAGTAATTCCTTGCTGCAGAAAAGTCATCTATCCACTGGAAATCATAAACCTTTGACGTATACTTTTTAGCAAGATCCTTTGTCTTATCTACAGACCCTGTATCAACAATAATAATCTCGTCTACAATATCCTTAACGCTGTCAAGGCAGCGGGCTAATGTTCCTTCCTCATCCCGGACAATCATGCATAGGCTTATAGTGACCAAAAAACCACCTTCTACTAAATTATTCAATACTAAGATATGAAAAAGATCTGTATTAGTGACATCACATTTAAGTCCCTTTATTTTATCAGTGAGTCAAAAAACTCTTGGTTAAGAACAACTGCAGGGTGTTTAGCTTTTAGTTGATATGCTTTCCTGTGATAGCCTAAGGCGGCATTAAGATCCCCCAAATGATAATAACAGTGGCAAAGTTCTATATAGGGAATAAACTCCCAATACTCCTCCATTACAAACATCCATGTAAGCTTAGGTCGGGGAATAGACAGGGCTAGCTTATACCAATAAACTGCTGTAGAATAATCCTTTTTATCGATGTAATGCTTTCCTATAAGGCATAATACTTCTGCACGGAGAGGCCCATGTTCAAAGCTTCGTATTAGTGTTTTTAATGCTAGTTTATCTTTATTTTCTTCCTTGTAAATTTGAGATAACTGAATGCAGGCTTCTGTATAAGGTGAATATATATCTGGCTCAATATCTAAGAATTCAAGATAATATTTTTTTGCTTCTTCAGTATTTCGTAGACCATAGTTTTCACGGGCGTAATAGTAGAGGTATTTAGGATGAAAGTTTTTAGAGCCTTCAATAACTTTTTTTAATATGGCTAGGTTTCGACTTGAATTAGCTGTAGTGCCAGTATGGGTAATAGCTATTTCTGTATGAAGGACTTTTCCGTAAAAGTTAATATGCTCGTGAATGGGATCGTACCACTGAAAGTTATTACTTCTTTTAACTAACCTTTCTCTGTAACAAGCATAGGTTTCCTCGCCGTTTCCATCTGTCTGAACTACGTATTTCATTATTACAGCATCATATTCTAGCTTAAGCTGTCCTTTAAGAAGCTTCATTTCTTCAAGATCCTTGTCCAGAACAATATCATCTGCATCTAACCAAAAAATATAATCCTTTGTTGCCTTGGAAAAAGAGTAATTACGGGCGGCGGAAAAGTCATCGATCCATTGAAAGTCATAGACCTTATCAGTATATTTATAGGCAAGGTCCTTTGTTTTATCTTTAGAACCAGTATCAACGATTATAATTTCATCTACAAGGTCTTTTACTGAATCCAAACATTTGCTAAGTACAGCTTCCTCATCTTTGACAATCATACATAGGCTTATAGTAATCATGTTGTCCTCCTGTAATAACTTAAATAGTATCTATAGTGCTATTAAGTGCTCACCCGGATGGCATCGAATGAGCACGATAATTTAAGCTTGGATATAATATTAAGGTCTTATGGTTGTATTCTTGAGTAGCAAGCGTTACAGAATTCATTTGCAATATCTACTCTTCCTTCATTTGTTGTTCTAGAGTAAATTAATACGCAAGGTGGTAATCCGCCTGGAGCAGTAACCTGAACTTCAATTTGATTACCGCTAATATTTGAAGGCGCTCCGGGATCGCCATCAAAGAAGGCATCTACTGCACAACCAGGAGTTATAGTTGTAATAGTTGTTGTTATCAGTTCGCCGTTAGTTGCAACTAGAGTTGTCTTTGGACAGGTTGCAAGGTTATAGGCAGTAATTGTAACTGGACCTACAGGATCAGGACAATTATTTAATACCTTTACTTCTAATAAGTTGTTTTGTGCGTAGAATGGTCCGGAACTTCTATTGCTATTTCCTGCACCTAGTTCATTTAATATTTGAACTATTTCAGTTTTAATTTCCTCTAAACCGAAACTAGGATCAAAGACAGCGCTTTCAATAGTGGCAATTTCCTGTTTAATCTCTTCTAATCCGAAGGAAGGGTCGAAAACAGCACCTTCAATAGCGGCTACTTCAGATTTAATTTCCGCTAAACCGTTAGTACCATTTAGAACAGCATTTTCGATAGCAGCCACTTCAGACTTGATTTCCTCTAAACCGAAGCTAGGATCGAAAACAGCACCATGTATAGCAGCCACTTCAGATTTAATTTC
>JAAYTB010000168.1 GCA_012523855.1 Clostridia bacterium
CTAATAAATATATATATTTCTTGGTAATACTCAAATTCACCAACCTACTCTCTATCTAGGTACTTTTATTTTAGACAATATATCTGTTATAACCTGCTCTACCTTAAGGCCTTCTAGCTCTAACTCAGGCTTTAACATAATTCTGTGTCTTAAGGTTGGTATAGCCATTCTTTTAATATCCTCAGGAATTACAAAATCTCTTCCATAAAAGGCTGCACACCCTTTAGCAGATTTGAAAAGTGCAATAGCTCCTCTTGGGGAACTACCTATATCTATGAGAGGGTTGTTTCTAGTTTCCGATATAATGGCAATAATGTATTCCATTAAGGACTCATCTACTCTAACTCTTTCAACTTCTTTCTTAAAGCCTTCTATATCTTCTGCTGTAGAAACAATTTCTATATTAGCCTGCTCCAAGTTTGTGCTAGAGAATCCCCCTTGATACCTTTTTAGAACTTCTTTTTTCTGCTGCAGGAGATGGATAGCTAATTATTATCTTCATTAGAAATCTATCTATCAAGGCCTCAGGCAAGGAGTAAGTTCCTTCATATTCCAATGGGTTTTGAGTAGCGAAAACCATATAAGGATTAGGAAGTTTATATGCTTGCCCGTCAATTGATACAGTCTTATCTGACATAGCTTCCAATAAGCCTGCTTGAGTTTTTGGTGGTGTTCTATTAATTTCATCTGCTAAAAGAAAATTAGTAAAGATAGGTCCCTTTTTCACTTCAAATTCTCTTGTTTGCATATTAAAGATCTTTGTTCCTGTTACATCTGAAGGCATTAAGTCTGGTGTAAATTGAATTCTCTTAAAGTTTAAGTCCAAGGTTTTTGCCATAGTTCTAACCATAAGGGTTTTTGCTAAACCTGGAACACCTTCTATAAGGACATGACCTCCGCATATTAGGCTTATTAAGGACTGTTCAATTAATTCATCCTGCTCTACAATAACTTTCTTTAACTCTGCAATCATCTGTCCAGCCCAGTTTCTTACTGATTTATTTTCCATTGTTTCCAATATGAATCTCTCCTTTTATTAAAAATATCTGGCAGCTGCTCTTCCTCCCAATACTCTAGCCAATTATCATGGGACTTGTTAATAAGTCTTAGAAAGCTTTTATAATAATTTTCCGCAGCCAGATCCCAGCAAGCAGCATGCTTATACAAGGCTGCTGCAGAATATACATATTCATTTTCTGTTCTTTCCACTTCCTCATACAAGGGAATAGGCTTTCCAAAACGCTTTCCCTTGTATGCAAAAAAGGCTATTAGGAATAATATTATTTGATAGCAGAAAAATTTTTGATCCATACTTAAAGAATCCCAAAGGGTTTTAGTTTCACTTGTTATGTAAAAGTAGCTTTCATTAAAATATATCTTTTCTGGCCCTTCCCCTTCTATAATCTTAAATAGCTCATAAGCTTCCTTTCTATCTTCGTTAATTAAGCCCTTAATATAGAGATCTCCGTTAGTGAAACTCTTGACCTCTGCCAGGATAATCTTGCCCTTTCCATAGCTGTAAACTTTTACCTGTTCTCCATTGTCTTCAAGGGTTCCATAAGTGCTATACATGTAAGGGGATTCGTTTAAATAGACTAATCTACCACCTTCTTCTATCCATTCCCTTACTTCCTTCTCCTCTAAACTAAAGTTTCTATTAGCTACTACCACTTGCATATCACTAGTACTGTGTTCCTCTACAAGGTCCTTAGAAACTTCCACTGAATAACCTAGTTGCTGTACGCTTTCGAAAAACACACTAACTCCATCTTTAGATTTATTTTCTGCTGAATATGCAAACCTAATATTCCCACCGTTATTTTGAAGGAAGATTGCAATAAAAAATAATATAAGAGCAATTATAATAAATAATATGAGGTGGCTATTTGACTTTTTCTTCATAGATCTTCACCTCATTCCATAAATTTGACATACTTCTTGTCCACTGATTATACATCTCTTGGTTGCCTCTCTTATGTCCATACCAGACTAGATTAAAAAGATTTATGCAAAGCCGCATATCCTGTATCAAATTAAATCTTCTTCTTTTTAGATATTGGTATATTTCTTCATTGGTCTTTGTTTCCTCTAAATAAATTAACCTTTTTTCATGCATCAAGAATAAAAGGGCAATATAGTCATACCTTATGGCTCCTCTGAAGTCACCAGCTTGTACTGCTTTTATAGCCTTTTTTTTAAGGTAAAAGGACTTGTATTTTCGTCAATGTCTTCTCCTAAGATATTCTTAATCCTCTTTTTCCTTTATTAAGTCTATGTAGGTATCTGAATCAGTTTTTAAATAGCTATACTGGTGGCCTTGTAAAACCTTATCTACAGTATTATTAAATTCACTTTGCGAAGTTTCCATTAAATGTAGTAAACTCACTTGCCTGCTTCCTTTCATTATCTATTTGAATCTCTCTAAGTCGGATCCTCATATCAAAGCCTTCATTCTTAATTCTCTGGTTAAAATAAAGCATAGTCATCATAATTGTATAAATAGGTGCAATTACTGCCATAGATAGCAAGAATAAAGGCATTTGTATTTGATAACTTATATACAGAACAAATTCCATAAAGGGTATCCTTCCTCCTAAAAGTCTTAGAACTAAATATAAGATAGAAGTAACTAAAGAGACAAGACTTTCTAAAGAAGTTCTCAAAGCCATTACAGATAAAAAAAACAAAATCATTGAAGCAAACACTTTCCAGTAGTTATGTTTAACCAACTCCCAACTTCTTCTTATAGCCTGTGAAGTATCTACCTTATTTTTAAAAAACTCTCCACCACACACTTCAATTATGCCAACGCTAAAGGTTCTAGCTATAGTTAGCATTAGTGAAATCAATGCAGTTGTTGCCCAAACAATAGATGTGGCAATAACCCCCCCAATATGCAACAGCATATAAAAAAAAGATTCAGTTAAACTGAATCTAATGTTATCCAAGATTATTTTCTAAAACCTAGGCTTGGAAATCTCTATTCTTACTCTTCTACCACATAATCTCTTTCCGCTACATTTCTTAATTATGTTTTCTGCCACTTCTTCTAGGACATCAACAAAGGTAAACTTATCTAGTATATCGATATCTCCAACCTCTTCTCTGTTAACATCTGCATTGTTATTAAAAAATCTTAATAAAGTTCTTGGATCAACTCTGTCCATACGGCCAACACTTATAAAGAGTCTTAAAAAACTAGGAGATGTATCAATACTATTGCTATCGTAATCATAGCTAACTTCCTTGCTATAGATGATATCCATTAAGGCTGCAGCTACATCTACTAAATTATACTCCTCGTCTAATTCTGCTGCTAAAGGAACGAACCTCTTGTAGTTGTCCTTTTCTAAGGTTGTCTTTACCCTTGAAAGAATATTCTTATATTTAGATAAGAATATATCATCCACAGTAGGTATCTCTCTTCTCTTAATCCTACCCTTAGTTACTGCTTCAATTTGTTTAAGAGTTCTGTATTCCCTAGCAGTTACTAAAGTATAGGCAGTTCCTTCCCTATTAGCTCTTCCTGTTCTTCCTATTCTGTGAACGTAGGATTCTATATCCTGAGGTAGGTCATAGTTGATTACGTGACTTACATTTTCCACATCAATTCCTCTAGCCGCTACATCTGTAGCTACTAAAAATTCTATACTGCCTTCCTTAAACTTTCTCAAAGTATTAAGCCTGTGGTTTTGATTCATGTCTCCATGCATACCTTCCACATTATATCCCCGTGCCTGCATAGATTCTACCAGTTCATCTACACCTCTTTTAGTCTTACAGAAAATTATGGCTGCAGTTGGCTCATCTGCATCTAAAATTCTACAAAAAGACTCAAATCTATCTTTTTGCTTAATTTCATAGTAATACTGTTTAACTGTAGATACAGTCATAGTACTCTTAGCTATAGTTACATGCCTGGTATCCTTCTTCATATACCTTCTTGCCAGTTTTCTTATTTCATGGGGCATGGTAGCAGAGAATAGCATAGTTTGCCTGTCACTACTACAATGCTCTATTATTTCTTCTATATCATCTATAAAACCCATATTTAGCATTTCATCTGCTTCATCTAGAACCAAAAACTTTATTTCACTTAAATCCATAATATTTCTTCTTATTAGATCCAATACTCTTCCTGGCGTTCCTACAATTATGTCTATCCCTCTTCTTATAGCTCCAATTTGCCTTTCTATAGGCTGACCCCCATAAACAGGCAGAAGCTTCACCTTTGCATATTTAGCAATCCTATTCAATTCATCATTGACTTGAATTGCTAATTCTCTTGTAGGAGTAAGGATAATACTATTGATTTTCCCTTGCTTTTTTTCTATTTTGCTTAATATAGGCGCTCCAAAGGCTAAGGTTTTACCTGTACCTGTTTGAGCCTGGCCAATGGCGTCATATCCTTCTAATAATATTGGAATTACTTCTGCTTGCATACTTGAAGGTTCCTCAAAACCCATATCATCTATAGCTTTCAGCACTTCTTTTGACAATCCTAATTGATGAAACTTATTTCCTTCCATGTACTTCCCCTCTTTCACTAGTTAATTTTATGTAATTTTTCAAGTTTTCACAACTGTTTTTTGGTCTTTATTAAACTATTATACCCACAAACAAAAACTCTATAAGAATGAATTCTTATAGAGTAATTTCTAATGAAAAAATTTCTAGAAACCTTATTATTACCATCTATAATCATTTATAAAATCCTTAGGCAATCAATATTAATTAAAACCCTTGTAAGTATATCATTTAAGTGAAATTTATGCAACTACTTGTTATTATTGTGTACATAGTCATTGTCAGCATCTCCTTAAATAATAAATTCCTTGGTCAACTCTATTATCTGCCAAGTTTCACATCTATATTCAACTATTACCTTAAAACCTCATCGATGTACCTTATATACTCTCTTACCCTATCATCCTCTTCAGGGGCTCCATAGTACCAGTTTTCATCTTTCTTTTCCTTTGAAGCAAAATATTTTGCCTTAATTATTATTTCCGGCCTATATTCAAAGTGTAGAATATCAAAATGCCCCCATTTACCGCCCCAGATAAAATTATTTCTCTCAAATACCTCCACTAATTCCTTAGGATAGGTTGAAAGCCTTTTTTGACCTTGTTCTGCAGTAGCCCACTTCCAATAGTCCCACTTGTTCCCTGCCAGATCTATAGCTATACCATAGGAATGAGCACTCAACCTACTAGTTCCTGCTATTCTACGAAAATTAAAGGTACCGCTAGTGGGATAAACATAGCCAGCTATCTCTTTATTTGATTTTATTAGTCCATTAACTTCCTTAATAGCTGCGCTGAGAGAATCAGCAGCCTTATTGTTTTTATTAAACTGACAATACTTTCCCCCTACCGAAAGATTAGTAAGATTCTTTTTTATACTCCCCTCACTGCCTCCATAAACTTCTGCCATCAATTCATATACTCGACATCGGCCAGGATCAAAGTTCTTATCCATTAACTCTCTTGTTGTAGTTAGAGGATAGATCTGCTCTAGCATATCCTGTAAATCAGGGTTGGCGATTTTCTCTTCCTGACTCTTTTCTTTTTTATCATCGTAAATTATTTTTTTACCAGATTTCATAACTAAATAAACCTTACCATTAACATCACCTTCAATGGCAGTTATATATTCTGGATAGGCCATCTTTAAGGATAGCAAGTCCTGCTTCATAGTTCTTATGTATTCCTTATCTTCTGACCTAAAAACTGCAGCTATTTCCGTTATTGCATTAGTAGCTGTCCATACACTACCTATAATACCAAAGCATAAAAGTGTTAATATAATTTTTTTCAAGTTTCTCACCTCTAGGTATTAGAATTACCCCAGATAAAAAAAATATGTAAAAAACCTGAAATACTTTTATTTTCCTAAAAAATACATTATAATCTTTAGGAAGGATCTCACCACCCTTTCCCTTTTTATGATATTTGTGCTATATTAAATAATATACTTTAATTTTTTTGTAAAAAGGTATATTATATGATATGGTATTAAATTGAGCAAATTCATTAGTAATTATAATTTTTATGGGAGGACAAAATGTTTACTAGGTTTAGATTATTTATATTTAATAAGCTTAAAGCAATTAATTTTAAGAAAATTAAACAAAGTAAATTAACCAAAGCTATATTAATTTCCTTTGTTTTCTCCTTAATAACAACTTTTTTTCTTCAGTTTTTTCAAATGTCTCAGAACTTTATCTCTACCATATGGTGGATAACAGCAAATTTTAAAATCTTTCTTTTAAGTAATCTTTTTATTTTTTTCTTATATCTCTTGCTGTTTTCTATTATAGGAAACCCATATGTTAGTTCCATTATCGCTTTAATTGTACTGGAGGCTATTGGTTACTCTAACAGCAAAAAAATATCTATATTGGGGGAACCTCTTTATCCTGTAGATTTCTATCAGATTAAGAATATAAAATCCCTTCTACAAATGGTTGGCGGAAATCTTGCAATACTTTTAATAGCAGCACTTGTACTTTTTAGTTTCTTATTAGTATACGCAGTAAAGAAGCTACCCAAAATAAAAATAGGAACCAAGGCTAGACTGGCTTTATTCTCCTTATCTAGCTTTATAATTTATTCTTACTTGTTCTTTAGTAATAACTTTATCAATGTACTGGCAGCCAATGCAGGAGTGCAGATAGTACTATGGAATCAACCTCGTAACTATGAATATAATGGTTTTGTTTTTGGACTTCTATCTAACCTTCAAAACGATATTATGGACGAACCAGAAGGCTACTCTCCAGAAGCAATACAGGAAATAGTAGATAAGTACACCCTTAAGGCTGAAGAAATTAATAAAAACAGAGGGCCAATCACTCCTGAAATAAAACCTAATATAATAACTTTTATGAATGAAACCTTCTGGGATCCTACAACACTAGAAACTGTAACTTTTAGTGAAGACCCTATGAAAGATTTAAGAGATACAATAGCTAATTCCTCTTCAGGACAGCTATTATCACCAGGCTTTGGCGGAAATACAGCTAATATAGAGTTTGAAGTTCTTACAGGACTATCAATTTACAACTTAATACCTGGCTCTATACCATATCAACAGGCTTTTGACACTAAATCCTTCTTTCCCTCTATAGTGAGTATGTTGAAAGAACAGGATTATGACACCCTTGCTATTCATCCTTATAAAAAGCAGTTTTATAAGAGAAATAGAGTTTATTCTATCATGGGCTTTAATAACTTTCTAGGTGAAGATGACTTAATCTCCGCTGATAGATTAGGAGAAGACTCCTATGTATCAGACCAGTCTGTTGTTATCGAAATATTGGACAAACTTAAAAATAACGATTCTCCTATGTTTATTCATACTGTCACAATGCAAAACCATCTTCCTATAGAAGAAGGAAAGCATGGAGAAAACTCCATTACAGTAGAAGGCTTAACTGGTGACGCTAAAGATCACATGGAAATCTATGCTGAAGGTATAAAACAATCTTCTATTGCAACAAAAAATCTCATAGATGGCCTAGAGGAGATGGATGAACCTACAGTGCTTATATTCTTTGGAGACCATCTTCCATCCTTTAAGCCTAATGTATACGAGCAAGCTGGATATCCTAAGGAAACCTTTGATAATGAAAGACTAAAGTGGCAGACTCCTTTGTTTATTTATTCAAACTTTGATATAAAGAAAATGGATTTAAAAACTTTAAGTCCTGCCTTCTTAGGTGTAACCTTGTATGATATCCTAAACCAACCGGTTACCCCTCACTATGCTATGTTGGAGGAAATAAAGAACATTTTCCCAGCTTTCAAACACAACATGATAATAGATGCTACCGATAATATAAAAACAACAGACCTAACTGAGGAGGAACAAGCATTACTAGAGGATTATAAGATGATCCAATACGATATGTTAAAGGGACAGCAATATTCACAAGAATTGTTTTTCCAGCTACCTACAAGTGAAACTATAGATACTAGTGAAACTAACGAAATTACTGATACTGTTGATACCACCACTGAGGAGTAATACCTTAGATTCAGCTTAAAATAAAAATCACTAGCAAAACTTAGGGCTGTGGCATATAATCAATGCCACAGCCCTTTTTAATAATATTTACAGCCTAACTACCGTTTAAACTCTAAAACCTTGCTCAAGTCTCCATCCCAAATTTCATAGGTGCTATCCACCTCAGTAATATCCCTAGAAAGATTACTATGAATATAGATACTGTCCATACCTATTCCCTTTGCCCCTTCTACGTCTGCAAGGTCGTCGTTGCCTATAAAGACACTTCTTGATATATAAATATTATGCTCCTTGATTAAATGTTGAAAAAAGGCTGGATCTGGTTTGCATATTTCTATATCAGAAGAACTGTATAAACCATCAAAGTAATCATGTATCCCTAGATACTTTAATTCTGGAACAGTGTAACAACGTTGACCATTGGAAAGCATGTAAACTTTCTTTCCTTTAGCTTTTAAATTTTCCAGCAAGTCTAAAGCTCCAGGATAAAGCCTTATATAGTTTAAAGATAAAAGTCTAAATAGTTTTGCTGTTTGCTCTATAAGTTCCTCCTTGGCCTCTATTCCCTTATAAGCAAAAAGTCTTTTAAAAACTCTTTTAACATCTATATCTGGATATTTAGTCTTGGTATTGCTATCCATTTCCTTTTTTGCTTCTGCCAAATAGCTCTTTTTTAGTTCAGTAGGCTTATACATAGCCCCATTATAGCTATAAAAGAGAGCAAACTTTTGCCATAGTCCTCGCCTAGCCTCATTTGTGTCAATATCTACTAGTGTGCCATACAAATCAAAAATATAATTTTCATACATCTTCATACTACCTCAATTACTTAATATTTTATTTAATTCCTCATTGGTTAATTTCATTGCGTCTATAGAATATTCCTTTGAAGTGAAGGCCTTTCTTACATATTCACTGACTTGTTCCCCTGCTTTTTCTTTTATAATATCTAAGAAAACTTCTAAGCTTGCATTTTTGTATTTATATCTATTGTAGTAGGTTTTGAATATTTGGTCAAATTTTTCATCCCCTACCTTCCTTCTTAGGTCCTCTAATACCAAAGGTCCTATCTTATAAACGATTACCCCAAAGTCGTCCCAGCTATACTGATCTGTACTTCTATAAATTGGTGGTTCAAAATTGTAGGGATAAGCAAGAAAGGCTCCCTTTACTGCCAGCCTGTTATATTCTCCATATAGGTCTTCGAAAAACAAAGCTGTAGCATAAGAGGTAAAGCTTTCATCTAAAACTGGATCCATAAAGGCATTGCTGCCTATAATGGAATAAAACCACTGATGGGCGGTTTCATGAACTACTGCCTCATCTTCAAAAACCAAGCTATTAGGTGAGGGGACTTCATCCATTTCCCTATATGGCCCCATTTGAATAACTGTGGGATATTCCATAGCTCCCCCTGCTAAAGGAGTTTCTACAATATCATATTCACTGTAGGGATAGTCTCCATAGGTTTTACTAAAGAATTCTAAGGACTTACAAGAAAGATCCAACATTCTCTTCGCTGTACTTTCATGCTCTAAGTAGTAGCTATTTACCTTTACCCCATTTACCTCTTTAGAAACTACCTTATAATCATAACTGATAAAGAAAACGAAATCCCTAACATTTTCCTCCTTAAAAGTGACCTTTACCATTCCATCCTTCTCTTCCTTACTTTCTTCAACTCCAGTTGCTACCACTATCAAATCTTCAGGCACTAGAATTTCCACCTGATAATCTGAACAGTCGCTATAATTAGATTCTCCTACAGGATGGAAGGGCTTTTCATTCCAAAGTCCCTTTTCATCATCATATATGGAAAGTATAGGATACCAGTTTGTTATAGAATATTCATCTCCATAATAACCTAATCTATCTCTGGATTTAGGTATTTCTAAGGTAAAATCAATTACAACTTCCGCCTCTTCACCAGGCTTTAGCTCCTTATCTAGTTTAAACTTTAGTATTTGATTATCTTCTGTGTATTTAACCTTTTTGCCATTGTAGGTTACAGAGTTAATTTTTATGTCACCAATTTCACTTTTACTTAGCTTTTTTGCTGTTCCCCCTATACTGGGCTTGGTTTCTGCACTGTTATAGGAATCTGGATATAAATGAAAAACTAGATCCTTCAGAGCCCTACTATAGTTGTTTCTTAACTTAACCCTCTCATAGCCTAAAATTCTTTTATTATCTTCATCTAAAGAAACCTGTATTTTGTAGGCTGTTCTCTTATCTTTTAAGGTTAAGTCTTCCTCATTATCTCCCCATTCCTTAGGATGGGGTATTTTCTTATTCTTTTTAATACCATTGACTTCTTTACTTTTTCTGCCAATGAAGTGCTTATTCCCTCTATCTTCATTAATACCCTTTGTTATAAAGATAGCTGCAGTTACAAGAAGTAAAAAAGATATAACTAAGCTACTTACTAATAATTTTCTCTTTCTCATTGTGCCCTCCTCATAAATTCCATAATATAGATTTCCCTTAACTTATATTAACATAGAATATTACTTGATTAAAAGTATAAACTATGATTAATTATTTATTAAACTATGAGATGAAAGAAAAGCTTCAGCCAGGCTGAAGCTTTTTAAAACACTTGATTATAAAGTAACTTATTTCACTACCTTTAATATTTTATAGCCCATTTTCTCTAAAGTAAGTCCCTGATCTAAAGATATTGTTTCACCGGATATAAGATCTACTGCCTTCTTTTCAAAGGACTTGTTAACAACATAATCTTCATCGTTATTGTTTATAGCAATTATCATAGAATTCTTGCCATCATTTCTCTCAAAGATAATAACCCTATCTTCTAAGTAAAGAGGCTTGTATTCACCATAAACTAATTCCTTGTTTTCCTTTCTAATTGCAATGAGCTTTTTATAGTGCTGAAGAAGTTCCTTGTTCTGCTTATCTTCATCCCAAATCATACAAGCTCTATTTAAAGGATCGTCGCCACCAGTAATACCAACTTCATCGCCATAGTATATGTAAGGAACTCCCTCGAAACAGAATTTGAAAACTATAGCCAGTTTCATTCTATCCACATTTTCACCACATTCGTATAAGAACCTAGCTGTATCATGGCTTCCAAAGAGATTCCATAGTTGCCTTGTAATACTGCTCATATAAATTACCCTATTCATAGTTATAATATTATCAAATTCCTTCTCATTTATACTTCTTCTGGCAAAGAAGTCTACTAGGGCTCCTTTGAAAGGATAGTTCATAATACTATCTAGTTCATCACCATTTAAAAAACTAACAGCTTCATGCTGAATTTCTCCAACGATAACCGCATCTTTATTGACCTCTTTAATTCTCTTTCTGAAGGCTCTCCAGAATTCATGGTCCACTTCATCGCAAACATCCAAGCGCCATCCGTCTATACCTATTTCCTTTACCCAATACTCACCAACCTTTAGCAAGTATTCCTTCACTTCTGGATTGGAGGTGTTTAACTTTGGCATATGCTTTACATTGTTGGCAAAGGTATAGTAGTTAATCTTGTCTAAGCTTACAGGATATTCATCTGGGAAAAACCAATCCTTATATTTTGAATTCTCTTGGTTTTTCAGCAGATCTTCAAAGGCAAAAAAATCGCTTCCTGAGTGATTAAAGACTGCATCAAAAACAATTCTTATACCCCTTTCATGGCACTTATCAACCAATTCCTTTACTAGCTCCACAGTACCAAAGTGAGGGTCTATATCATAATAGTCTGCTGTATTATACTTATGATTTGAAGTAGACTTAAATATAGGAGTTAGGTAAATCAAATCTATGCCCAAGTCTTCAAGATAGTCTAATTTATCTATTATACCTTGTATGTCTCCTCCAAACATGGCCCTATGAGCAACAGGCTCTCCCCAAGCCAAGGTGTTTTCAGGATCATTGCTTTTATCTCCATTACAAAATCTATCGGGGAATATTTGATAAACCACAGCTTCCTGCATCCATTTACACTCTTCATAAAGATCCGCCTGTCCAATATAAGCATACTGAAAAGCAGTGGCCTCTGGAGTTTCTACAGCCTGCTCCCTCAATCCTCTCTCATCTAGGTATATTGTATTTCCTTCTTTATCAAGGAGTTCAAAGTAATATCTATATCTGTTTTTTTCTACTTGTATATCTATTTGGTAAAAATCAAAGAGATCTGTTTGGGCAAAAAGTTTCATATCCCCTACTTGAAAAGTACCTTCCCAATCATATCTACATTTATAATATACACTTACCTTGCTCATATCATTTCTTGCTGTTCTAACCCTAAGTCTTAGTGTATCCTTGTCCTTTGCATAGGCATAGGGAACAGTAGTATTATGAAATATTCCATGTTTATTCATAGCTTATCCTCTCCATACAATTATTTTTACACCACTTTTATAATCTCATTATAGCAAAGACTTATTAGGTCACTTGTACATATTTGATATTTTTTGTACATATTTTAACCATTTATCTTGACTCTTCTATTATATAATGCTACATTTAAACAAAATAATCTTCTTACTAAGGAGTGATAAAATGCCTCTAGAAGGCTTTATATCTGATAAATATTTCTTTAGCCCTGATATATCATTGCTTATAGAATCCAATTCCAAGGCCAATATTCTTGATTTAATAAAAAAAAACATATAGAGGACTTAGAAAATAATGTTCCCTTCCAACATAAGAAAAATGACCTTTTTATGTGGAACATTATTTATATTAGAGAGGTTTTAGCAAAAGGCACCTATAAGGAAAACTTCAGCGAACTCTATAATAAATTTTATATGAAGATCTATAAGGCTTCAAAGGTTGAAGAGCTGCAGGCCATTGAACTGGAGATTGCTTCTAAATATCTAGACTTATTAATCTATGATGCAGAAGTTACCGATACCTTCATAGTAAATAAACTTCTTCAATATCTTCATATCAATATTGAAAGCCATGTTTCCCTAGAGCAAATATCAAGAGATTTAAACATCTCAATGAGCTATGCTTCAAAATGCTTTAAAAGCAAAATGGGTACAACCATTATGCATTATTGTAAAAAAATCAAAATTGATCGGGCCAAAAGCTTATTATTAAGTACTACTAAGAGCATTTTAGATATTGCCCTCCTCTTAGGCTTTTATGATCAAAGCCACTTCACCAGGACCTTTAAGGCTTTTACTGGCCTTACCCCTACCCAGTATCGAAATAATAATTATTTGTAGCATGCAAAAGGCCTTTCCACATCATATCTGTGGAAAAGCCTTTTTACACTTGCTTTAGTCAATTATCTTATCTTTTTATCCGCTATCTCATAGCACTTTAGTAAGTGCCTTCTCTCTTCTTCGCTAGTAACATTGCCTTTAATTATATTTCCTTTTATTACAGTTGCATCCCTTTTAGTGTTTACTAGTATCCTTCCCATAACGTAATCTCTATATTTTGAATCATCGATGCCTAGCATATATGCCACTGTAGGCATTATGTCTGTATGGCCTCCGTAGGTTTCAAAAAGCTGAGGGCTAATTCCCTTTGCGTATATTATTAGGGGAATCTCATGGTCGTATTCCTTCCACCAATTGCCTTCAAAGTCTAGGTGCTGAATCTCTTCATTATAGTATTTATGAACTCCAGCATGGTCACCATAAAGTACCACCACTGTATTGTCTAGCATACCCTCTTGGTCTAGTTTATTTAAAAACATTTCTATCTGCCTATCAGTATAAAGTGAGCATTCGAAGTAACCGCCAAGATAGCTTTCATCTATTTCTTTAGGCAGATCTAGTTCTCTGTACTTCTGGTCAATGGCAAAGGGTCCGTGATTAGACATAGTGGGAGCAAATAAGTAGTAGGGCTCTGGCAATGATTTCATCTTTTCTGCCAATTGGCTTAGAAAACTTCTATCAGATAGGCCATAGCCAACACTTTCTTCATATTTAAACTCTCTTAAATCCCACAGTATATCTACACCAAAGCCATTTTTATGAAGCTCGGTCCAGTTAAATTCTCCAGCATTATCAGCATGGGCTGATACTGTAGTATAACCTTCACTCTTTAAAATCCTTTGAAAGGAATGGGGGTAAACTACCTCACCATAATGGGTGGCAGTTATTACACCTGAAAGAGTGTAGCTGGAGGCGTTGACCATAAGGTCTGCATCAGAGCTGTTTCCTCCGTTATTTTGTTCATATATATTATTAAAGTAAAAACCTTCTCTTGCCAGCTTATTTAAGTAGGGTGTTATTTCCTTTCCATTAGCCTTTCTATTTATTATAAAGTTTTCAAAGGACTCTAGCTGCAAGAATATTACATTCTTACCCTTAAAGATTCCTTTATATTGGTTATCCTCAATATCTTCCTTATTTTCATCATGCCAAGCTTTTATTTCCTCTATTTCCTCTTGGCTTTTTGAGCTAAATAGCTTATTTACTGTTCTAACCCCTTGATGAAGATGATATCCTACTGGTCCCGGTGCTCTAATGGACATTATTGGAGACCAGCCTACAAAGAAAAGTTGCCTATCCCAGGTTGATAATCCAACTATATTTATTAGGAGAAAAGAAATAGCTATGACAGATAGGGACCATGTCATAGATTTTCTAAAAGCAGTAATACTCTTTTTAGCACTGCTACTAAGCCTTCTTCTTTTTAACCATAATCCAATAAAGACTAAATCTACTAAAAACAATAGATCTATAGGTCTAGGCTGTATTAAAAGTCCTTGGAAGGGATTAAAGGTACCAGGAAAAAAGATATTATCAAGGCCCCAAAAGTCTCTATTCACTCTAAAGTACCACAGGTCTGCAATTAGCATTACTGTATAAGCTATGTTAAAAATTATATAAAATTTTATTTGATTAACCTTGGCAAATAAATAGCCAAAAGAATAGAATATCCCTGCAAAAGCTAAATATACATACCAAAATTGAAAGTTTAATTTATACAAACTTAGTGATGAGGCATCCCTAGTTTCCAACAAGGACATAAATATTATAGTCTTAAAAAGAATAGCAGCCATTGTCATTAACCTAAACTTTGAAATGTCTTTACTTTTTATTTCTTTTAGCTTAGAGCTTACTCTAAGTTTTGCACCTTTTAATAATTTATTATTCATAAGCTTCCATACTTTCTATTATTAGAATTTAATTCTTTTTGTCCAAAAGCTAACTACTTTATTAATTAACCAAGCCAGGGACACAAGTAATATTATATCAAAAATGAAGTTGAATAAATAGAGCTGTTTTGCAGTATCCGCCTGACCATTCCCAACATAGGGCATAGGAAATTGCAAGATGCTTATGAGGCAAAAGGCCCAGAGAAGCTGTATCTTAGCCCTAAGGTCTTCCTTATCTCTATTCTTTATATAGCTTCGCAAAGATACTGAGAAAAGCAAAATATAAACTAATACTATAAAGGATAAGCGGTGAGGAAGCTTTTCTGCTCTTATAGAAGACCAGAAGGTAAATCTGTTAAATTCGCTGATAGACTCTTCACTATAGCTTCTAGAATATTTGCCCAAACCTGTGCTGGTATAAAAGGCCTTTTCTGCAGTATACTCCATTCCTTCAATTAACCTTAAAGGATGAGTCAAATAAAACTTTGCCAGCTTTCCATTGCTTATCTTGCTATAAAACTCCTCCTTGGTAATCTCCGTCCTTGGTACATATTTAATATATTCACTACTAGGAAGATATGAATGTTTCCCAGCCTCTACTGCCATATCTGGATTCAGGCCCAAATCAATTAAATCCTGCTCTGGGGTCTTGGAATCCTTTAAAATTCCATAAAAGACAGAATTATAGTTAGTATCGTCGCTTATAGCACCACTTACTAAATTTATTTGAAGAGGATAAATTACCAGAATAAGATAAAATACCCATAAGATCACTAGCCTCTTTCTTATAAGCTTATTTCTATTTTCCCAAAGAACCTTCCCTAACATGACCATTATTATGGGCAGTGCTGTTATAACCTGCATCTTTGAGCCAATAAATAAAAAGGCTGCTATAAATAAAAGAACTATTCTTGAAAACACCTTATCTTCTCTCTTCAGAACCTTTTCATTGTATATATAATAGAGAAAGGCTGCTCCGTATAAAAGGAGGCTAGTTATCATCATAGGTTCGCCGTATAAACTATTGAACCAAACTAAGTAGTTACCATCTAAGAAGATAAAGATACTCAACAAGACTATAGCCGTCCAGACTACCTTGCTCTTAATATTAATGTATTTTAAGCTTATAAATATAGAAAATATGTATATAGCAGCATAGACTGCCGCTAAATATCCAGTCTTAAATACATCTTGTCCAAGCAACTTACAAATCATAGATATTAGACCTATCAAGTAGGCCATGGATGTGGAGACAAATCTTATAAGAATTTGATAAAGGCTAGTCTTAGCTATTTTATAATCCGTTACAGTATACTGGTAAAAACGTTTAAAATCTGGATTGTTCTTATCACTATCTAAAAGTTCTAAGCCTGAGGCTGCCATAACCCTATCAAAATCTCCCTGGTCCGCCACTCCTGGCTGAGGATATGTAAAGAGAACATAAATTACTATGGTTGTTGCAATAAGACAAAAAACTAGTAATGTATATTTATTATATTTATTATTTTCCTCCAAAAACTTCTCCTCCTTATTAGCTTTATTTAGCTTATTACTTGAACTACATATATGTTGTAACCCTTCCTAATTATTGTACAATACTATTAAAATATGACAAGGGACTTTTTTAACTCCCCCTCCTTTAAGATATAAAAAAGACCTTTGTCTACAATCTATTATATGTAAACAAAAGGCCTTCTTATATATTAAACTACTGCCACATTATACTGGCCAGCAGTTAAACTTTCCTCAACTTGTCTTTCATACTCTTTACAAAGTAAAGCTCTTACGTATCCTCTGTCCTTTGTGGTAGATTCTATATAAAATCCTCTTCCATAGTAAAATTTCACTAGAGAAAACAATCTAGATGCAGTGTGCAGATATAAATTTTTTACTCCTAACTTCATCATATAATTATCTACTGC
>JAAYTB010000034.1 GCA_012523855.1 Clostridia bacterium
CTCCTCATCAGGGAAGGCTAGACCACAATCAATTACCATAATTTCATCCTTATACATTATAGCTGTAATATTCTTACCTATCTCCCCAAGCCCGCCTAAAGGTATTATTTTTACACTCTGCCCTTCCATTTTTATCCCTCTGCCTTTCTATAGTTTAATTTATATATTATTTTCCCTATAAAGAGTATTAATAATTCTATATATTATATTTTTTTATACAAAAATAATAAGTCCGGAATAATCCAGACTTATTAAGGAGATGGGATATTATGTTATTTTCTCTTTTTGCGTGTTTGAATATCAAATGCTACTGCTGCTACTAACACTAAGCCTTTTATTATATATTGATAGTGTATACCTACTCCTAATAGGTTCATACCGTTGGTCAAGGAAGCTATAACAAATGCTCCAATTATGGAACCTGTAACCTTACCAACACCACCAGCTGCAGATACACCACCTACATAGGCTGCTGCAATTGCATCCATTTCAAAGCCAGTTCCTGCAACTACAGATGCAGACTGCAAACGTGCAGTAAACAAAATTCCTGAAAGTGCTGCTAGCATACTCATGGAGGCAAAAACTATATAAGTTATCTTTCTTACATTGATACCACTAAGTTTAGCTGCTTCAATGTTACCACCAACCGCATATATATGTCTTCCTAACTGAGTTTTATTAGTAATAAAGTGATATATACCAACTACAATAGCAACTACAACAGTTGTCCAAGAAAATCCGTTATAATTAGCTAATACCCATGTTAAGTAGCCAATGATTGCAGATATAAATAACAACTTAAATATAAACAATGGCATTGATAGTACTTGGAACTTATACTTAATATTAGTTTGTCTTGTCTTAAATTGACTCCAAATATAATATAGTATTACTAAACCACCTATTATAAGAGTTAAAATATGAATGTCACTATCTTTTACTATATCTGGTATAAATCCATTTCCTATTGCATTAAATGTCTTATTAGGAACTATTATAGTACCTGATTTTCCAGTGATTAATAGAAGGGCTCCTCTAAAGATCATCATACCTGCAAGGGTAACAACAAAAGCTGGTATTTTAAGTCTACCTACTAATAATCCATTCCATAGTCCTATAACTATTCCAAGAATTAAAACTATAGGGATTACTATAAATACAGGTAAGCTATATTTAGTTAAGAGTATTGCTGCCACAGCTCCTAAAAATCCAGCAACAAACCCTACGGATAAATCTATATTACAGATTATTAAAATCAGGGTCATACCTACAGTCAATACTGCTACATAACCATTTTGGTTAATTAGATTACTAATATTTCTAGATGAAGTAAAAACCCCGCCGGTAGCTACAGAAAATATAACCATTATAACTACCAAGGCAATATACATCCCATATTCTCGTATATTTTCTTTTATTAATTGTTTGGCTTCTTTAAGTAACGACATCTTAAACCTCCCCTATCCTTATAAATAGCTTAAAGATTAGTCTTCTTTCAATTTGCTTTGTCTAAGCTAGCTCTAATATGTTGCCAGCTGCATAATTTTTTCTTGGGTTGCTTCTTCCTGAGATAGCTCTCCAACAAACTTTCCATCAGCCATTACATATATTCTATCGCTCATACCAAGAACTTCTGGAAGCTCTGAGGATATCATAATTATGCTCATACCCTGATTTACAAGTTCATTCATTAAAGTATATATTTCGAATTTAGCACCTACGTCGATACCTCTAGTAGGTTCATCTAATATCAATAACTTAGGCTTTACAAACATCCATTTTGCCAAAGATACCTTTTGTTGATTTCCACCACTTAAATTTCCCACTTTTTGTTCTATACTAGGTGCTTTAATATTTAAGGAGGACTTATAGTCATTTGCTATCAAGATCTCTTCATTTTCATTAATAACTCCATTTGTTGAAAGTTCTTGTAAGTTTCCTAAAGTTATATTCCTCTTAATATCATCTATTAATATAAGACCATTACCTTTTCTATCTTCTGTTACATATGCTATACCAGCATCTATAGCATCTTTTACATTTTTAAATTTCACTTTTTTCCCTTCAATATATATGTCACCTTCAAGTTTATAATCTTTAGAGTTTCCAAAAATACTAAGGGCAAGTTCTGTTCGACCCGCTCCCATTAAGCCCGCTATACCTACAATTTCACCTTTTCTTACATTAAAGTCGATGTGCTTAAGGACTTGTCGTCCTAAATTAACATCGTAACCACTCCAATTAACAGCCTCGAAAAAAACCTCACCTATTCTTTTATTAGGTCTTTTTGGATATATATCACCTATTTCTCGGCCAACCATATGCTTAATTATCTTGCTTTCTAAAACTACTTCATCCTCAACGTGCATAGTGCTAATGCTTTTACCGTCTCTTAACACCGTTATGTTATCTGCAACAGATGTAACTTCCTTTAATTTGTGAGATATTAATATGGAAGTTACTCCTTCCTTTTTAAGTTCCTTTATTAATTCAAGTAAATTTTCACTTTCTATTTCATTTAAAGCTGCTGTTGGCTCATCAAGTATTAACAACTTTACATTTTTACTTAAAGCCTTAGCTATTTCTACAAGTTGTTGCTTACCTACACCTAGATCCTTAACCTTAACTGAAGGCTGTACGTCAAGACCAACTCTTTCCAGCATTTTTTCCGCTTGAACTATGGTTTCATTCCAATCAATTAATTTACCTTTCATTATTTCATGACCTAAAAATATATTTTCATATACAGTCATTTCAGGAATAAGCGCTAACTCCTGATATATAGTTGCTATACCAACATCTTCACTATCGCTAATCCGGGAAAACTTTTGTATCTTCCCATCATAAACTATGTCTCCTGCGTATTCCCCATAGGGATATACTCCACTTAATATCTTCATAAGTGTAGATTTTCCTGAACCGTTTTCACCCACAAGACAATGAATTTCTCCTCTTTTTACCCTAAAGTTAACTGAATCCAAAGCCTTTACACCTGGGAATGTTTTGGTAATATTATTCATTTCTAAAATATATTCATTCATAGTTGAATCTCTCCTTAATAGGAAATTCTTTTATTACAAGCCTATTGGCTACAGAAACACTTAAGTAATTTCCGTAATTTTTCTATATCAATGAATAGTGATAGGTGAAGCTATCACTATTCATTAAGATATTTTTACTTACTATTCTAATCCTGTGAATTCAGATGCCTTGTAGTAGTCAGAATCAATTAAAGCAGATTTAACTGTATCCTTGTCAACAACTATAACTTCTGTTTGCTTAGCCTTAACATCAACTTTTCCATTGTTATATGATCCAGTTGTTTCAGGAGTCTTTTCTTCTAATACTGCCTTAGCCATACCTATAGCATCTTTTACTAGAGTTCTAACATCCTTAAATACTGTCATTGATTGCTTTCCATCAATTATATATTGAATAGAAGCCTTTTCAGCGTCTTGTCCACTGATTACATAGCTTGTAACTGCACTATCTGCAGCAAATGTATCTGCGATTGAACGAGCTGTTCCATCGTTTGGAGCTAAAATGAACACATCACCCTTATCAGCATCTGAAGCTGATGTTAAGTGAGCTTCCGCCTTATTCTTAGCTTCGTTGAAATCCCAGTTTGTAGTTACTTGAGCAAGAATTTTTGACATTTCTTCACGAGTAAGCTTGTCTTTATCTTGTAAAGCAATAGCTTCATTAGAGTTTTTGATTACAAATGTGCCATCCTTGATTTTTGGCTGCAATACATTCCATGCACCTTCAAAGAATAAGAATGCATTATTGTCTGAAGCAGCACCAGCATATAAGTACAATGGATTGTCCTTACCTTCAGCTTTGTCAACTAAGTATTGAGCCTGAGCTTCTCCAACAGCTACACTATCAAAAGTTACATAGTAATCTACTGCATCAGTATCTGTAATTAATCTGTCATAAGCAATTACTTTAATACCTTCTTTTTTAGCTGCTTCTACAGCTGCTGCAGCTGCTGCACCATCGTGAGGACAGATAACTAATACTTTAATTCCTTTAGCAATCAGAGCCTCTACATTTTCTTTTTCTCTAGCTGAGTTACCTTGGCTAAACAATATTTCTACTGAATAACCTGCGTCTTTTACAGCTTCCTTAAATCTAGCTTCGTCTTGAACCCATCTTGGCTCGTCCTTAGTAGGAAGAACTACACCAATGTCAATCTTGCCCTTGTTGCCACATCCGGCTAAAAGCATTGTACCAATAAGCATTACTGATAAAGTTAATAATGAAAGTAATTTTTTCATTTTTTCCCCTCCTTTATTATGATTTAATTATCTCACGGCAAAAGAATTCCGTCACTGTATACGTTTACCTAAAGACCGTAACTTTTTATCCAGTTGCTTTTTTTATTGTTTTGAAGGGTAATTTTTTACGATAAAAAAATACAGATTGCCTTTAAATCTATGCAATCTGTACTTTCAACTAGATAATTTAATCCTTATAAACTTCTTCTCTTAAATGAAAGCCGTCTCTAATGATAGTATCTTCCATATTGTTTTTATCTACAGCTATTGGAGTCAACACATAATAAGGAACATTATTTTTACCATTATATATAGTATGTTTAAGATAAATTGACTCTTTTTTTCCCAACTTCAAAGCTACTTCAATAGCTGGTTCTGCCAGCTTTTCTATAGGTTTATATATAGTAGCATACTGGCTACCCTCTACTATTCTCTGACAGGCTCTAAGATCTGCATCCTGCCCCACTACCTTTACCTTATTGGTTAATCTATGCTCAGATAATGCCTCTATAACCCCTTGTGCTAAGCTATCATTTCCAGCTATGACAGCATCAATTTTTTCCCCTTGCTGCAATTTGGAATCCACTACATTAAAGGCATATTCCCTTAACCAGTTAGCAGACCATTCTTCTGATATAATATTTACTTTCCCATCGGATACAAGGGGCTTTAATACTTTGTCATAGCCCTGCTTAATCATCTTTGTGTTATAATCATTTTCTGCACCATTAACTATTAATATATTTTCTAGTTTTTCTGACTGAATCAATGTATTAGCCATTAATTCTCCAACCTTGAAATTATCGAAAGACACGTATAGGTCAATATCTGCATTTAATACCAACCTATCATAAGAAATAACCGGAACCCCTTGTTCTTTTGCCAATTCCACTGCCTTCGCAGACTTAATATTGTCATTAGGTACTAATATTAGGACATCAATTTTCTGTTCTAATAAATATTTCACTTGCTTTAATTGGTCTTTATCATCGTTATTGGCATTTTGAACTATAAGTTCTGCCCCCATCTCCTTTGCCTTTGCCATTAAAATATCTCTGTCTCTAATCCATCTTTCTTCCTTCAAAGTTCCAAGAGAAAAGCCAATCTTAATTTTTTTCTCACCACTGATTTTATCATTGTCTCTATGGGATCTAGAAAATTTAACTACTTCCATAACAATCAAGGTCAATAATCCACATAGTACAACAGACAGTAGTCCAATAGTTGAATTTTTTAAAAACTTTCTATTAATCACAGTGCTCACCTGCCATACTTACTAAGGATCTATATTCAGTGGGAGTCTTACCGGTTAGCTTTTTAAAAGCTTTACAATAATAGTTAGGGTCATTATAGCCAATTTGTTGACATATTTCCTTTATACTTAGGCTTCTGTTACTTAATAGCTTCATAGATTTCTCCATCCTCAATTCTGTAAGATAATCTATAAAACTCTTGCCTATTTCCTCTTTAAAAACTTTACTGAGGTAGTTGTAGCTTAAATTTACGCTCTTTGCTACATCTTTTAATGATATGTCCTTGCTATAGTTGCGATTGACATACTCCAAGACCATTGGAATAACCCCCTCTGTGTTACTTCCTTTTTGTTTCTGTATCTGCGTAGCTATGGCTGAAAGATAGTTTAAAAATTCATTTCTAAGTTCTTCTTTATTATTAGTCTTTAAGATCCTTAGTACATAAGAGTCTTTTATCTCATATATTTCATTTAATTTATAGGGTAATTTTTTATCTATAATAAATAGCAAGTCCAAAACTTTGGTTTTTATTCTATAAATATCATCGCCATAGGCATTTATTAGCCATAGATAGATCTCTTCAAAGACTTCTTTTGCCTCTGTAATGTTGGCCATTAATATATGGTTAGAAAAAATTATATTCTTATGGCTAGGATAATTGTCCATTTTGCTATCACTATGATCAAGACTCTCAAAACTACTTATAGATTGTCCACTTTGTTCCGATGCAGCAATATAAGCTTCATAACAGGACTTGCCAAAATTATCTATGTTATAATTTCCACCAATACCTATTTTATAATTAAGTTCTCCAAAGCCCTTAAGCTTTTTACTGATCTTTTCACCAATAATTTTTACCTTTTCCTTGAGACTATCTTCACTGTCTAAATTGCTAGTAGGTATGAATGCCACAATTCGATCCTGCATAGGATTTCCTATTAGGCAAGAACATAAGGACTTAAGTTTCATGGTAAACCCATCATAAAGTTCTTGTTTTAACCTATTAAATTTTAAGTTACTTTCTTTTTCTTTATTTTCTATATCTTCAAAAAGTAATATCATAACATATCCCTGTCTTAGACTCATGGCAAATACGTTCTCGTAAAATTCTATTTTATAAGGAGTTTCAATATTAAATAACTTGTTTGTAACAAACTGAGCTTCTAAGATTGGTACTATTCTGTTCATTTTTTCCTTTAGTTGAATTTCTCTCATTAAGGTGCTTCTTTTATCTGCAATAATCTGCCTTAAATGTTCTATAGTTTCAATGACCTTATTCTTACTTATAGGCTTAAGTAAATATTCAGATACCCCTAAACTTAAGGCTTCCTTTGCATAGTCAAAAAATTCATAGGCAGTTAGAATAACAAATAAAGTATCTTTGTTTATACTTCTTATTTGTCTTATTGCTTCCATACCATCTATACCTGGCATATGAATATCCATAAATATAATATCTGGTCTAAGATTAATGGCTTTCTCGATAGCTTCTCTACCATTACTTGCTACATCCACTTGACCAATGTCCTTTACATTCTTTGAAATAATCATTTTCAAAGAATCTGTCACCAAATATTCGTCATCTACAATTAATACTTTTAACATTCTATATGCCACCTCCTTCTTGTTCAACTTTCGGTATCTTTAAGGTTAACCTTGTACCTTGTCCTACTTCACTGTCAATACTTATTAAGTTTCGTCTACTGGATATGTTAAATAGAATTTGCAATCTTTCTAAAACATTATTTAGGCCTATTCCAGTAATATGACTCTTTACGGCCTTTTTATCCCTTTCTGAACTTATAATTGCTTCTATAGTACTTTCATCCATACCCTTGCCGTCGTCTGCAATTTCTATAGTTATATAATCCTCAAAAGACCTAATATTTAGTTCAATTGTTCCGTTTTTCTCTAAATCCTGCAGGCCGTGTATATATGCATTTTCCACTATAGGTTGAATGGTAATTCGTGGTATTCTTACATCTAAAGCTTCCTCATCTATATGGCTTAAGAAAGATATCCTACTTCCAAACCGCTTTTTTAATATATTCATATAATTGTTTACATATTCAACCTCTTCCCTTAAGGAAACCAACTCTTCCATGTTTTTTAGATTGTATCTAAAAAGCTGAGCTATATTTTCCATAAACTCTGAGGATTTATCAGCACCCTCAATCATGGCAAGCTGTGAAGCGGCATTTAAAGTATTAAAAAGAAAATGAGGATTAATCTGAGATTGAAGGAACTTTAACTCTGCTTCCTTTAATAAGCTTTGCATCTTTAGATTATGAACTTCCTGTTCCTTAAGTTTCTTTTCAATCTCTACATGCTCTTTTAATTCATTTATATACTCCTTTATGCTCTTCACCATTTTTATAAAGGCACTGGCCAGTATATCAGTTTCATCACCAGTTTTGGTTTGAGTTAACTCAATGTCAAAGTCACCTTCTGCAATTTTTTCTGCCGAATGAGATAGTTGAGTAATAGGTTTCATTAATTTATAGGTAGATATAAGGGCTATGCAAAGGTTTACAAAAATGGTAGCTATTATTATAATCACATTAACATAACTAATAATATTCATGCTTCTATTTATATTTTCATACTTTTCAGAACCAGCCTTAAGCTTACTGTCTAAAAGCATATTATCATATAACTTAATATAATTACTGATTTCTTCTGTTCTTTGAAAATGAGAGATATACTTGCTACTAATTCTTCCACGCTTAGCTTTTATAGCCTTATCACTCTCAAGCATAAGCTCATCGAGCATATATCTCAGATCCTTAAGGAGTAGCTTATCGTAATCATACTCCTTAGTAGTTGAAATTTGTCTGCTTTCCTCCTTTAGCTTATTGTAATAATAGTAATAATTTAGCAGATTTTCTGAGGAGGCTGTAGTAAGATATTGTTCAAGCTCTGTCATCATAAAATTAACGTCACTTTTTAAATCATTTAGAAAAATATAGTCTTCAATAATATCATTAGAGTTTTTTAATATTGTTCTTCCATTATAGTAGGAATAAATACTTGAGGCACTCAATAATAATATAGTCACAAGAAAATATATTATAAGTTTTTTTCTTATACCATAAAATTTAAAAATATTATGTCTCATAAGCTATTCTCCTATTGTGGACTTTCCAAGATTTTTCTTTGTTATCACCTCTATATCAGTATCAATAAATTCTGGTACATTTTCACCAGACTTAATATCAATTAAGTTCTTTATACTTTCATATCCCATTTTAAATGGATCGCTGGCTATGGTGCCGTATATTATTTCCTTATCAATATATCTAAGTATCTCCTCTGAGCTGCCATAGCCTACCACGGCTATTTGTCCCACTTTATTGCTATCTACAATATATTGAACTGATCCTAGAGTATCTGCAGAACTTAGTGTAAATATGGCATTAATTTCACCATCAGATTCAATTATACTTTGAGTAATTTCCTCAGCACTTAGAATTCCCATTTTTGAAATGTAGTTCCTAACAATTTTCATATCAGGATATTCCTTTAAGGTATTAGTGAATCCATACATCTTTGAATTGTGCTCAAGGAAGCCTTGATTGCCATCATCACTAGAAATGGTTGCAATATTAGCCTTACCACCAGTAGCCTCCGCTAGTAGCTTGGCCGCTTCTTTTCCAACCCTAAAACTATTGGTGCCTATAAAGGCATTACGAGTGCTTTTTCCGTCATCATTTTCAAAAGTTATCACCGGTATACCTTTGTTAACTGCTTTATTGATAGCCTCTGTAAATTCTTCTGAATTAGAAACATGGGCTATGATGCCATCTACTTTGGATATAGTAGCAATATCAATATATTTTAATTCCTCATTAGGATCATTAAAACGGGGAGCATAAATTTCTACCACTACATTATTATCCTTAGCTCCACGTTCAACCCCCCTCATAACTTCCTTCCAAAAGGGATCTGCTGAATTTTGGCCAATAAAATAAAAATGGTACAAAGGTTTAGCTCCAGGAAGCTGAATATCATCCTTACGGAGTCCATATAAAATAATGGATGATAAGGCAATAAAAAACAAGAGAATATAAATGGCATACTTGTATACAAATCCTATAAATGATTTAAATTTATTCATATAAATCCTACTCCCAGCAAGTCTATATCGTAGCTTTACACTGTTCCAATTTTAAGTGAAAACAAAGTTAAGAGCCCACTTTTAACCTTCAGTGTAGCCCAGATGGTTTATTTGAATTATAGCACTGTTAGATTTTTATGTAAACCTTTTTATTGCAAGAGAAAGCCTTCTGCCCTTAGTCCAAAGTCACATGGTTCTTGTAAAATTTTACTGATTATTGTATTCTTAAAGTAATTTTAAGAATACAAGGAGGCCAATATGTCAAAAAAAGAAAAAATCCTTGCAGAAATTGTGGCAGATGATATTCTAGCCATGATTACTATAGATAAAAGATTTTTACCAGGGGATAAGCTTCCAAACGAAATTGAACTTTCCTCGGAACTTAAGGTCAGTAGAACAACTTTAAGGGAAGCTATCCGTATTTTAAGTTCTCACAAGATCTTAGAAATAAAAAGAGGTAAAGGAACCTTTATATCTAAGAACCTAGAGTTCAATGACCCTTTAGGCTTAGATGAACTTAATAATGTAAGGCACAATATTAAGGACTTATATGAAATAAGATTGATCTTTGAACCAAAAATTGCCTATTACGCAGCTCTTCGAGCTACAGACAAGGAACTAGAACGGATTCTTCACTATGGAAAACTTGCAGAAGAGACCATTAGAAAAAATGAAGATCGTACAGAGCTGGAGCAAGCCTTTCATAAATCAATTGTTAAAGCTACTCATAACGAATTTATGAATAGATTGATGCCCATAATTTACAAGGCCATATATCAAGGGGTCATCCTATCTAGTGATAATCCTACTATGATAGAAGAAACTATTAATGATCATAGAATGATTATGAACTTTCTAGCCAGCCGGGATGCAGAAGGTGCCGAAACTGCCATGAAACTCCATATAATTCATGCTATGAGAGGCTTTGAAAGAAAAGCTTAAAAACTCACAAAAATCCTAGCAAGACCTCATTGACAAGGGACATCATACAACATATAATGTTGTTAGACAACTACTTGGATAAGTAAATATTTTTTTAATATATAAGAAAAGGTGGGAAAAACTATGAGAAGCGACTCAATAACAAAAGGAATCAAAAGTGCTCCACAACGTTCCTTATTGAATGCACTAGGAATGACAAAGGAAGAAATGGCTAAACCTCTTATAGGAATTGTTAGTTCTTATAATGAAATTGTGCCAGGACATATGAATCTAGATAAAATTGTAGATGCTGTAAAGCTAGGTGTAGCTATGGCTGGTGGTACTCCAGTTGTCTTTCCTGCTATTGCAGTTTGTGATGGTATCGCCATGGGTCACATAGGTATGAAATACTCTTTGGCTACAAGAGACCTGATTGCAGATTCCACTGAAGCAATGGCTATGGCCCATGCCTTCGATGGTTTGGTAATGGTACCAAACTGCGATAAAAACGTCCCTGGTCTTTTAATGGCTGCTGCTAGACTTAATATTCCTACCATATTTGTAAGCGGCGGTCCAATGTTGGCAGGTAGAGTGGACGGGTGCAAGACTAGCCTTTCCAGTATGTTTGAAGCTGTGGGAGCCTATCATGCTGGAAAAATCACTGCGGAAAAGCTTGATGAATACGAAAACAAGGTTTGTGCAACCTGCGGTTCCTGTTCAGGTATGTACACAGCCAATAGTATGAATTGCTTAACTGAAGTTTTAGGTATGGCCTTACAGGGTAACGGAACAATTCCTGCTGTTTATTCCGAAAGAATTAAACTAGCAAAACATGCTGGAATCCAAATAATGGACCTTGTTAATAAGGATATCCGTCCTAAAGATATTATGACTGAAGGTGCTTTTATAAACGCATTAACTATGGACATGGCTCTTGGCTGTAGCACAAACAGTATGCTTCATTTACCTGCTATTGCTCATGAAGCTGGAGTAGATTTAAATGTTGATATTGCAAATGAAATAAGTTCAAAGACACCTAATCTTTGCCATCTAGCCCCTGCAGGCCCTGCCTATATGGAAGACTTAAACGAAGCTGGTGGTATCTACGCTGTTATGAACGAAATAAATAAATTAGGTTTATTAAAAACAGATCTAATTACTTGTACAGGAAAAACTGTAGGGGAAAACATCAATGGTTGTATTAACAAAAATCCTAACATAATAAGACCAGTGGAAAATCCTTTTAGCCCAACTGGCGGAATAGCTGTTTTGAAGGGTAACCTTGCCCCTGACTCCTGCGTAGTAAAACGTTCTGCAGTAGTTCCAGAAATGTTAAAACATGAAGGTCCAGCTAAGGTATTTGATTGTGAGGAAGATGCTTTAGAAGCTATAAACACTGGAAAAATAGTTGCTGGTGATGTAGTGGTAATCAGATATGAAGGTCCTAAAGGTGGCCCTGGTATGAGAGAAATGCTTAATCCTACTTCTGCAATTGCAGGTAGAGGCCTTGACAGTACTGTTGCCCTAATAACCGATGGACGTTTCAGCGGAGCCAGCAGAGGTGCCTCTATTGGTCACGTTTGCCCAGAAGCTGCTGTTGGCGGACCTATAGCTTTAGTTGAAGACGGTGATATAATTCAAATTGACATAAATAATAATAGCATTAATCTGTTAGTTAGCGATGAAGAACTTGAAAAAAGAAGAGCTAATTGGAAGGCAAGAAAGCCTGAGATTACAACTGGTTATCTAGCAAGATATAGTGCCATGGTTTCAGCAAGCTGTAAAGGTGCTATTTTAGAGGCTCCAAAAGATAATTTTTAATTAACAACTAAAAATCAATTATACCCTAAAGAAAAAGTCTTGTTTTTAGCCCTACTAAAAACAAGACTTTTATATATAGTTTCAAAAGTTTACTTCTATTAAACCTTAGCCGTCTTATCAATGGTTTCACCATTTGTTACTGAACAACCATTTTAAGCTCACCATCAATAACTTCTATCCTTATATCCTGACCTGGAGCTACAGATCCCTTAATTATCATTTTTCCTATTTCAGTTTCAATAAACTTCTGCATATATCTCTTTATTGGTCTTGCTCCATAGACCGGATCATAGGCCCTATCTGCCATATAGTACTTTGCTTCTTTAGTAACTTTTATCTTTATACGTCTATCATCTAGCCTTTCTTGTATATCTTCTAAGGCCAAATCAATAATCTTAATTATTTCTTCTTTTCCTAAAGGTTTAAATAGGACAATTTCGTCAACACGGTTTAAAAACTCCGGCTTAAAATGTCTATTTAACTCTGACATAACCGCTTCTCTAGCCCTTTCCTCTATTTCACCTTGATCATTTATACCCCTTAGCAAATATTGGCTGCCTATATTTGAAGTCATTATAACTACAGTGTTCTTAAAGTCTACTGTTCTACCTTGACTATCTGTAAGTCTTCCATCATCTAAGAGCTGTAAAAGTACATTGAAAACTTCTGGATGTGCCTTTTCTATTTCATCAAAGAGAATAACAGAGTACGGTTTCCGCCTTACTGCCTCTGTAAGCTGTCCTCCTTCCTCATAGCCTACATAGCCTGGAGGTGCACCAATCAGTCTTGCCACAGCATGTTTTTCCATATATTCTGACATATCTATTCTTATGATATTCTCCTCACTGTCAAATAAGGTTTCAGATAAGGCCTTAGACAGCTCGGTCTTTCCTACTCCAGTAGGTCCTAAAAATATAAAGGAACCTACAGGTCTTCTTGGATCTTTTAAACCAGAACGTGCTCTTATTACTGCATCGGATACTGCTGTAACAGCTTCGTCTTGTCCTATAACCCTCTTATGAAGAATTTTCTCCAAATTAAGAAGTTTTTCCTTTTCATTTTCTACTAGCTTGGTAACTGGTATACCTGTCCAACGCGATACAATTTCCGCTATTTCATCCTCTGTAACCTCTTCCTTTAACAAGACATTTTCGCTAGTCTTTTTCCTATGTTTTTCTTCCTCTAATTGTCTTTGAAGTTCTGGCAACTTGCCATGCTTTAATATAGCTAATTTTTCTAAGTCGTACTTTCTCTCAGCTTCTTCTATTTCCCTAGTGACTTCTTCAATTTGTGACTTAAGGTCCTTTTCTCTCTTTATATTTTCTTTTTCCAGCTCCCACTGAGCTTTCATCCTATTGGCCTCTTCCTTTAAGGAACTTATTTCTTTTTCTAAAGCCTTTAGCCTTTCTAATGATATATCATCTTCTTCCTTTTTAAGGGCTTGCCTCTCTATTTCAAGCTGCATAATACGTCTTGATATATCATCAATCTCAGTAGGCATACTGTCAATTTCTGTCCTAATCATAGCAGCAGCCTCATCCATGAGGTCTATAGCCTTATCTGGTAAAAATCTATCACTGATATATCTGTTAGAAAGTACTGCACAGGCTATTAAAGCATTGTCTGTAATTCTAACTCCATGATGAATTTCAAACCTTTCCTTTAGACCTCTAAGGATTGATATAGTATCTTCCACCGTAGGCTGCTCAACTATGATAGGCTGAAATCTTCTTTCTAGAGCTGCATCCTTTTCAATATAGTTCCTATATTCATCTAAGGTTGTAGCACCAATACAATGAAGTTCTCCCCTAGCCAGCATTGGTTTTAATAAATTCCCAGCATCCATGGCTCCTTCAGCCTTACCTGCCCCTACGATATTATGGAGTTCATCTATAAATAATATTATTCTTCCATTAGAGCTGTTCACTTCATTGAGTACAGCCTTAAGTCTTTCTTCAAATTCCCCTCTATACTTAGCTCCTGCTATTAAAGAGCCTAAGTCCAAGGCAAAAATAGTTTTATCCTTCAAGCCCTCAGGTACATCACCCTTTAAAATCCTTTGAGCCAAACCTTCTACTACTGCAGTTTTTCCTACACCTGGTTCTCCAATAAGCACTGGGTTGTTTTTAGTTCTTCTAGACAAAATTCTAATAGCCCTTCTGATTTCTCCATCTCTTCCTATAACCGGATCTATCTTACCCTGCCTTGCCATTTCTACTAGATCCCGTCCAAATCTCTTTAATGCATCATAGGTTTCCTCAGGATTTGGAGATGTAATTCTCTGATTGCTTCTTACCTTGCTTAAGGCTACCATAAACTTATCTAAGCTGATGCCGTGCTTATTAAAAATTGCCTGAAGTGACTTATCTCTGCTTTTTAGCAGTGCAATGTAAAGATGTTCAACACTGGTGTATTCATCCTTAAAGCTTTTTGCCTCATCTTCCCCTTGATTAAGAATTTGTTCAAATTTCCTAGACATGTATAAGTCATTAGCGCCACCTCCATAGACCTTAGGTAGCTTTTGAAGCTGACCTTCTACGTCCCTGACATAGTTAGGCAGATCCTTACCCATGTATTTGATAAGTTTTGGTATAAGTCCATCTTCTTGTGTTATCAAGGCTAAGTGAAGATGGTCTGAATCTAATTGCTGATGGCCCATTCTTACTGCAAGATCTTTTGCAGCTAAAATTGCTTTTTGTGCCTTTTCTGTAACTCTTTCAATGTTCATTCTTATTATCTCCTCTCTATGAATTATTTCCCTTTGATATCTCTCTTAACCTTTCAAATAGCTTTATCATTTCCTTATTTATCTGCTTAGGATTTACAATCCTTATTTTTATATACAAATTTCCCCTTCTTCCCTGCCTATCAATATAACCTTTTCCAGGAATCCTTAATTTAGTGTCTGTTTGAATACCTGCCGGTATTTTTACTAGTATTTTGCCATCAAGAGTTTCCACAGAAACTTCACTACCTAAGGCTGCATCCCAGGGAAAAACATCTATACTAGTTGTTATATCTATACCTTCAAGTTTTTCTCTAGCCTTGCTTCTCATCTTAACTGTTAGATATAGATCACCATTTGCTCCACCATTAACACCTGATTCTCCTTGTCCCTTTAGTCTGATTTTCTCACCATCTTTAACACCCTTAGGAATTTTAAAGCTAAGACTTTTATTTTGATTTTCTCTTCTAAAAGAAATCTTTTTTTCCGCACCCTTTAGTCCCTCTTCCAAAGTAACTTCTAATTCTAACTGAAGATCTTTACCTTTCCTGCTATGGGACCGTCTTCTAAAACCACTGCCTTCATTGCTAAAAATATCTCTAAAGTTAAAAGAACCATCACCGAAGAACATATTAAAAAAGTCACTGTAGCCCCCAGAACCACTGCCACTAAAATCATAGTTAAAATTATCAAAACCAAACTGAGAAGGATCAAAATCAAAACCACCTTGGAAGTTAAATCCACTACCAAGGGTATCATATTGTTTTCTCTTTTCTTCATCTCCCAATACTTCATAAGCTTCAGAAATATCCTTGAATTTTTCCTCAGCCTCCTTATTTCCTGGATTTGCATCAGGATGGTACTTTTTCGCAAGCTTTCTATATGCTTTTTTTATTTCTTCCTGAGAAGCTTTCTTATCTACTCCAAGAATGCCGTAGTAATCCTTATATTTCACACTATCATCCCTTCTTCTTTCCAATTGTTAATTATTTATTCATCCCTACTTCTATTATAGGATTCAAACTTTAAAAATTCACTTTGACCTTCCTTGACCTTAATCTTATAATAGCAAAGGTATTTTCCATAATCAAGGACATAAATAAAAAACTTTATTATCATAAGTCAAATAAACTTATAAATATCAGAATAGATTCATATTTCTTAAAATTATGAGATTTTTCTCTGATTTTCATCTACATATAATATATTATTAATTTCCACTTAATGCTGTTCCTTATCCATAATAAAAACTCGGCAAGTGCCGAGTTTTTTAACCATAGTATTTAATTAATAATAACAAATAACTGGAGTGCCAGGAGAAATGTTATTGTAAATATCCTTAGCTAAATAATAAGGACAATTTATACAGCCATGTGAACCATTGGTTCTATATATATTTCCACCAAAGGAACTCCTCCAGTTAGCATCGTGCATTCCAATGCCTCCATTAAAGGGCATCCAATAAGCAACTGGTGAAGCATAATCTCTTCCTCTTAAAACAGTATCTCTTTGCTTGTACTTTAATACATAAATACCGCTGGGTGTTGAATGTCCTGCACTTACATTTCCTGTAACAATAGGTCCATGTGTTATTAATGTTCCATTTTTATAATACCATAAATACTGGCCAGATATGTTTATTTCTACATAAGTGTCACCAATATCATTACTTCCTTTAACTGCGGCTCTTTGAGCATATATAGGTTCCTTAGATATAGTCTGTCCATCTTTTATAGCGGCAATTAAAGCTTCTGTTTCTTTGGAAATATTAATTACCCATCCATAATCTCCCCTACCGATATTTATAGTTTTTCCTGTGGAGCTTTTAAATTGTCTTGTTTTACCAACAGTATTGTATTTATATGCAAGATCTTGAACATAGTTTTTTACCTTTTTTTCATCAACAGATACTGAAAAGTCTTCATTTACTATAAGCCATTTATTTATTGTATCCTTGTCCAATGTTACTTGAGCTCCTACAAAGGTATAGGTAATTTTTGAAGCCACATACTTGTTAAGTATATCCCTTGTCTCAATAATTTTAGGAGATTGACAAGTATACTGTGGATTAATATAACAATTTGTAGCTTCTAAATCTAGTAGATTTTTTCTATGGAGTATAGCAGCCCTAAGCTTTTCATCGAAAACTTCTTTATTAACCTTGTTACCATAGACCTCATCAACTATGACATAAGCACCTTTTTCAAATCTAAAAGTTGGATTTTTAGGTTCTACAATATTAGCTTTGTCAAAGCAAGCAAATTTATTTACCCGTTCTTCCAGCATTCCATTATCATAGGCTACTCCCTCTGTTTCTTTAAAATCCTCTGGATTAACGAAGGCAAGGAACCATTTAAAGGGATTTTGCTTCTCCTTAATGTGTTTAAAGTCCCCCTTACAATTATACTCTAGTCCTACTTCATCAGCCTTTATCTCCTCCTCTTTATCTCCTCGTTCTTTTAACTTTAAAGTGTACTTTTTAAGTTCTCCTGCCATTATTTCATTAACTTTACCTACAGATTTTCCAGAAACTATTACACCATTAATCTCTGTTCCCGCAAAAAAATGCTTAGTGTAAAATATTACCATTATAAAATATAATAGTAATAAAAAACACAGGATAATTAAACCTATAATGACAGCCCTCTTAAGTTTGTTTTTTTGTTTCTCCGTCATACCCACCCCTCTAAAAAAATATTTAAACTATACTTTTAATATAATTTTCAATTCATTCTATGTGATAGGCCTTATAATTAATACAATTTTAACAATATTATTCATTAACTTTCAACTGTATTTCTACCACTAATTTTAGCCTTATATAATTTTTTGTCCACCATTTCAATAATTCCGTCCGTTGTCATACATTTGTCCCCATCACAAACTGTATATACTCCAAAACTTGCTGTAATCCGAATTTTATTGTTGTCAATTACCAATACCCTATCCATAACCTTCTTCCTAATCCTCTCAGCAATTGACCTTGCCAGCTCTAAATCAGTATCAGGAAGAACAACGATAAATTCCTCACCACCGTATCTAGCCACCCAGTCCCTATCTTTTCGAATATTAGCCTCTAACTCCTTGGCAAAACTCTTCAGTACTTGATCTCCTGCTATATGGCCATATTTATCATTAATATCTTTAAAAAAGTCTAAATCTGTAAGAATTATAGATAGAGGTTCTTTAGCTGTTGAGGACTTTAATAAGTCCTTAGGAAGTTGTTGAAAAATATATCTTCTATTAAATAAGTTAGTCAACTCATCTCTTGTAGCTAATTTATTCATAAGATCAATCTTAGAAAATAATTTCATTCTAGTTCCTGATTTTCTATCCTTTAGGTATAGCTCATCTGTTACTTCTTTAATCAGTTCTATAACTACCCTTTGACCCTTAATGGAAATCGGAACAGCAGTTATCAAAAAAATTTTATTTTCATCATATTCCATTTCTATTATAGTCTCCTCTTGCTGAAGAGCTCTCATGGCTATGCAGTTTTCACAAGGATCCTTATCACTCCAGCAGTTATAGCAGCTCATATCTGTACTAATTATTTGGCCATCAATTAGTTCCACTATAACTTTTCTTTTAGGTTCTACAATTAATATATGGTCATATATTAATTGAAAAATATCCATTTTATCTTTTATTACGTCAAATTCCTTCATTAAATCATCTCCTAATTGCTTCTTACTTTTATAGTCCTATTAATATTTTAGGTATATCTTCAATCATTGTATATACTTTAAATCAAATTTTTAAAATTTATTCTAAGATACATTTGTTTTCTAGCAATTCTATTGTCTTGTAAACTAACTAACAGATAAAAAAATACAAGTATGGATACAAAAGATTTTCTCCTGTACCAAACTTGTAGTCTTAGTCAACTTGAATCATCTATAACTTTTATATTATTTTATATTTTTCATAAGTTCAAGGCAATATTCTTCTACCCCTACCGCACCTTTGCTTTTATATACCTTATTTAAATCGCTACCAATACCAGTACAGTCTGCTCCTGCTTGTATCCATTCCCTGATATTATCCTTATTTACACCACCAGTAGGCATAACATTTAGATCTGGGAATATTGATTTTACTGATCCTATAAAGCCTTTTCCAACAACATTGCCAGGAAATAATTTTATAAACTTTATCCCTAATTTATAAACCTTATATACTTCTGATATGGTCATTACCCCTGGTATAATCAAGGCATTTTTTTCAAGGGCATAACTTGTTAATTCTTGGTCAACACAAGGAGATACAATAAAATCAGCCTTATTATCTATACATTCATCTAAATCATCTTTAGTTAAAACAGTGCCTGCTCCAATAGTTTTATCCTTATATGTTTCTTTTAATTCCCTTATAAGCTTTGGTCCATTGGGTACACTCATAGTTATTTCTATAATCTTCATTCCGCCTTCAATAGCTGCTAGACTAATTTCCCTTGCTTCCTCATATGTCTTAGTTCTAATAACAGCTACGGCTTTTTCTTCCTTTAAAGTCCTATATATTTCTTCGAACATTCCTTACACCCCATATTTTATTTAAGTCCATATTTTGTAGTATTTCAGCACTATCATATAGCTTTATCTTTATGTTAAATTCTTTTAAATACCAAAGTAGTTCTTAGCATTTTTATAGCAGATGCCTTCAACAATATTTTTTAGTAATTTTTTATCATCTGGTACTTCGCCATTTTCAACCCATTGGCCGATTAAATTACAGGCTATTCGCCTAAAGTATTCGTGCCTTGTATAGGATAGGAAGCTCCTTGAGTCAGTCAACATTCCAACAAAGCGTCCTAGTAGTCCTAAGTCTGCTAGGGCCTTCATTTGCTCAATCATTCCATCCTTATTGTCATTAAACCACCAGGCTGCACCAAATTGCATTTTTCCTGGAATTCCATCCCCTTGGAAATTACCTATCATAGTTCCTAAAACATAATTATCCTTTGGATTTAAGGTATATAAAATAGTTTTAGGAAGAGAATTTTCTTTTTCTAAGGAATCCAATAGTCTGGAAAGGGGATAGGCAATGCTTCTGTCATCTATTGAATCAAAGCCAGTATCTGGACCTAAACTTTCAAAGATCCTTCTATTGTTATTTCTAAGGGCTCCAATATGAAGCTGCATTGTCCATCTAAGCTTATAATAGTGATTAGCTACAAATATAAAAGTATAGGTCTTGTATTTATTTTCTTCTTCTAAGCTTATTGATTTACCCTCTAGGACTTTTTTAAATATAGCCTTTGCCTCTTCTTTTGAAACTTCTGCGTATGGCACAGTATTGTTAAAGCCATGGTCTGCTATTCTACAACCAACTGAATGGAAAAACTTTATCCTAGCTTCAAGGGCCTGTAGAAAGTCGTCGTAAGTACTAATGGTAACTTCAGATATTTTCTCTAACTTTTGTAGCCAAGAAATAAAGTCATCTGCACTTATTTCCATTGCCTTATCTGGCCTAAAGGTTGGCAACACCTTTACCTTAAAGCTTTCATCTTCCTTAATTTTTAAA
>JAAYTB010000169.1 GCA_012523855.1 Clostridia bacterium
AGTTTCTGTTCCCTCAACAGTATCCTTTGCCCAATTAGGTGTCATGCCAAAAGGATCTGTAACTCTCATAACCTCTAAAGCAACTGTTAATTTTACTATTCCCCACGCTAGTCCTAAGATGCCTAGAGCTAGGTCTTTAATAGCAGACAAGCCCCCAATTACAAAGTCTTTAACAAAATCAAAGCCTGTAGAAAACCAATCACCTAGACGTTCCCAAAAGCTGGTATATTTATCATAAAGCACATCTGCCTTACTAGCAAACTCATCATCCTTATTTTCAAAGGGAATAATTTTATTCTTGTATATATTATTCAAATCATTTATTAGCTTATCTAATTTTCTCCCATAGCTTGGTATCAGAGTCCAAATTATTTCTTCCATTTCTCCTATGTAACTTACAAATATACTATTTATGTCATTAACTTCAGTATAACATTTTTCAATTTCCGCTGTAAAGCCAACGTACAATTCTTTTAGTGCAGTAACTGTTTCACCTTTGTTCTCCTCGAACAATCTCATCATCTTTGCTGTTGCATCCTTCATTTCCTTTAATGCAGACTTGTATTTAGCGATCTCTGCTACAATATCATCTAATATACTAAAATTAATTTTTAAATCCCTTTTCAACTTTCCCCCTCTTATACCCTTGATTATAAACTTATTAAAAACTATAGGATTCAAGATTAGAAATTTCTTCATCCACCTCTGTCAATGAATCTATAGCTGCCTTAGCCTTACTATAGAGTTCTATTGCCTTATTTAACATCTCTGGAGCAGTGGAATCCGTCATATTGTCTAGAGTTTTTTGCATTTTACTAATAAAGTCTGAATTCATCCCATCTAAGCTACCTGCTGCCTTGGAAATAAAATTATCTGTGTATGGCTTAAATGTATCAATAGCATTCTTAAACCGTTGTAGTTGATGATTTATCTCCTCCACTTTTACATAAATCATGAATTGGCCTCCTTTTCCATTTCCCTCTGAAGCTTACTAAGTTCCTCTAAACTAGCAAAACCATAAGAATGGTTACCTCTGTCCATACAAAAACCTATGAGTAATAACTATTCTAACTTTATCAACATCTTTTAAATTTATTCGATCCTGCAAAATTTCTTTTTTTAAATCTACTACAGAACCTAAGGGCAAGATGGGCTCTTGAATATCAATGATCCCAGCTAAAAGCTCCCTCATTTGATTATCTGTAAATGCCATTTTTTCGCCTTTGTATATCAATTCATTTATCATTTCCTTCTTCTGAAATATTAAATCTTTGTCCTGATCACAAATATATTCCTCGTAAGATTCGGCTAATTCAAATAAACTTTTCTTATCAAGATATTTTTAACATATTTCACCATACACTTTTATTAATTTCAATTTTCTCTATTAAAAAACAAGTAGAAAGCCTATTTAAACTAATTAGACTTTCTACTTGTTAAGTATTTTACTTTTCTACTTTTTCGAAAATATATAATTTGCCGTTTTTGGCCTTTAGGAACTTCTTGCCCCTAAAGCCATTTTTCCTTAAGATTTTTTGTATTTCATACATGGTTCCTGCGTGGCTCACGATTAGGACATTTTCCTCATTTTGCAGGAAGATGGTTTCCATGATTTCATGGATTCTTTTTAGAGTAACTTTTCTGCCTTCAGGATGGGTTTTGTGATTTCTTAGCCAGGCTATTCTGTTTACAATGGCCCACAAGCTATAGGGAAGGTGGAAGCTTAGGCCAAAAGCCGCTACTGAAGGTATTTCTCTTAGCTTATCTGTAATTACTATGTCACCATGGTATATTTTTCTGGCGGTTTTTACAGCACGGGGAAGACTGCTACAGTAGCATTTATCCCACAGTGCGTCTATCACTATTTCGTTAGGTATAACATCTGCAGTGTCATAGTCTTCGCTGTATTTGTTATATTGTTCAGCAGTCATGAAGGTTCCTTTATTTAGATTTACCTTAAAATGCCTTACTAATCCAATTCTCATACACATACCTCGATGCTATATTTTTATCTTCCTATATATCTTATCCTTATTTGTCTTTTTTATTCATCTATTGCCCTTATAAATAAGATGCTTTAAGGACGTCATTATAGGATTTTAACTTTGATATTATCTTTTGTTTTATATTGTCCAAAATATCTTCTTGAGCATCTTTTTCTGAAGAGTTGACACAGAGTATTTCCAAACACTCTTTAATACTGTTTACAGCGTATATATGGAATAATCCCTTTTCTACTGCTTCTATGACCTTATCTTTTAGAATCAGTTCATCTAAATTGGCTGAAGGAATTATAACTCCATGGGAACCGTCTAGGCCAAAAATTGAGCATATGTCAAAGAAGCCTTCAACCTTGTGGTTAACTCCTCCTATCGGCTGTATGTCCCCTCTCTGATTTACAGAGCCTGTAATTGCAAGACTTTGCTTTAGGGGCACATCTGAAAGACTTGATAGGAGAGCTATCAGTTCTGCTGCAGAGGCGCTGTCCCCTTCTATACCAGAATAGAGTTGTTCAAAAACGATACTAGCATTAAAGCTTATAGGGATTTGCTGGCCAACTAACTGTCCTAGGAAACCTGATAAAATCATTATCCCCTTATCATGTATGCTCCCGCTCATTTCTGCTTCCCTTTCAATGTTGATAATTCCCTCTCTGCCTGCATAGGTGGAAACTGTTATTTTATGTTGTTGGCCTATGGTACAGTCACCATAATGGTCTACTGATAAGCCATTTATTTGACCGACGCTGTTGCCTTTTAAATCTACCACGTATTTTTTATCATTATACATGTCCAATACTTTCTGCCTAACAAGGCCATGCATTGCTTCGTTTTCTTCTAAAGCTTTATCAACATGTTTTCCTTCTATAAGAGAGGCCTTGTCCACTTTGGCAAAATAAGCTGCCAAATCAACAATTTTAAGAACCTTGCTCATAGAGGCAGAAAACTTGTTCCTCTTTTCCACAAGCTTGCTGGAATACTTAAGAAGTTTACTAATTCCCTCCCTGCTAATGTGAGGAAGATTATTTTTCCTTACATAATGGCTTAAAAAGCCTATTAAACTATCTATATTATCCGAACTTGCTTCTATTTCACTATCAAATTCTGCCTTGATCTTAAACAGTTTTTCAAAGTCCATATCTCTCTCTAAAAGCAAGGAATACATCAAATTACTTCCTAGAAGTATAACCTTGACCTTTAAAGGTATCTCCTCAGGATTGATTGTAGAAATAGGCATAAGGTCCAAGGCAAATTTAGAATTATCGATAGATATAGTTTTAAGATTTATGGATCTTTTTAATATTTCCCAAGAATGTGGATTTGATAACAATTCATGGGCCTTAATTATTAAAAATCCACCATTAGCCTTATGAAGATAGCCAGGGCTTATAAGGGTAAAGTCTGTTAGCATATTTCCAAGCTTATTTTCATACTGGATATTTCCAAAAAGTTGTCCAGCTTGGCAGGAGTCTGCGAAAACAACTGGTGCTCCTTTGTTAGCTGAATTACTTACTATTACATTTACTTCATATCGACGGAAAAACAAATTAATCAATTCAGCCTTATCACTTTTTTCTTCATTTTCAACAAAATTAGATATATTCTCAATTAAATCTTTTTTTAATGCTTTTAAAAAATTTATTACCGCTTCATTAATGCCATATTTATCTAGTAATTCTTCCATGGGGCTTGAAATGATGGTTTCCGCTATTCTCTCATCTAATTCTTTTAATTCCTCATCCATCTTTTTGTTAAGATTCCTAGTTTGCTTTATTACATCCACTGAATAGTTTCTCAAGGTAGTTACAGCATCTTCTAAATTGTTTCTTTCTTCATCTGATAGGTTTTCAAAATCCTCCTCTGTCATTTCCTTTTCTTCTTTTAGTGGTATAAAAACAAACTCTCCTGTAGAAGCTTGTCTAACATCAAAGTCTAACTCTCTAGCTTTACTGCTTAGATTTTTCGTCATCTCCATCATTATTCTGTCATACTTATCAATAATACTATGTTTTTCATCATCATAGTTCTTGGAGTTAAAAAAGATTGGAACTTCCTTAGCAACAAATTTAATAAAATTGGCTAGATCCCCTTTGAATTTCATGGCAGTACCAGCTTTTAAAGAAATAGCTAGAGGATTGCTAGGCTTATCAAAATTATAAACATAGCACCAATCATCTGGCGCATCCATTGTATTTGCATATTCCTCTATTTTTCTAACTATATATCCTGTTTTACCAGTACCAGTTTTTCCAGAAATATATATATTATACTCCTTACTATCCATATTTAGTCCTAACTCTAAAGATTGAGTGGCTCTTTTTTGACCTATCACTCCATCAAAAGGTTCAAATTCTTCTGTTGAAGTGAATTCTGGCAAATTGTCCATTATCAACTTTAAGCTTTCGACTTTTAATTCCAAGTTACTACACATACTTATCCACCCCTTTATATTTATTGTATAAAAATAGCAGCTCACACGCAACTAAAAGTTTTGTATAAGCTGCCGACCTTAATTATTCACGATTCTTTAAAAGAGTGTCTTCTGTTAACTGCTTCAAGATTTCTTAAGGCTATTTGCTTCTCCCTGATTGTATATAGGAGACTTTCTACATCATAATATGTCCAATTATTATATACATCATTTAATTCATTTAACTCGCTTCTTACTTTTTCTAACTGATTGCTTTTATTTATCACATTTTTAGTTTTCATAAATCCACCCCCCTTTTCTATATATTCAAAAGTTCCGATTTGTATACCTCTTTTTGCAAAAAAGAAAAAAAGGTGGGATAATACTGAGAGTATTATCCCACTTTAATATGTTCATTTATAAACTAGTGTAATCCTTTTTCGTAAGCTTCTACCATTTTCTTAACCATAGTTCCGCCTACATAACCATTTTGTCTTGAAGTAAGGTTTCCTTTATCCTGGGAATCATAATCAGCTAATCCTATTTCACTAGCTACTTCAGCCTTAAATCTGTTTAATCCAGCCTTTGCTTCAGGTACTAATACTCTATTTTTTGATGCCATTTGATATTCCTCCTTTTAATTAAAAAATGTTTTTGTTGCCTTGTATTATCATTTTGCCCTGCTGGCAGAAAGCTATGTTATTGAATTTAGGGTAATTGAGTAATACTATGGCTTCAGATGAATACTTATCCAACCTTAGCAAAGGTTACTTGTGTTTTTTCACTAGGCTTATTTTTTCAAATGGGCATCATATATTAACTTTGATAGTTGTGCTATTCTTTCGTGAGGCTCCTTATAAATCAATTCTGGCAGGTCATGAGTATAAACTACAAGTATGTAAGGCTTATTAGTAAAGATAATTCCAACATCATGTACATAGGTGGAATAGTCACCGATCTTATGGGCTACTATGTTTCTTGGAAGGTATTTATCCAATCTATCATGGCAAGTTGTATTTTTCATGACCTTTATTAGGTGAGAATAGTATTGGTCTTCCCTTTTATCATAAAGAATCTTTAGTAGCCTGAACTGTTGCTCTGCGGTAATATAATTTCCTTGGGTATCTGTATTAGTTCCCGCCATTATGTTTGCCAAATTCCTAAGCTTAGTACTGCCACCTAGTTTTCTTATTATCATATTCGTAGCAATGTTATCTGAATATTTTATAGAGTAATCTAGCAGTACCTGCATTGGTATAGGCTTTGTTTTTTTATAGTCTGCCAAAATTCTACCTGCACCTTCTTCAAAATCTCCTTCTGAATAGAGTATTTTTTCATCTAAGGATAATTCACTGTTCCTAGCTAGATCATAGGCTATCATGTTTAATTGTACCTTGCTGGTACTGGCTGCAGTAAAGACCTTTTCTTCATTTATAGCTATCTTTTGGCCTCTTTCCAGGTCGTAATATACTAAGCCTATTTTTGATAGATCTTCACCCCAAAAGTCCCTTATTTCTTCTTCTAAATCCTCCCGCCATCTCTTAAGTTTTTTGCTTTCTTTCTTTATTCCCTTAGTTTTTTTTTCAACAGAGCCCACAGGCTCACTAACTTCTTTAGAATTATTTTTTACAACTGATAGAAGCTTATTATTACCTGTATTACTAATTACCAATCTACCATAAATATCAAGAATAATTGCGACGGTGGCAAAGAATATTGTAGCCATGAATAAAAGTTTTAATGGCCAGCTGTCACCTTTTCTCATTTTTTCCTCCTCATTGGCTGTCAGTATTTTTACCCACCTTTATGATTATTGACCAATAATTAGTTTTTTATATCAGCTTTGATAAAAAATCTTACAGAGAAGAGAAATCTTTTACCTAAATAGTTGTACTGTTTTTATACTATATAGCTTTGTTTTAAAAAGGAGTTGACGAATATACCTTTGCCCTTACCAGACTTTGAAACCCACCTTTCATCACTTTTCTCTCACAAGGCTTGTTCAATGTCATTATCAACACTTCTTTGAAACAAAGCTCCATACTAAAAAAAGGCTTGCACCATCACAGTACAAACCCTTTTGTAACTTTCTTTCCTATATGAATTTCTTATTTTTACTTTTAATTAATTCTATATATCTAAGCTTAACTTCATCTACTATGTCTTCCCAGCTTTTATATATAGTTTTTTGAGCCCTTTCTCCTGCACTTTTAAGTTTTTCCTTATCAGCGATTATTTCTATAATCCTTTGGGCAAAGGCTTCTTCATTGTTCTTGGAAATAAAGCCATTAACATTGTCTTCTATGCCTTCTGCTGCATTTGAGTCTGCTATTACCAAAGATGGTGTTTTTACTGCAGCGGCTTCTCTTACTACAATACCAGAGGTATCGTAAAGGGAAGGAAATAAAAACAAATTAGCCCTTAGAAAACATAGTTGAAGCAGTGATCTATCTGTTATTACACCTAAGAATTTAACAGATTCTTGTAGATTATATTCATCTACCATTTTTTCTAATTCCTTTTTAGCAATACCTTCGCCAACAAAGAACATTTTATAGTTTATTTCTTTATTTTTCAATATTCTTAAGGCTTCCATCAGCATTTTTAGGTTTTTCTGCCATATATGCTGGCCTACAAATAAAAACACTAGCTCGTCATCATCTACTTTTAAATAGTCCTTAGCCTTTTTAGTAAGCTCTTTTTCATTTTGGAGAAACTCGAAATCTGCTCCATTGTAGACTATCTCGATATTGCCCTTATAGCCATATTCCTTTAGTGTGGCTGCAGTAGACTGATTTACCGTCCATACAGAATCTACCTTGTTGTAAAATCCTACAATGATTGTAGTTAATATTTTTGCTATGGAATCTAATTTTACAGCATCTTTAAAGTCGTCATAGAACTTAGAATGAAAGGTAGCCACTATTGGTATGTCTCTTTTTTTTGCCAGCTTTAATCCTAATTGTCCTGAGCTAAAGGGACTGTGACAATGAACAAGATCAAAGGGAATATTTTTCAAGTCATGTTTAAAGGAATAATCAAATTGAGGAATTCCAAATCTGTAGGGCTTCCTATAGGGTAATGGCACTGAAAAGTATCTTATTACCTCCGGACTGTTGCTATCTTGGTATCCTGGTACACTAGGTGTAACCACATAGCTTTTACATCCCTTTTTATCCAACCAATATGCGTAATTTTTTGTCACATTTGCTACCCCATCCATAACCGGTTCATATGAATCGTTAAACTGGCCAATGATTAATTCCATAAGCTTATCTCCTCGTCTTTATGATTTGTCTATTTAAGTCACCTATTTTATTCTACTATATTATGTTCTATTTTTGAAGTCTTTCATTTTCTTTTTTCCTTTTGCTTCTTTTAATAACAATCACTGAAGGAATAGCAATTATTCCTATTACAAAAACAAAGGGCAATAGAGCCGCTAGGATTATTACCAATCCTTTTAATACATTAACCATACCTTTAACAGAACTTTTGAAGGTATCTGTCACTGTTCCTATAAAGGTCTCTGTCTTTTCTTCTAGTTCTTTTTCTTCTTCCACTTCCATTAATCTTATGTTTACCGTAGCTAAAGATACTAAATTGTCGTATTTCTTTAGAGTAGTAGTTAAGCTTTCTATCTCTGTTCTAATTTCAGAAAGTCTTCTTTCTAAGTCTATTATATCCTGAAGCCTATCACTCTTTTCTAATAGGGATAATAATCTTTCTTCTTGTATTTTTAAGGTTTTTACTCTAGTTTCAGTGTCGTAATATTGAAAGGTTATGTCTTCTCCATCTTGCTTACTATTTAAAATTGTACCTACAGCATCTACATCCTTGATAAAATCATTTATTTTATTTGATGGTATTCTAACCACTAATTCCCCATTGCGAAGATCTTTATATTCTCCTTTTTTCACACCACTACCCTGTATATTGGATTCTTCTATATAGCCTCCCACATTAGTGGTTCTTTCATTAATTATTTTCATGGCATTGTCAAAATCTGTAGTTTCTATTTCCCTGTACAGCTTTGATATAACCTTTCTGTTCGCTGCTTCCTGGTTTAACTTTTGTGAATTGCCATTACTAGCTGATTTGTTTTCTGCATGTTCATTTTCCAGTGCAGCCTTTTCTGTTGATTTTTCATAGTTCCTTGTACTATCTTCAATTCCCCTTTCAATAGCTGAGTTCTTGTTGGGAGCCAGATCTGCAACACTTTCCTTTTTGCTACAAGCAGTAGCCATTAAAAGCCCTACCATTACCATGGAAGCAATAATTCCTTTTACATTTCTTTCCATTAACAATACCCCCTAATATTAATTTTAAATTCTACATTAAATTTTAAACGCATATAATCTTTATGAATCAATAATGAACTGGAGAGTTAATATGCGTTTTTTTATTGTAATTAAGAAGAAACACCTATATCCTGCTTTATCATCATTGGCGCTGGTGGCAATATTAGTTTTTACAAATGTCATACCTGTGTTTTCCAGTAGCACCATTGATGATGAGATTGTAAAAGTAGCAGAAGGAATCTTTAGGGCTAGAAGTCAGGCTACCTTGCTAAAGGATTCCGAATTAATGGATTCACTCTATGATACTAGTAAAAAATACAGTCAATGGGCCTTTGAGCACGAAGAAAAGAAAATTAAATATCTACATAACTGGGCAGAGAAGCAAGGTGTAGTCTTTACCGCTATTAATCCAACAATAAAAGTTAGGTCAATGAAAAAAAATGGGAATACATACTCAATGTACTTAATTTGTTCTACTGAATATGAATACCATTATGAAAATGCACCAGATGTTACCAACAGCTTTAGAATAGGAACCTACCATACCATTAACCTTACTAATAAAGAGGGACAATGGTGGATTACAAAGGAGTGGTATACAGACCCCTTTGCAGATTCCTTAAACTTGGATAATATAAAGTATCAAGATGCCAAAGAATTTATCATCAATCATGAAGGAAGAGACCTATCCAATATTTCAGAGTATAGATTAAAGGCAATTGAATATATGGAGCAGTATTGTGGTGCTGCCAGTGACCCAAAATATAATTTTGTTTATAATAAAAAATATGGAGACTATAACCCCCAAGGTGGTGACTGTGCCAACTTTGCATCTCAAACTCTTTTTGAAACTGGAAGGTTTAAGAAAAACTCCACATGGAATCACAACAAAAACGGAGCTACAAAAGCTTGGCTTAACGCCGATGGCTTCTCCCGTTACTTGTTAAGCAGTGGACGTGGTTCTCTCATTACAAAGGGCACTTATGATAAGGTCTATAAATCCGCTTACAAGCTACTGCCTGGAGATATTGTTGCCTATGAAAAAGGTGGTAGAATTACTCATGTTTCAATGGTTAGTGGTGCAGACTCAAAGGGATACTCTTTGGTAACCTGTCATAATACAGATAGGAACCAGGTGCCTTGGGATCTGGGTTGGAGTAATAAAAATATAAAGTTTTGGTTTATAAGAGTGAATTTCTAACTTAATTTTCATATCTTTAATTAGTAGACGTGATTACTTGTAAAAAAGTTTCATTTAAGCTTATTTATTTTTAAAAAAGAAAAAGGAGACCCCTTAGGTCTCCTTCCCTGTAAATTTATACGTATTTATTAACTTCCTCATGGTTTTTCATATTATTGACCAGATGTTTAATTTCCTGATCCTTGCTCTTATCCATTATCAGAACCACATCTTCCGATTCTACTATGACTAAATCCTTTATACCAAAGCCTATAATTAGTTTATCATTAGAGATTATGGTGCAATTCTCACTATCTTCTGTATAAGTAATTCCACTAACCTTATTTTGTCGAAAGTTCTTTAAAAATCTTGCCAAAGATTCAAAAGTACCAATATCATCCCATTCAAACTCACATTTTATAACATAACCCTTTCTTGTCTTTTGCATTATTCCAAAATCAATGGATATGCCATCAATTAAGTTATACTGGTCCTTTATTACCTCTTCCTCGCCCTCTAAGCCTATATGCTGATATATTTCCATAAGGCTCTTGTATAGCTTTGGCAGATACTTTTCAATTTCTCTAAGCAAGACGTCTGCTCTCATGATAAACATACCACTATTCCATAAGTATGTTCCTTTCATAAGAAAATCCTTAGCTACTACAGTATTAGGTTTTTCCGTAAAACGTTCTACCTTATAAGTTACCATAGCTGTACTTATTCGGTCTCCCATCTTTATATAACCATAGCCAGTTTCCGGCCTAGTAGGCGGAATACCAATGGTGACTATACCTCTTCTTCTTTCACATACTTCTACCCCTTGCTGTAAAGTGTCTAAAAACAACTTTTCTTTTTCTATATAATGATCTGAAGGAAATACCATAAGGACTGCGTCTTTATCTTTCTTTAATAGCTTTACTGCAGACAGTCCTATGCAAGTAGCAGTCTCTTTATTAGAAGGTTCTACAATTATATTACTTTCATCTAATTCCCATAGTTCCGATTTTACCTTATCTACATAGTCTTCATTGGTAACAATATAGATATTTTCCTTCTTAACCATGGGCTTTATTCTATCAACTGTACTCCTTAAAAAGCTTTTATTATTTATAAGTTTTAAAAACTGTTTAGGATTATTGGCTCTTGATAAGGGATATAATCGGGTTCCTTTTCCTCCTGCTAAAATAAGTGCATATAACAACTTCCACCACTCCAAGAATATCTATAATATAATATATGAAATTATAGCCAATTGTGAACTTGTTACAAAAAATAAAAAAAGCGATTTAAAAAATCGCCTTTTCATATGACCTTCCATTAATTTAAGCTGCATACTTGATTACACCTATTACAACGCCTAAAACTAAGGCCTCACGGTTTTTTAATGAGATAGGTGAATACTTATCATTTTCAGGTATAAGTATTATATCGTTTTTATCTATACTTAATCTCTTTAGGGTAGCTCTACCCTCAAGGTCTACAGCTATAATATCCTTATTATTTGCTGCGCCCTGCTTTCTGATAACAACAAAATCTCCATCTTCGATAGCAGCACCAATCATACTGTCACCTTTTACCTTAAGAATAAAACAGTCTTTCATGCCCCTTATCCAATAATGAGGTATATTAAAGATACCTTCCACTTCAGGATTTATAGCTATTGGATCTCCTGCAGCGATATTGCTGTAAACAGGTATAGCTTTCAATTCATCCTTCTGGCAGGCTAGCTCCTTGTCATCCTGTAATAAAATAAATTCGTTATAGTTGGCTGTATCAACTTGAAATTCAAAAACTTGCCTACGTCTAATGTCTACAAAACGGTATTTTTCTAAAGAAAACTTCTGCTCTTCCTTTTTCTCTTCTACTTTAAGATTCTTAGAAATCAAGGGTCCTAGTTCCTTTCTTAAATAGGAACATCTCATATTTACCTCAAAGCCTAAATCCTTTTGCCTTCTGCCCTTTACAATCCAAGCTCCATCAATAGGTGCAGCCTTGTGATCCACCATAAGCATCATGCTGGAATATGCTCTTTTAGTATTTAGGGCCATTAATATATTAATATGAAGTTTGCTTAACCTATGAGCATCATCTACAACCATATGGGTGTAACCTTTAGCACTAGACTTTAATATAGCCTGTAAGGCTAATTTTTCCTTATCTAAAGAATCAATAAGATTTCTATCCTTCATTTTAGTCTGATAAAGGTCCATAATATTGCAAATAGCCTCTCTAGAGCTTGAATTCTTATTTAATCTAGCTGGGAATCCTTTTTTTCTATTTCTTCCAAAACGATCTGCCATCATGTATCCTTTATTGTTAAAATCACAGGCCTTTATCCAGTTTATTTCATCGGCAATAAAAGCTACATTGCCTTCCTTGATAAACTTAACTCTTTTATATTGAGACTTAATTTCTTCTACACATTCCCTTAAAATAGATTTCTGTTCCTCTTCCTTTATAAGGAAAGGCTTAACCTTGCAGTGATTTATGTATTCTAAATAAAATTTATCTACTAAATCTTCTATAGTAAAAAAGTCCACCTTTTCTTCACTCAATAAAGAGAATAATGTTCTATAGTCATATTCAAATTGATTTTTTGCACTTTCATAAAGGTCTTTAAGTAAGGTGAGATCCTCCTTCTTACTTGCAACAACTAAAACCTTTTCATCTTCATACAAGCAATAGCTACTCTTCAAATATAAGGCTCTGTAAGCCGCAGTTATAGTCTTACCTGAACGCTGTGCGCCCTTAACCATAGTCAAACCAAATGGCTTGCCTATAACTATTTTCTTTATAGCTGCATCTATATTCATGTCCCCACCTCCGTACAGGTAATAATAATACTACAAAATCACATTACAATATTTTTCAACAAAATACATTCCCAGATATATTATATACTATTTCTACAAATTTTTTAAGGGTAAAATCCATTTTGTTATAAAAATCTTTCGACGTTTTTTGAAAAAATGCACCTATTTATAGGTGCATTTCTTATAATTAATATTTTAAGGTCTACATATAATTTATCTTAAAATGTAGTTTAAATTTTTGTTAAAATAATCCATAACCTTCTTGGCTATTAGCTTATGTCCTTCCTTGTTTGGATGTATACCAT
>JAAYTB010000170.1 GCA_012523855.1 Clostridia bacterium
AGACTGAGTGGAAAAGTAGGACGTTGCCAGGTCAGGCATTCCGCGATAGCTCAATGGTGGAGCATTCGGCTGTTAACCGAAGGGTTGGAGGTTCGAGTCCTCTTCGCGGAGCCATTTTTATTTTTTGGATTTTATTAATCAGGCTTATGGCCTGATTTTTTTTATTGGAAGCTTTTAAGTAGAAGTCATATACCATATAGCAGATCATTTACACCTATCAAAATAGCGAAACTTGTTATATAATAATACTTGGTGATAAAAATGAAAAAATTGATACTAGCAGAAAAGCCTTCAGTTGGCAGAAATATAGCAGAGGCTTTAAACTGTAAACAGAGAAAAGATGGATACTTAGAAGGGGAAGAGTATATTGTCACTTGGGCATTTGGTCATTTAGTAACCCTTTGTGACTGTAAAGATTATGACGAAAAGTTTGCTCTGTGGAACTTTGATTATTTCCCTTATATACCAGAGAAATTTAGATATAAAGTGAAAACAGATAATAAGAATAAAAATAAAGAGGATCCTGGGGCTAAAAAACAATTAATGATTATTAAAGCTCTTGTGGAAAGACCGGATGTAGACAGTATTATAACTGCTACCGACTATGATAGAGAAGGAGAGTTAATTGCCTTATTAATATTTTCTTTTATAAGGGCTAATAAACCTATAAAAAGAATACTGATAAATGAGTGGACACCTCAGGAAATTAAAAGAGGTTTAGAAGGATTAAAAACTAATGAAGAAATGAGACCACTACAGGATGCAGGTGTTAGCAGGCAGCTGGCAGATTGGATAATTGGAATAAACTTTACTTCTCTAGCTACCTTAAAATTTGCTAGAGGAAAAGGGAGTTTACTTAATATAGGCAGGGTTCTAATGCCTACCTTAAAGATGATATATGATAGAGAAATGGAAATCAAAAACTTTAAGTCAGAAACTAACTATGAATTAATGGTTGAGTTCATGGCAGAAGGGGGCAGCTATAAAGGTAAGTTTTTTCATGGCAAAAATGATAAGTTCCCTAAAAAAGAAAGTGTAGAAAAATTAAAAAAAGAGATACAGGGTAAAAGAGGCATTATTGATGAAAAAAAGGTGGAAGTAAAAAAAGAATATCCTCCTGCCCTATTTAATCTTAGTAATTTACAAGGGTTTATTACAAGTAAGTATAAGGGATGGACTGCAGATAAGGTTTTAAAAGTGGCTCAGAGCTTATATGAGAAAAAACATATAACTTACCCTAGAACTGAAAGTACAGCCTTAGAGGAGACCATAAAGGATAAGGCTAAAAATGTATTAGAAACCTTAAAGGCAGATCTTCCTTTTAAGGATGAAATAATTTTTACTGAATCTAAGAAGGTTTTCAACAATGCTAAGGTTGAAAGTCACAGTGCCATAATTCCAACCTACATTAAGCCAAAGAATTTGTCACAGGATGAGGCTATAGTATATGAAGAAGTGAAAAATAGATTTATCTCACAGTTTATGGAGCCAGCAGAGTATGAGAATACAGAGGTTATAACTAAGGTAAAAGGTGAAAACTATGATAGGTTATTTATGACCAAGGGAAAGATTCTTAAAAGTAAAGGCTGGTTAAAACTTTACAAAGAAGAGAAGAAGGATGAATTATTGCCACCTTTGGAAAAGGATGAGGAAGTAGATGTAGTTAAGGCTACTGTTGTAACTAAGAAGACTAGGCCACCGGCACATCATACAGAGAAAACTTTATTGAAGGCTATGGAGACTTGCGGTAAGAATAGAGGAGATAAGGAAGAAGAGGATGATAGCATTCTATATGGTTATTCTATTGGAACTGCTGCTACTAGGGCTGAAACTATAAATAAATTAAAGACTGCTGGATATATTTATGCTAAAGGTAAATCTTTATTGATAACAGAGGTAGGGATTAAGCTAATTGAAAACTTCCCTGTGAAGGAAATTATGGATACAGACTATACTGGAAAGTTGGAGAAAAAGCTTTTTGATATGGAGAAGGGTAAGTATAATAAAGAGGCTTTCCTAAGGGAAATTTATAACTTTACCATAAATGGCTCGAAAAAAATTAAATTTGCAAAAAAGGTCATAATCAATGATAAAAGAGAAAAAGTAGAGAAGGTAAATGAAAATTAAGCAGAACAGCACTTGTTCTGCTTAATTTTTAATGAAAAATTTTTTTGAAGATACTTAGGCCAGCTTAGTTTAGATCCTTATCAACACCTGTTATTTAGCTTTCTTTCTACTACAGCCACTAAAGCATACATTATATAAGCGATGACAGATAGAATTAAAATAGACATCATGACCATGTCCAGTTGTGAAATTTGACCGCCATAAA
>JAAYTB010000171.1 GCA_012523855.1 Clostridia bacterium
CTGGTATAATAGATGTAAGAGCAAAAACCTCTAAGGGAGAAGAGATAGATATAGAAGTACAACTAACGGACCAAGGCAATATGGATAAGAGAACCTTGTTCTATTGGAGTAAGCTCTACATAGATAATATTAGCCCTGGTGATGATTATAGAAAGCTATCTAAAGTAATTACTATAAATATAGTTGACTTTGACTTTCTAGAAACACAAGGTTATCATTCTTCCTTTCACCTATGGGAAGATATAGAGAAGGACTTTATGTTAACAGATGTAGTAGAAATTCACTTTTTAGAAATGACAAAGTTTAGGCGGAAGAAGAACAAAGACTTCAAAGAAAATGCTGTAGAGCGTTGGCTAGCATTCTTGCAAAAAGATATTTCAGAAACTACGTTAAAGGAGTTGATGAGAATGGAACCTGCAATAGAAAAAGCAGAAAAAAAGCTAGAATACTTGAGCAGTGATAAAGAGACCTTAAGCATATATTGGGAAAGAGAAAGATCACTACATGAACGGGCTAATATGATTAATACAGCTGAGGAGCGAGGATTTAGTAAGGGAGTAGAGCAAGGGATAGAACAAGGGATAGAGCAAGGCAAAAAGCAGGTAGCAATATCCTTACTAGATCTGTTAGATGATGAAACCATAGCAGTAAAAACAGGATTAGATATAGAGCTTGTAAAAAAGCTTAGGGAAGATTTTATCAAAGAGTAGGTTAAAGGTAAAAGACAGGCCGGAGGATTTCTTTATATTAACACTGGCCTGTTTTTACTGTTAAATAAGAAAAATTTAAAAAACATTTTATAGTATATGAAATTAAATAATAACACTGAATAAGACTATGATACAATGTTTCAAAAAAGTGTTTATGGAAAAAGCTAGACAAGCCCTAGAATAACTTATCAACACTTCTTTTAAACAAAGCAATACAGCTATGAATAGACATATTCTGTCCTAAGTCCACATTTCTCCATAACCTTGCCTGAGTTAGGGTTTTTTGGGTCATGCCAAGATTCAATGGGATTTACTTTAACCTCTTTGAATCATTTGCAGGACACCTTAATTAACAAAATAGGTACAATAAAGACCCCTAATATATAAGCGCTTATCATCTCCAGCATAGTTAAAAGGTACATAATGTTGCCTACAGGATGCATATCTCCGTAACCTACAGTAAAGAAGGTTGTGGCGCTGAACCACATACAATCAGGGAAGGATTTGTAGCCCCTATAATATTGTTTTATAGGGTCCTTTAAATAGTTTTCTCCAAATATGCCGTTAAACCTTTTAGAAGGGTAGTTATGTATAATAAAATATATGAAGGCATTTACACTTATAATTAGCAGTACAATTAAGGTAATTATGGCTATAGTCTTTAGTATGGGGATGTGTACTTTTCCTCTAGTAAGACCGGATGAAAGCTGATTATTAATAGAAAGTAATATCACTATAAGAACTAAGTATATGGACATTATACAAGCAATAGGAGCAAGTTCTATTAAAAAGATTCCTGTAAAGGGGAGCTGCTTTTGTGTGTAGAGCCTTCCGGGATAGTAGTATATTATTTTAATAAGACCATAAACAGAAAAACAAATATTTATTAAGTTAAGGGAAAGTATACGGAGCAGTTCTTTGGAGTTTATTTTTAGTTTCTTCTTATTATAATATCTACAGCATATTAACAACATATCTATCAAGCTTATATAAAATAAGGCATAGCTCTTAAATAAAATTACCAGGAAGAGTAAGGTGAAGCTTATAAGTATACCCTTTATAATATCTAAATCTATAGTGAGGGCTAAGTAAAGATATATTAAAGAAATAAGAAATATTATTATATTGTAAGCAAGAATAGGAATAGCTAGCACCTCCTAGTGATTTTGACCTATGATTATCCATTATAGGTAGATAATTAGCTTTAGACCTTAATATATTTATTCATTTATAGCTAAGTTTTATGCAGTTATTTACTTAATAAGGCTTTAGTTTGGTTCTATAGATAAAAATACTATTGTTTATATTTAATAAAAAATATAAAATTAGACTGTAGGTATTAAGTTTGCAGGGTTTTACTCAGTGCAAATTAAATCTTAAACTGTCACATTAGAGGTGTAGTAATGAGTTTATATAGAGTGAAGCAGTTTTTTTGGGCTGTGTTCAGTAGGATTAATAAAGAGGATAAAATATATATACAGACCTATCTTGATAAGGATGAGCAGCAGCTTTTTTCTAAGCTGTCTGTTTCGGAGCAGAAGCATAGTATTAGGGTGGTTAAAGAGCTTGAAAGAAGAAGTGAGATGGATAAGGGTCAAGAAGCTGTAGCTTTAGATAGGGAAGAATTTATTAAGATTGCTCTTTTGCACGATATCGGTAAAATAGAAAGAAAATTAAACCCTATTGATAAGTCAATATTAGTTATTTTGGACAAAGTTGCAGGCAGTAGGATGAGGAAAATGACTAATGTTAAAAAGATAGATGTCTATTATAATCATGCTGAAAAGGGATATATACTTCTAAGTAGACTAGATAAGTACAGTGATAGATTTCTCTATTTGGTGAGAAATCATCATGAAAATGATATAATAGAAGATAGGGCTTTAGAAATTTTAAAAGAGGCGGATAGTTTAAGCTAAACTAGTATTATAGGGTGGTGAGACTTATGAATTCAAAGGAGAGAAGAGAACGTATATTAAATATATTGCTAGCAACTAATGAACCGAAGAAGGGACAGGAGCTTGGACAGGAGATGGGTGTTACCAGGCAGGTTATTGTAAAGGATATCGCCATACTTAGGGCGGAAGGGAACAATATAATAGCTACTCCAGATGGATACATGATACCATTAGCCCAAGTAAATAAAGTTAGAAGAATAATAGCTGTTTGCCACAATGGAGAACAGATGGAAGATGAATTGAGCACCATAGTTAAATATGGGGCTACTGTGGAAGATGTTATTGTAGAGCATCCTTTGTATGGTGAGATGAGAGGTATGCTTATGGTAAAGACATTGAAAGATGTGGAGCATTTCGTGGAAAGTTTTTATAAGGATAAGGCACAGCCTTTATCCAGGCTGACCGATGGTGTTCATATGCATACTGTAGTGGCAGATAGTCAGGAAGTAATAGATAATTTGATAAGGGAGCTGGGGGAAAAGGGTTACCTGGCTTGTGATTAAGCGGTTCTTTCATTGAAGTATGTGAAGTTTTATAAAAGGTTAATTTCTATTACTGATTTCAGTTGTATATATTATCAGGAGGATTTATATGGATTATGATGTACTAGTATTGGGGGGAGGAATTATAGGCTGCGCTGTGGCTTATGAACTCTCTAAATATAGTTTGAATATAGCATTAATTGAAAAGGATTATGATATAGCCAGTGATGTGGCCTTAACTAATACTGCCATTGTTTATGATGGTGTAGAATGTGATAGTACCTTGATGGCTAAGCTGGAGTTTATGGGAAATTCCATGTTTAGACAAGTTACGGAAAAGTTTAATATTCCTTTTAAAAAATGTGGATCTCTAATAACTGCTTCCGGTAGCAAGGGAGAGGAGAAAGTAAACAAGTTATACAAACAGGCCCTGGATAGGGGAATTGAATATGTGCAGCTCCTTTCTGGTGAGGAAGCTAGGAGTATGGAGCCTTCCTTAAGTGAAAAGGTAACTAAGGCTTTATATTCACCTAATACAGGAGTAACCTGTCCTTATGATCTTGCAATTACCTATGGAGAGATAGCCTTTGATAATGGTGTTATTTTTAGATTAGCAGAAGAGGTTTTGAACATAGAGGATATTTCTAAGGGTGTAAGAGTAACTACAAATAAGAACAGATTTACCTGTAGGATGGTGGTAAACACTACCCCAGGAGAGTATTACAGCATAGATATGGACAAAAAGATATCCTATCATGAAAAGGAATATATGAATTATTTTCTTATGGAAAAGGAAGAAGATTTATATTCAATGATAGTTTCATCTATAGGGGAAGATGAAAAGAAAGCTTATTATATAAATACCTTAACAGATCATAATTTAGTTTCTGTAAAGGCAGAGGATAAATTGAGCCTTGATAATACAGTGGAGGAGGCCCAAAGTTTAATTGATTCCATTGATAGAAACAGGATAGATAGTTTCTATTCTATTCCTTATAAGGATGATGATATTGTAATTGATGATAGCTATTTAGTAGATGGATATATAAGAATAATTGGTAAGCACTATGGACATGTAACCATGACACCTTATATAGCAAAAATGGTTTGTGAAACTATTGTAGGTAACTTGAACGCTAAGCTTAAAAAAGATTTTAAGGATAGGCGTAGGGAAACTTATAACTTTAGGAAGCTATCTAATGAAGAAAGACAAAAGTTAATAGAGATGAATAAAAGGTATGGAAATGTTATCTGTCAATGTAACATGATAACAGAAGGTGAAATAGTAGATTGTATTAGAAGGCCTTTAGGAGCTAGAACTTTAGAGGGAGTTCAGCGCAGAACTGGAGTTACTCTAGGCAAGTGCAAAGGGGCTTATTGTATTAATAAGGTAGTATCCATATTGGCTAGGGAAACAAATCGGCAGTTAACGGATATTGTTAAGAATTCAAAGAAGTCTAAAATCCTATTAAATAGAATAAAAGAGTTTGACAGTGTGTGAGGTGTTGAAATGCTGCAACAGAGTATTTGTTATGGCTGCAGTGAGAAATGTGTGCTCAGTGTAGATAAAAGAGGTAACGAAATAATTGTAATAGGAAACAAGTGTTATAAGGGAATTGAATATGGGAAAGATAGTATTAACAATAAAGGAATTCTTACAACTTTGGTAAGGGCAAAGGGAGGAAAGCCTGCTAAGGTTGTTCCTGTTAAAAGCACTGCTCCAATAGATAAGGACCTATGGCTGGAATGTTCCAAAGCCTTAAGCAGGATCTATGTATCCCTACCAATAAAAATTGGAGACGTTGTATGTAAAAACATATTAAACACCGGTGTAGATATTATTTGTACCAAGAATACAGAAAAGTTATAAATATTAGGATAAATCTGTTTACTTTTTTTATAAATTGTGTATATAATAATATACAAAAGATAATATATAACCGTTGAAGAGGAATAGTAACTTATATAGCTTTTTTAGAGAGTCAGTGGCTGGTGTAAACTGATAGGCTGTATTTGAGAATCCACCTTGGAGGGACTGTGATGAGCAGTACGGCAAAACCGTTAAAA
>JAAYTB010000035.1 GCA_012523855.1 Clostridia bacterium
GACAATTCACCAACCAACCCTAAATCTCCTTCCTACCTTCCATAGCCTTAGAAAGAGTTACCTCATCAGCATATTCCAAGTCTCCACCTACAGGTATACCATGGGCAATACGGGTTACCTTTACACCTAGGGGCTTTAAGATCTTTGAAATATACATAGCGGTGGCTTCCCCTTCTACATTGGGATTAGTTGCTGCTATAACCTCTTGTACTTCCCCATTCATTCTAGTGATCAGTTCCCTTAAATTTATATCTCCAGGGCCTCGTCCAGCCATAGGTGATATGTTGCCATGTAGAACGTGATATACACCATTGTACTCCCTGATTCTTTCCATAAACATAATATCCTTAGGCTGTTCTACTACACATATAACACTCTTATCCCTGCTTGGATTAGCACATATAGCACAAGGGTCTTTTTCTGTATAGTTTCCGCACACTGAACAATATTTTATTGTATCCCTAGCCTTCACCATCACTTGGGCAAACTCCCGTACCTCATCCTGAGGACGGTTCAATATATGAAGAGCAAGCCTCTGAGCAGTTTTATGTCCAATTCCCGGCAACTTTGCAAACTCTTCTATTAACCTTTCTATTAACACCGGATAAAAATCCATGATTTCAGCCCCTTTTTCTGTATGTAATCGCTCCACTCTAAAAAAAAGCTGCCAAGCAGCTTTTTACAAAAATCCAATATCTATCATCTGTCATCCATACCTAGCACCCGGCCCCCGACACCCGATATCCCTTCTCCGATATCTGTTTTCCGATACCCGGTCTCTGTTACCTGATACCTGATTTCTGATACCTCTTCTCTGATACCTGCTCTCCGATACCCGGTCTCTGGTTTCTGTTACCTGTCCTAGAACATTCCCGGTATGTTCATTCCACCGGTTAATTTTTTCATTGAATCTGCTGTATCGTCTTCAGCCTTCTTTAAAGCTTCATTACAAGCCAACATTACTAAGTCCTCTAACATTTCAACATCGTCTGGATCTACAACTTCAGGGTTGATGCTAACTTCTAGTATCTGTTTTTTACCGTTAGCTACTACCTTTACAGCTCCTCCACCAGATGAAGCTGAAAACTCCTTTGTTTCAAGCTCCTTTTGCATGTTTTCCATTTGCTGTTGAAGCTTTTGAGCCTGTTTCATTAAATTACCCATATTTCCTCCCATTCCTGGGAATCCGCCTCTTGCCATTAAAAAAACCTCCTTAATTCTATTGTTAAGTATTGCTACTCGATTTCTTCATTCACATCTTTTTTATTATATAATATTTTAAATATTATTTCCATACAATATACTATTCTCTTTTGCCTCTAATGTGATGGTTAATCACTCATCTATTATTTCTACCACTTCTTCGCCGAAGGTCTCTAATATTATATCCTCGGTACCTTCATGGTCATTTTCTTCCGACTCAACGGCGTATCTTACTTTAACCCTCTCTCGGAGCACATCAGAAAAGATATCTTCAACTGTCCTTCTGTTGTCCTCCTTTTCCAATCTGTGCCTGTTGAAAGCATACTCCTTATCGTATAGGATCTCCACAACCCCATTGCTACATTTTATAGGTCTCCCTGTGACTAAGGAAGCATATAGGACCATTTGCCTTCGCGCCTTAAAGGTCTCCATTATATCTCTCCATGACTTCTTAACCATATCTAAGGTTAACTTTGAATCCACATTGACTTCCTCAGGTATTACTGGTGTAGAAGGTCTAGTATTAACCTTTTTTACACCCTTTCTTTCTTCCTTGTCAGGGGATTGTTTGGAAATGGCTCTCTCTACATTTACTACTATCTTTCCTTGTCTAATAGCCTCTTCTAGCTTATTTATTCGTGAAAGCAACACTTCTTTTGAAGTATCATACTCCACTTTACACATTTTAATAATGGCAAGCTCAAGGTATATTCTGCTTTGCCTGCTCCATTTAGCCTGTTCCTCAGCCTCTTGTAAAATTCGTATACCTCTCATAATGTCTTCAATTCTTATCTTTTGAGCCTGCTCAGTAATTTTAGCTATATTCTCCAAGGACATATCTAGTATATCTTCAGGTGTATTACTTACCTTTGTAATCATAAGATTTCTCAAATGAGTTATTAAGTCCCTAATAAAGTTATATACGTCCTTACCACTTAATACTATATCATCTACAATACCAAGGGATTCTTCAATGCTTTTATCTATTACAGCATCTGTGAGCCTTAATAGATTCTCATTGGTAACAAGGCCTAACATACTGATTAAATTGTCATAGTCAACCTTACCACCACCCATTGAAATGGCCTGATCTAGTACACTTAGGGAATCTCTCATAGCTCCGTCAGAAATTCTTGCAACTAACTGCAAGCTTCTATCCTCAGCATAAACCCCTTCCTGGTCAACAATTTTTCTTAAGCGCATAAAAATATCCTCGCTTTTTATTCTCTTAAAATCAAAACGCTGACATCTTGAAAGAATTGTTATAGGTAACTTTTGAGGGTCTGTAGTAGCCAATATAAAGATCACATTTTTCGGTGGCTCCTCCAGGGTTTTTAAGAAAGCATTAACTGCCCCAGTAGATAGCATATGAACTTCGTCCATTATGTACACCTTAAACCTGGCTTCCTGAGGAGGATACTGCACATCCTCTATTATGTCCCTTATATTATCTATACCATTATTAGAAGCTGCGTCTAACTCTGACACATCTATAGCTATACCATCATTTATTTTTCTGCACATTTCACAGACATTGCATGGTTCCCCATCTTCCAGCTGTAGGCAATTTAAAGCCTTAGCCATAATTTTAGCAGTAGATGTTTTACCGGTACCCCTGGTGCCACAGAATAAGTAGGCATGCGCAGTCCTGCCCTTCAGTATTTGATTTTTAAGAGTAACGGTTATATGCTTTTGACCTACTACATCATCAAAAGTTCTTGGCCTCCACTCTCTATATAAGGCTTTATATCCCATATTTAGTTCACCTCGCAGCTTTTGTTCCACAATTTTTACTCATATGTTATACTTATATTATACCTAAATTCTTAAGGAAACCAAAGTCGGTATAGAATAAAAAAGGATACTATAAAAATAGTATCCTATAATAAGCTTTCTTATGTAAACCGTGCACCTTGCTCTGACAATAGCCTATAGGCGTTACTTACATAGTTAACTCAAACCAGGCTGTTCCACGGCACACGAAAGGGTTCACTTACCGCTGCTTCCTTCCGGACCTGACGGGGTTCATGAATTTCCGTTGCGTGGGACCCAGTTCTCAACGCCACTTTTGTAAGCCAGGCCCTACAAGCCAAGGCCTCGGCAAGGAATTCAACCCTGCTATAGCGGATTGCAGGTTACAGGGCACCGCTAACTCCCCATCTAGCACGGCAAAGTTTTAATGGCGGAGAGAGGGGGATTCGAACCCCCGGTAGAGTTGCCCCTACACACGCTTTCCAGGCGTGCTCCTTCAACCACTCGGACATCTCTCCATGACTTTTAATATTTATTTATCTCTTGCGACAAAAGTTATTATACTATGGTTCCAATATAAATTCAAGGGTTTTTTATTATTTATTTATGGTAAGTATGGTTTATTCATGAAGAGCATATAATTTATTGTTTGAAAAGGGAGGTTTTTTTATGCAGTATCAAATCAAAGGCGACACTCTACCAGTAGCAATTTGCCACCTATCACCTGGAGAATCATTAATTTCCGAGGCAGGAGCGATGGGCTGGATGTCTGATAACATTATTATGGATACAAATATGAAAGGTGGACTCTTTGGAGGAATAGGCAGAGCTTTCTCTGGAGAATCAGTTTTTCTAAACACCTTCACCTGCCAAGGCAGTGATGGAATAATAGCTTTTCCTTCTTCTGTGCCAGGAAAAATTATAGCCAGGCATCTGGCCCCTGGAGAAACTATCATATGTCAAAAAGGTGCCTTTCTGGCAGGGGATCCTTCTGTAGAGCTAAAAGTTCATTTTAAGAAAAGACTAGGGGCAGGTCTCTTCGGTGGTGAAGGTTTTATATTACAAAGAATTACAGGACCTGGCATAACCTTCTTGGAATTAGATGGCCACATCGAAGAATACTCTTTGGCTCCAGGTCAAAGACTTATAGCAGATACTGGTAGTGTGGCATTTTTCGACGCCTCTGTACATTTTGATATTCAAATGGTTAAAGGTTTTAAAAATATCTTATTCGGTGGAGAAGGTCTATTCCTAACAACCTTAACAGGTCCCGGCAAAGTATATCTTCAGTCTATGCCGGTACAAAGCTTAGCCTCACGTATACTTAGCTTTATGCCAACTAGCTCCAAATAGAATGTAAGATTTTTCACAAGCTTGATCCTCTTTATAAAACATCTAAAAGCCCCTTGTAGCTTTTAGATGTTTTATTATTTCCTCCCTAATAAAAGCTTTTTTTGTTGAGCCAAAAATATGTTCATGGTATAATTAAAGCATGATTTGACAAATTTTTTCCTATTTCGAGGTGAATTATGAAATACACTCTTACTGAGCTTTATGAGACAAAAAACCTTCAAAGCTTTTTCGACAGCTTATTTGATGCCACTTCTATAAGTTGTAAGATTATTGCTAATAATGGAACAATTCTTGTGGAAAGTGGTCTTCAGGATATATGGAACATCTTTCAAAAGTTTAATATAGAAAATAAAATCCTTGCAGATTTGCAAGCTGGCAAAGAATACTCCTACGTTAAATGTGATGAACAGTTAATTTTAGCTGGTGTTCCAATTAAAATAGAAGAAAAAAACATAGCTAGCCTTTGTTTCGGCCAGTTTCTTCCTATTGGAAACTCAATGGAAACATTTTCCAAATTTATGGTTAATATTAGCGCTTTGATTGGAAAGCTAGGTTTTGGCGCCCTGCAGGAGCATCATTTAAATTCAAAAATTAGTTCAAACTTCCAAGAGCTAGAGGCAACCTATGAAGAATTGGTAGCTACTGAGGAGCAATTAAGAATACAGTTTGAAGAATTACAACAGAGCAAGGCTAGATTAAAACAAAGCGAAGAAAGGTACAAGCTAGCCTTACTTGGTTCACATGACGGTATTTGGGACTGGGATATAGTAAACAATTCTTACTATTACTCAGAAAAGTGGGCAAATATGTTAGGCTATACAAAGAAATCTCTGCCTCTTGTTAATAGGTCATGGAAAGAATTCATCCATCCTATGGATCTGGAATTATTTGAAAAGGTAGTTAAGGATTATATAAGCAAAAAATCAGATCGCTATAAATGCGAATATAGAATTAAGCGTAAGGATAACTCCTATATATGGGTTTCCGATGTAGGAGCTGCTACCTGGGATGACAATGGAAAACCAATCAGAATGGTTGGTTCTCATACAGATATTACTGAACAGAAAAAGGCTTTAGAGCAAATACATCGTTTAGCTTACAACGATGACTTAACTAAACTTCCAAATAAATTTGCACTTCAAGAACAAATAAATAAACTTTGCAGTAACAATAATAAATTCGCTGTGATTTTTATTGGCTTGGATAACTTTAAGTCTATAAACGACCTCTTTAGTTATACTATTGGAGATTCTGTTTTAAAAAAGTTATCTTTTGACCTATCACCTTTAACAGAAAATGATAATTGCTTTTTTTACAGATGGGCTGGTGATGAGTTTGTTCTCCTTTTAAAAGATGTAGACAAGGAAGCAGACCTTATTAATTATCTTGACAACTTGGCAAGGTTAATTAACAAAACCATGACTATAGGTGAAAATGAAATTTATATTTCTGCCAGCGTAGGGGCTTGCCTCTATCCAAGGGACGGTAAAAGTCTTGAGGACTTAATTAAAAATTCTAACGCTGCCAAGTACCATGCAAAAAAATCAGGAAAAAACATGTACAAAGTATATAGTCCTGATCTATCTGTTAAAGTAATGGAACAAATTACTTTAGAAAGAGAATTAAGATTAGCTCTTAAACGGAATGAATTTCAGGTATACTATCAGCCCCGTATAGATATAAAGAACAACAAAATAGTTGGAGCAGAAGCCTTATTACGTTGGGTCAAGGCTGATGGAACTATAATTTCTCCACTTAAATTTATTCCAAAGGCTGAAGAAACAGGACTTATAGTGCCTATAGGAGAATTTGTTATTAAATCCTCCTGCCAACAATTAAAATTATGGATAGATAAAGGTTATTCTGATCTTGTTATTTCTATTAACCTTTCTGTTAAACAAATAGAGGATTCAAACTTAATGAACACTATAAGTTCCGTCATAAAGGAAACGGGGATTAGCCCCTCTAATATAGAGTTTGAAATAACAGAAAGCGCTGCCATAAAAGACTTAAATGAAACCCTGAAATTACTAAAAGCTCTAAAAGAAATGGGAATCAAAGTATTACTTGATGATTTTGGTACAGGATATTCGTCCTTAAACTTTCTAAGACTGCTGCCTGTAACAACTATTAAAATAGATAAATCCTTCATAGATAAGGTTTTGGAAGAGTCTATGGAAAGAACCATTGTTCAATCTTTAATATCCCTAGCTCATTCTATTAAGATGAGTGTAATTGCCGAGGGCATTGAAGAGTTTTCGCAACTATCCTTTTTACAGGAAAATCTTTGCGACGAAGCCCAAGGTTATTATTTCAGTCGACCTGTCCCTGCTGAACAGTTTGAAAAACTGCTGCAGGACGCTAATAAATAACACTTATACATTATTATAAAGAAAAGTTGATGGACAAACTTTCCATATTGTCCATCAACTTTTTCCATCTTCCTTTAAAGGGATGTGTAAAAGTTCTACAGAATAACCAGTATATTAAAAGCTCGTTGAAAATTCTTCTTTTCTATGATATAGTTTATATGTATATCTAAATTACAATATCTTTAAATTTTGAGGAGGTATCTTAATGGACGAACCTGACACTGTCAGTAGTATTTTATTAATTTTAGGACTGCTATTAGTTAACGCTTTCTTTGCAGCAGCTGAAATGGCGATTGTATCAGTAAATAAAACAAAAGTTAACTCATTGGCAGAAAACGGAAACAAAAAAGCTATTGCTTTAAAAAAGCTTACATCAGAACCTACCAAGTTTCTTTCAACTATACAAGTTGGAATAACCTTGTCAGGGTTATTTGCCAGTGCTTCTGCCACTACAGGCATTACGGTGCAATTGGACAATCTTTTAAAAAGGATTGGCATCCCCTATAGCGGGCAAATTTCTGTAATTATAATAACAATCATTCTTTCCTACTTCACATTAGTATTCGGCGAGCTTTTCCCAAAGAGAATGGCCCTTCAAAAATCTGAAGCCATTTCCATGATAGCAATTAGACCTTTAGTTTTTGTATCGAAAATTACATCGCCATTTGTAAAGCTACTTTCAGGGTCAACAAATACCTTAGTAAAACTATCTGGAATAAAAACAGATAATTTAGAAGAAGAAGTTTCAAAGGAAGAGATTAAATCCTTGATAGAAGTTGGACAAGAACAAGGTGTTATAAACGAAACAGAAAAAGAAATGATTAATGGCATTTTTGAATTTGATGACACTTTAGCAAAAGAAGTTATGACTCCTCGAACGGATGTCTTTATGATTAATATTGAAACACCAATAAATAAAATTAAAAACTCTATTGTAGAAGAAAACTTTTCAAGAATACCTGTATATGAAGAGGATTCCGATAATATTATTGGTATTCTTTATATAAAGGACTTCTATGCAGAGGCATTAGATAAGGGACTAGAGAATATAAGCATTAGAGATATGCTTAGAAAACCTTATTTTGTTCCTGAAACTAAAAATATAGATGATTTATTTAAAGAATTACAAAATACGAAAAATCATATGGCAATACTTATAGATGAATACGGCGGCTTCTCTGGTATAGTAACTATAGAAGACTTGATAGAAGAAGTAATGGGTAATATTTTCGATGAATATGATGAAAGCGAACCTGACATAAAGAAGCTAGATTCAAATACTTATCTGGTAAATGGATTGCTGCCTATTGGTGAGTTAAACGAACATTTGGATCTTTCATTGCAATCAGAAAACACCGATACTATAGGAGGATTCATTATCAATATCATGGGAAGCATTCCAACAAGTAATGATTGTCCAGCAATAAAATATGAAAACCTAACTTTCAAGATTGAAGAAGTTAACGAAAAACGAATAGAAAAATTACGACTTTCTATAGATCATGAAGTGTAAAAAAGGCTCCTAGGGAGCCTTTTTCTTATATAAATACTATTGCATATTACCGGAAGATGGATTTGTAACCGCTTTTCTAGCCTCGTTAATTGTCTTCTGCATTTCGCTGCTAGAAAAGTCTGTTGTGGCTCCCATAGGCCTAGCAGAAGAAACTCTTTTACTACTAACAGGTCCTCCTACATTTGAGGAGCTAGAGAAATTATTGCTAGAGGAATTGGTCATTTCATTATTAGCCGCATTTATATTGCCTTGCTTGGATGTAACGTAGTTTCTTGCTTCCTGAATATCTGCACCTTCTCTATTTGTCATTGTAAAGTCTCCCTTCAACTTTAAATTTATGAGCCTCTTTTGCTCACAACTATATTTTGTCCTCATAATAATTAAATATGTTTTATAAATTTTAGTAGACTTGTAAGGGATATATTTACAAAAGCTAGTTTCTATCCTATCTCTTCATTTATTATAGCTTTAACTTCCTTATTTTTTATTTTAATAATATAGACTGTTACCGTTGATGCTATTGCAAAAATTACTAGCTGTATAATTAGTTTATCTATAAAGAATACTATGCAAGGAAGGATAGTTGCCCATAGCATAACTAAGGCAATAACCTTTGTCTTTTTAGGTATGCCCTTTCCTTCTCTATAGTCCTTTATGTAGTGGCCAAAGTACTTGTTTGTAATTAAAAAATTATATAGCTTTTCAGAACTTCTTATAAAACATGCTGCTGAAAGCAATAGAAAAGGAGTAGTGGGAAGGACTGGTAGTATTATCCCCAACATACCCAAGCCCATAGCAACAATTCCTATAACTATCAATAAAAACTTTTTTATATTCTTCATAAAATTAATCTCCTAAGAATTATTTGTCTTTATTATATAATATTTAAGACCTTTAACAATAATTTATTTATTAACTCTTAGGAGGTAATTTATAACATAGCTAGATTTCCGGATTCATCATAGTCCCTATAAATACAGGCAAACTGCTTTCATTTTCCACAATGGCATATATAAAGGGCCTATCTAAAAACACTTGATTTCTTATAGGTGCGGATTTTATATTTATTTGAACATCTGTAGTTGCACCAGCCTTTGTTCCAAAAACATCTACATTAATATGTGTCTTGTGGCTTATCTTTTCAACATAAATATTGTTGCCTTCTAATTCCACCATTTGAGAAAAATTGGCCTTATCTTCATGGAAACAATCCTCAAGTCCTATCTCTTCTAAAGATCTTGCTAGTTCTGCGCTAAATTCTACTTTAAACTTGGGTAATGATACTAATACCTCTTCTGAAGACTGATTTCTGATAAGATCCATAAAACTTTCTCCTGATAAAGAGTCTATATACTGGTCTACACTTACCCCTTCATTTGGCAAAATAACCATTAGGCTATACTTACCACTTTTATATGGCTTTATAAAACCTTGAGCCTTATCATCTTTAATAAATGTATTTTCAGTAGAATTCATATACTCTACTTTCTTACTTGAACCATCTTCTAATTTAAATTCTTCTGGTTGAATATCACCTTTTTCATAAGGAACCTTCCACTGGTCTTCAAAATAAACAGCATTAATCAAATGCATAACTTCATTTTCTTCTATTTTATCAATAATCTTCTCTATCTTATTATTTGTATTAATTTTTACCCAATTATTTATTTCTTCCACCGTTGCCTGATCAGCAAAGTCTACCTTATAGGCTGAGGCACTGTAATAATTAGCATTGTTCTGAAGAAAACTTTTTTTAACATCTATTATATTATTACCGTACCATATAGAATTAGCAATCTTTAAATCACCACTGCTAACATCAGTAAAACTTTTAGCTAAGCTATAGTAATAATTATTCAACTCCTTTATGTCTAGCCCTCTATTGCTAAGAACTTCTTCAAATTGCTTAAGGGTATTACCACTTGCTCCATTGGCAGTCATACCTAAAGCTAAGTATAGTGAAGTAGGTGATATTAGTGAATTTTCTCCTTTCTTATATGAACTTTTAAACAAATCCAAAGAAAAGTCTGCTGTTGATTGGATAAAATCCTCCTTTAGGGCCACTGTTTTTACTGGTTCAGCCTTAATACCTGACATTAAATCTTTGGCCAACACTGTTACCGCCTCCTTTCTGGAAAATACACCACTTAAAAATACTAGGAAGGCCAGCAGTACCGCCAGGGCTGGAACAGCTGCCAAGGCCCACCGCTTAGATCTCTTTCTTCCTTTTACATGGTCTGACCTTCTCAGCCTTTCTTTACTTCCTTCAGACATATCAAGCTTATTCAAATTAGTATCCACTATGCTTTTAAAATCTTCAAGCTTTTTCATTTAAAAATCCTCCTTCAATAATTCTTTCAGCATCTCCTTAGCTCTTTTAATTCTCACTGATATTGTATTCTCCTTTTCCTTTAAAACTTTAGCTATTTCACATACCTTCATTTCCTGGTAATACCTTAAAAGTATAACTTTCTTGTATTTCATAGGGAGAGAATATACTGCGTTAAGAAGAGCAATGGATTCATCGCTGCGAAAGGGCTCAGCCAACTCTTCCTCTGAAGCATAGGCCAAGGATATGTAGTTGCCAGCAGCTATTTCCTTATAGGAAGCCTTTCTCATATAGCTTTTACATGTATTTATTGCTATCCTTGTTATCCAAGTCTTCTCACTGCTGTCCCCCCGAAAACTCTTATAATTCTTATAAACCTTGTACAAGGTGTCAAAGGCTGCCTCTTCCGCCAACTGCTCATCCTTTAAAATCATATAGCACATCCTCATAAGGGGTTTTGAATATTCTTCAATAAGCCTTTCAATATCCGGTTTTCTCTCTTCCGCCAGCGGTAGAACAAAAAACATATGATTATCTCTCCTTTCACTTATTAGACGCAAGCATCTGTAAATATATGACACAAATTATATTAATTTCTTTATACTATAAAGATAGCTATATTGCAAATAATTCTACAAAAAAAGAAATTCAGCCTCAAGGGCTGAATTTCCACTTAATTATCAATTATTATTCACTTCTTAATGCTTCTACCGGATCTTTCTTGGCAGCCATCTTAGCAGGAATTGTTCCTCCAAGAACAGTAAGACCTAAGCTTAGTAAAACCAAAGTAATGGCATGAAGAGGATCTAATTTAGCTACATTCTTTAAGTTAGTCATATTGAAAATAATTTTGTTTATTGGGAATACAAGTAATCTAGCAATAACTATTCCCAAGGTTCCAGAGCATAAGCCTATAATAAAGGTTTCTGCGTTGAACACTCTAGTAATATCTTTCTTTCTAGCTCCTAAAGCTCTAAGAACACCAATTTCCTTAGTTCTTTCCAAGACGGAGATATAAGTTATTATACCTACCATTATAAGGGATACCACTAGTGAAATTGAGGCAAAAGCAATAAGGACTATAGTTATGGCATCCATAATTCCAGAAGTCATGTCTGTAAAGGAAGCTGCCAAGTCATTGTATATGACTTTGTCTTTATCGGACTTTCCTTTGTTATATTCATTTAAATGACTGATTATAGTTTCTTTAGCATCAAAGTTTTCTGGGAAAATTGATATCATATAAGGTCTCTTGCTAGCTCCAATGGAAGCCATAAGCATTTCCTTGGCAGTTACATCCTCAGGATTTGTCATATCAAAAGGGGCCCCAGTTAATACATTATAATCTACAGTCTGCTGCTTTAACACTATCTCTGACTTAGCTGCATCTTCTAAAATAAAGTCTGCCAAGTCATTAGAGTAGTAGAAACCTGCGGATAGTAAAGACATTTTTACTTCCTCCTTAGGTCTTAAAATACCTACTACATTTAATTTTATAGCATTTTCGTTATTGTACATGTCTATTAAATTATTTGGATCCCCATTAGGAATAAAAAATTTACCGTTAGCCTTATAAAAGTCGTTATTTAAAATAGCTCTAAACTCATATCCGATAATATCATCAAAAGATATGCTCTCTGCCTGATAGTCTAAACCAAAGTTCTGTAAAACTGTTTGGTCTATACCATTTTTCTTATCTACAATAAGAATAACATCATTCATTCCCTTAGGATATGAACCAGCTAAAACATCATAGTTTTTCTCTAAGTATCCATTGCTATTATCCTGTAAAGTCTTTGGATAGGAAGCAAAGTTGTTGAAGTTAGTTTTTATAATAGTAGCCTTATCCACCTGCTTCTTAAGCAAATTAATATTGAGAGTTCTAGTGTAAGCTATACCTGAAATTAACTCTGGCTTAATCTTCTCTATATGATCAATATATTCATCTGTGATAAGGTTAGTATGCATAAACTTTTCCTGCATAGGCTCCTTAGGGTAAACAAGCTTATCAGTAGGAAAGTCATCTTCAGACTTCTTTCCTAGCATTTCATTTTGCTGCTCCCTGAAAGTCTCTTCATCTATATCTGCAACGTCCCTAGTTATCATAATAGGTAAAGAAGAAAGGGTATCAGATTCAAATTTCTTAATCTCCTTATCAAAACCATTAGACAATGACAAAATAAGGGCTATACCAATAATTCCAATACTGGAAGCAAAGGCTGTAAGGAAAGTTCTACCCTTCTTAGTCTTAATGTTAGTTCCTGACAACTTTAAGGCTGTTAGGAAACTCATCTTTGTCTTTTTAAGCTTATAATCAGAATTTGCCTCTTTATCTGATAGAGGATTAGAGTCAGATACTACCTCTCCATCTTTAAACTCAACTATTCTGTTAGCATAGGTATGAGCTAATTCCGGGTTGTGTGTAACCATTATAACTAGCTTATCCTTAGCAATTTCCTTAATTAAATCCATAATTTGAACGCTAGTAGTTGAATCCAAAGCTCCAGTAGGCTCATCTGCCAAAATAATATCTGGGTCATTAGCTAAAGCTCTAGCAATGGCCACACGCTGCATTTGTCCACCGGATAATTGATTAGGTTTTTTATGAACATGATCCTTTAAACCAACTCTTTCTAATACTTCTAAGGCCTTTTTCCTTTTCGCTTTAGGAGAAACACCACTCAAGGTCATTCCCATTTCTACATTATCCATAATACTTAAATGAGTTATCAAATTATAGCTCTGAAACACGAAACCTACGCTATTATTACGATAAGCATCCCAGTCTACATCTTTAAATTCTTTAGTAGACCTACCGCTGATTATTAAATCACCGCTATCATATCTATCTAAACCACCAATAACGTTAAGGCAGGTAGTTTTTCCTGAACCACTGACCCCTAAAATTGCAACAAATTCATTTTTTCTAAAATTAAGATTAATCCCTTTTAATGCTACTTGGGTAAAGTCCCCAGTAGTATAACTTTTCTTAATATTCTTCAAAGATAGCATCATAAATTCTCCTTTAACATTCCACGTTTTAATATAGTTATTTTCTTTTCATAATTCTCAAGAACCTTGTCCTTATTCTCAATGTGTAAAAACACTTCTACCACTGCCTTTTGGGTAATAGCAGTTAGGATTTCTATAAAATCATATAGTTCTTCTTCTTTTTTAACATTTAAATTCCCTGTATTAATATAGGGTCTAATCCAGTTATAATGTTGATTTTTCATATCCTTACTAACAAGTTCATTAGTAATACAATTAAGAACCTTATGGCTGGTAAAAATATTCATACAAAAAGCTATATTGTCCTCTTCCATTCCAAAATCTGCTGTAAACTTTAAAATATCCTTAAAGATTGTGAATAAATCCCCTTGGTTTTCCTTTGAGCTCTTCTTTATGGTAGCTACAACCTCATCATAGTAATTAGATAAAATATACATAAGCATATCTTCTTTATCTATAAAATACATATAAAAGCTACCTCTTGAAATATCGGCATTCTGCACAATCTTATTAATAGACACCTTATCGTAAGGCACCCTAGCAAATTCCTTTTTTATAGCCCTAATAAGCTTACTCTTTTTCTCTTTAGGAAGGTTCAAGAAGGTTTCCGTTGGCAAAAGACTCCTCCTCTCTCTTGTGACAACCTGTCATATGACACAGTGTCATTATTATATACGACTGATTATTCTATGTCAATAAATTTATTATACCCTTAGATATTTTTCTTAAAGAATTCTACCTTAACTAGTATTGCCCTTCCCATTATATATTAATATATGGATATTGTAAATTTTTACTTAATTCTTGTTTTTATAAGCCATAATTCTTGAACAAATTTACTTTTCCTGGTAATATCTATAAATGATTGATTTTTACAATCCTTTGAAAAATCCAATAAAAGAACGGTTGGAAATTAGAATCA
>JAAYTB010000172.1 GCA_012523855.1 Clostridia bacterium
AGAAGGGCCAAGTCAAAGGAGGCAAAAATTCAGGTAGAACTAGCTCAGTTAAAATATAGATTGCCAAGACTTACAGGCTTAGGTACTGTACTATCCAGAACTGGTGGAGGTATAGGTACAAGAGGACCAGGAGAAAAGAAATTGGAAACGGACAGAAGACATATAAAAGAGCAGATATATGATTTGAAAAGGGAACTAGAAAAAGTACAGAAGGTTAGAGAAGTACAACGTGAAAAAAGAAATAAGGAAAAAGTGCCTAGAGTTTCTCTTGTAGGATATACCAATGCTGGCAAGTCCACACTAAGGAATGCTCTTTGTGACATTGCCTTGCCAAAGGATGCTATGGGAAAAGAAAAGGTATTGGAGGCAGATATGCTTTTTGCTACCTTAGATACTACCACAAGAGCTTTAGATTTAAGGGATAATAGAACCATAACCCTTACCGATACCGTTGGTTTTATAAGAAAGCTTCCCCATGATTTAGTAGAGGCCTTCAAGTCAACCTTAGAAGAGGTAATTTATTCTGATTTATTAATACATGTTGTAGATTGTTCCTCCCCAGAAGTGAAGGATCAAATTGAAGCAGTGGAAAATGTTTTAGAAGAGTTAGAAGCTATTGAAATACCTAAAATAATGTCCTTAAATAAGATGGATAAAGTGGATAACTCATATTTAGAGGCCTTAAAAAAAGATTATCTAAATACTGAGCAATATTTAGATGTTATTGAAATCTCAGCAAGGGATGGTATAAATCTAGAAAGGTTGTTAGAGCTAATCTCAATACATTTGCCGGAAAAATTGGTGCAAGTAAATTACTTAATACCTTATAGCGACAGTTCTATTGCTGCATATTTGCACAGGAATACTAATATTACCCTCCAAGAATATAGGGATGACGGCATATTCATTGAAGCAAAGGTAGATGAAGAAGTAAAAAATAAAACTAAGGATTATATTATATAAGAAGGTCTCGCCTTCTTATATTTTTATTTATTTAGGCAATAATATAGGGAAGAATTATAAAAATAGACCTATAGTTAATTAATTACAGAGGAGTGATACTATGAAGGTATGTCCTATATGTAATGCTATGTATAATCTAAACTATCGTTGCTCAAATTGCTCTCAATTACTGACTGATAGCGGTAGGCTGGTAGATTATTTAGGACCCTATAGTGCTGATATGCCTATTGAGAATAATTCTTACTGTTTACATATATATAAATGTAGTAACTGTGGCAATATGGAAAACTACAACTATAAGATGATTAACTATTAGCCAGTTGTTTATCTAGGATTAATTGATATAATTAATATATGGCAAGGATATTATATAAGATTTAATACGGTGAAATTATGAATAGTTTAGGTATAAAAATAAGAGAAACTGAAGTTCCAAAATATATTCAAATATATAGTGAAATAAAAAAAATAATAGAACAGAATAAATTTAGGGATGGGTATAAATTACCTACTATAAGAGCCTTGTCTAATGAACTCAAGGTTAACAAAGCCACGGTAATTAGTGCCTATAAAAAACTTCAAGATGATGGATATGTTGTTCAAAAAATTGGTAGTGGTACCTTTGTAAAGAAAATTGACGGTAGCAGAAATATTAAAAAAATATATAAAGATGTATTTAAGAAAATCACCACAGAACAATTAGAAAAATATATAGATTTTACTGGTGAAACATCAAGTACCACTTTATTTTCTGTAGAAGTTTTTAAAGATGTTTTGGATAAGGTGCTGGAACGTGATGGAGCAAAAGCCTTAGTATATCAAGAACTACTAGGTTTTGAAGGTTTAAGAGAAAGTATTGTGGAAAACTTTTGGGATAGCTCTATAAAAGCTGATGAAGTCTTAATTGTTTCAGGAGCTCAGCAGGGTTTAGACATTGTAACAAAGGCTTTGATTAATAATAGAGATGGTGTAGTAATTGAAAAGCCTACTTATGGCGGTGCTTTAGCAGTTTTTAATTGGAGAAGGGCCTATATCCATGAAATTGAAATAGAAGAGGATGGCATCAATATAGAGAAACTAGAAAATTTACTAAGAAAGAATAAAATAAAGTTCCTTTATTTAATGAGTTACTTTCAGAATCCTACTGGCGCTACTTACTCTGAAGAAAAGAAAAGGCAAATTCTTGCCTTAGCCAGTATATATGATTTTTATATTATAGAAGATGACTATCTGTCTGAACTCATATATGATCCAAATATAAAATATCAAAGCTTTAAGCAATTGGATCAAGACAATAGGGTGATTTATATAAAAAGTTTTTCAAAAATATTTTTGCCTGGTATAAGAATTGGCTACTTAATAGCTCCGGCTAAGTTTAGGGAAAGAATTCAAAATGCAAAGATAAACTCTGATATAGCTACATCCAGCCTTATGCAAAGAGCTCTAGACTTATATATAAATTCCGGATATTGGAGAGAATATATAGAAAAGCTTAATAGTATTTACATGGAAAGATATAAATTTATGTTTAATAAACTTGAGGAATACTTAAGTGATTTTGTAGAACACCATTGTCCTGGAGGTGGCATGAACTTTTATGTAAAGTTGAAGGATAATGTAAATATAAATTCTCATGACTTGTTTCAGCTATGCAGGAAGGATTTTGTGCTAATAACACCTGGGGCTATCTTCTATAAGGATATGTCTGAGGGAAGTAGATTTTTTAGAATAGGCTTTTCTCAAACAGATGAAAAGCAGATAGAAGAGGGTCTAAGGAAAATATCAGCAATTTTAAAAAAATATAAGGATTAGGAGTATGATATGGACTATAGAACTGTAAAAGGACAAGCTATCGCAGAATACGAAGAGAAAAAATCTTTGTTTATTGGTAACGTAGCTAGGGTATCTAGTGAAGATGAAGCTAGGGATTTTATTAACAGCATAAAGGCAGAACACAGAGAAGCAAGACATAATGTTTATGCCTATATTATTGGTGGCAACTGCTCAATTCAAAGATATAGCGATGATGGAGAGCCACAAGGAACAGGAGGCATACCAGTGCTAGAGGTTATTAAAAGAAACAATATTACCGACACTGTTATAGTGGTAACTAGGTACTTTGGAGGAGTGTTGTTAGGGGCTTCAGGACTTGTTAGAGCTTATTCAAAGGCTGCATCCATGGCAGTTAAGGAAGTAGGCATAGTGGAGAAAATAAAAGCGGTTATGCTGAAAATCAAGGTAGACTATGATATGCTAGGTAAAATCCAATATAATTTTAGCAAAAATAATTGGCAAATTGATAATATCCAGTATGCAGATATGGTGGAACTTAGTATACTTTGTGAAAAATCCAAACTAGAAGAGATTAAAAAGGCCCTAATAGATATTACCAATGATAAATATACCTTAATAGACCAAGAGGAGGATCTTTATTTTAAGGAAAATAATAAGATTTATCATGATGTTTAGTGGTTTAGCTTACTTATTTATTGGAAGATTACAAAAATTAACATAATCAAGGTTGAAGTTTGTTTTAATTATATGATATAATATTTCAAGATTTTCATTAAAAAAAATTGTTATAGTTATGATTACGTTTTAGGAGGAGTACATAATGGCTGGACATTCAAAATGGCATAATATTCAGGCTAAAAAGGGCAAGATGGATGCCAAAAGAGGAAAGATATTTACAAAGATAGGTAAGGAAATTGCTGTAGCAGTTAAAAGTGGTGGTCCAAACCCAGAAACCAACCCTAAATTAAAGGACGTAATAGCTAAAGCTAAAGCAAATAATATGCCTCAAGATACTATTAACAGAGCAATTAAAAAGAGCTCTGGGGAGCTGGATTCAGTAAACTATGAGGAAATAGTTTATGAAGGCTACGGACCGTCTGGTATAGCTGTTATGGTTAATGTTTTAACTGATAATAAAAATAGAAGTGCAGGTAATGTAAGACATGCCTTTACCAAGTATGGTGGAAATTTAGGTGCAACGGGATGTGTAGGTTTCATGTTCCAACATAAAGGAGAAATTGTCATAGAGAAAAGTGATGACATCGATGAAGACGAGCTTATGATGGAAGCTTTAGAAGCAGGGGCAGAGGATTTTGTTTCAGAAGAAGAAGTATACATTATTACAACAGCGGTAGAAGAATTTGCTGTGGTTAGAGAAGCTTTGGAGGCTAAAGGCTTAAAGTTCTTGGAAGCAGAATTGAATATGATTCCTGATACCTATACAGCTATTGATGAAGAAACTGCTGTTAAGTTCCAGAAAATGCTGGATGCTTTAGAAGATGATGATGACGTTCAAAATGTTTATCACAACGCTGAATTTCCAGAGGGGTTCCAAGAATAAGCTAAATAAAAATCACTAAATTAATAAAAAATAGAAGGAATTCTCAAGTTATTGTAGAATAGTTTTCATGAATGTAAAATTTTATATTTAATGCATCTTAATTGGTGGTTCCTTTTTTAACATTGGTTAATAATCCTTGGAAATATAATTTTCACGGGTTTAATAATAAAATTAAATATTATACTTAGGGGGAGTTTTTATGAAGTTAAAGTTTGCACAGATCAGAGACCTATACAATAACATTTGTATCAGAATAGAGGAGTATGAAGAAGCTATAAAAAAGTTATTAGATATAACTGCTGCAGATGCAGACAATAAAGGAGTAATTGAAGAGGCTGTATCAAAGGAAAACAATGAACCTGTTCAAATGCTTATAAATCGTCTAAATTTACTTTATCGTGATTTAAGTAAAATTGAAAACTGTTATTTTGATGTAGACTTAGGTGAAGATCTGTTACAGTATCTAGAAGAAATGGGTCAATAATCTATCAGAAGTAGATTTTTAGGGTATAGAGTATAAAGTTAGGTAAAAATGTCCATAATATCACTATAGAATCAATATGGTCAAGTATTACCAAATAGGCAGTAGTTATTTAGATAGAATAACTTAGTCTTCTTTGGTAAGGAGAAGGAGTGATATTATGAAATTTAGCAAAACTGATTATTTTATAATCTTTGCCCTAAGTGTTCTTTTAATTTTTGCTATTAGTTTTAATATTGCTATGAAGTTCATAGATAGAAATAGTGCTAAATCTACTGAAAATGTAGATGTACTATCAAATACAAGTAGCGTAGAAAAAGTACTTTCTGAAGATTCTAAGGTTATATTAAAACTTCTTAACAATGATAATGAAATTAGTAAACTTGAAGTTTCCATTCAAGAGTTAAAGAATTTCATATCTGGGGATATAACCTTAAATAAAGTTAAAGAGTATTATAGTAATGATAAATTTCAGTTTGTAGAAGACAAACACAATGAAATCATATTTGTAAAAAATGCATCCTACATACCAGGTAGATACTATTTAGGTATTACAGATAAAGAGTTTGTAGCTGTATTTAAGTGTGATCATTACGGCAATCTCTTCATTGAAAAACCGGAGGAGGACATAAGTAATAGAAATCTGGAAACCCTTCCGGAAAGTGCTCAAGAAAGTTTAAGAGAATTTAAATATGAGTATGAAAACAAAGAAGAGGCTTTGGACGAATTAATGGCTATTTGTTCATAGTTTCAATAAACCCTTAGCATTTTGATGCTAAGGGTTTATTGTTGAATTATTACTTTACCGGTGTTAAAGTAATAGATGATAGATAAATTAAGGAGGACGTGTTATGTATGAATACATAAAAGGGAAATATAAAGGCTTTTACAAGGATTATGTAGTTATTGAAAACAACGGAATAGGATATAAAATATTTGTCCCAGGTAGTACATTAACCAAGCTTCCTAAAACAGATGAAGAAGTATTATTGTATACATATCAAATGGTTAGAGAAGATTTTATTGGCCTTTATGGATTTATTTCTCGAGATGAACTGGAGATGTTTCTCCTATTAATAAATATTAATGGAGTGGGAGCTAAGGCGGCGTTGTCCATACAATCTATTTTAGATGTAGAAACACTGCAATATGCTATCGCTACTGGAGACGATAAGGTATTAACTAGAGCTCCAGGAGTAGGAAAAAAGATTTCTCAAAGAATTATTTTAGAGCTACAGGATAAAATGAAGAAAATATGTGTAGTTGAGGGGGAAGGTATCAGTATAGAAAATAGGGCGCAAAATTCTATATTTAGTGATGCTGTGGCAGCATTGGTATCTTTAGGCTATTCTGAAAAAGAAGCGGGAGTAGCACTTAAAAATATTGATGTAACTGAGCCCCTTGAAACAATAATAAAAGATGCCCTAAGACAACTAATGAATTGAAAGGATTTTGGTAATGGATGAAAGAATTTTATCATCAATGAGTTTTATAGAAGAGAATAATTCTGAATATAGCCTACGGCCCCAAACTCTTAATGAATATATAGGTCAAAAAAAAGTAGTAGATAAGCTTAAAGTTTTTATAAAGGCGGCTCAAGAGAGGAATGAATCCTTAGACCATGTGCTCCTATATGGACCACCAGGTTTAGGTAAAACTACCTTAGCAAATATTATAGCTAAACAAATGGGAGGTAATTTAAAAGTAACCTCAGGTCCAGCTATTGAAAGAGCCGGGGATTTGGCTGCTATCTTAACTACACTAGATAGCAAAGATGTCTTGTTCATAGACGAAATTCACAGGCTAAACAGGAGTGTGGAAGAAATTTTGTATCCAGCTATGGAGGACTATGCCTTGGATATAGTTATTGGAAAAGGTGCTGCTGCAAAGTCTATCAGATTAGATTTGCCTAATTTTACTCTAATAGGTGCTACTACAAGAATAGGACTATTAACATCTCCCTTAAGAGATAGATTTGGTGTTTTATGTGCTATGGAATACTATGAAAGTGAGGAATTAAAGGAGATAGTTATTAGATCAGCAGCTGTTCTAGGTTGTGAAATTAGTGAGGATAGTGCACTTGAGATAGCTAGAAGGGCTAGAGGAACTCCAAGGATAGCGAATAGACTCCTAAAGAGGGTTAGGGATTATTCTCAAGTAAAAGGAGAAAATATAATTAATCTAAAAGATGCCAAGGCAGCATTAGAGTTGCTAGAGGTAGACGAAGAAGGTTTTGATAGAGTGGATAACCGAATATTAGAGGCCATTATTGATAACTTTTCTGGCGGTCCTGTAGGTATAGAAACCTTATCCTATTTTATAGGTGAAGAATTGGACACTATAGAGGATGTATATGAGCCTTACTTGTTGCAAAAGGGGTTTATAATACGAACACCAAGAGGTAGAGTGGCTACAGATAAAGCTTATAAACATACAAAACGAAAGAGAATTAAGGACAATATAGAACAATTACCCTTATTTGAGAAGGAATAACTACTAAAGAGGTGTTACATTTGCGAGTAGAGGATTTTTATTTTGACTTACCTAAAGAATTGATTGCTCAACATCCATTGAAAAATAGGGATGAATCGAGACTTATGATTGTGGATAAAAACACAGGAAACATAGAAGAAAGTAGATTTAAGAATGTTATCCAGTGCTTAAATAAAGGAGATTGCTTGGTACTAAATGATACCAGAGTAATGCCTGCCAGATTAATTGGAGAAAAAATAAGTTCTGGAGGGAAAATAGAATTTCTACTTTTGAAAAGAATAGAAGGGGATAAGTGGGAGAGTCTTGTTAAGCCAGGGAAAAAAGCTAAAGTTGGTGCTGAATTTACTTTTGGCAATGGAAAACTTAAAGCTAAGGTTGTAGATATATTAGATGAGGGAAATAGAATAATTGAATTTTACTATGAAGGTATTTTTGAGGAAATATTAGATCAACTAGGACAAATGCCCCTGCCTCCCTACATAACTGAAGAGCTGGAGGACAGAGAAAGATACCAAACAGTATATTCCAAAACTGTTGGTTCTGCAGCAGCACCTACTGCTGGGTTACATTTTACTAAAGAACTACTCGAGACTATTGAAAAGAAAGGTGTAGAAATAGCTTATGTCACACTACATGTAGGCTTAGGAACCTTTAGACCGGTAAAGGTAGATACTTTAGAAGACCATAAAATGCATTCTGAATTTTACATTTTAGATGAAGAAAACTGTAATAAAATTAATAGAACTAAAAAGAATGGCGGTAAGGTAATTGCTGTAGGAACTACCTCCTGTAGAACCTTAGAAAGTGTAGCAAACAGTGATGGTTATCTTTCTGCTAAAAGTGGTTGGACAGATATTTTTATTTACCCAGGCTATAAATTTAAAATAGTAAATTCCTTGATCACTAACTTTCATCTACCTGAATCTACCTTAATTATGCTAGTAAGTGCATTAGCTGGTAAAGACAATATAATGAAGGCTTACAATAAAGCTATAGAAGAGAGATATAGATTCTTCAGCTTTGGAGATGCTATGTTTATAAAATAAAGATATCAAGACAAATACATTCATTAACAAAGGATGTGACAAATATGTTTAAAATATTAAAAAAAGAAGGTAAGGCAAAAAGAGGTAGTTTTACAACGGTACATGGTACTATACAAACACCAGTATTTATGAATGTAGGCACTCTTGCAGTAATTAAAGGTGCGGTATCCTCTATGGATTTAAAGGAAATAGGATGTCAGGTGGAGCTTTCGAATACTTATCACCTACATTTAAGGCCAGGGGATGAAGTGGTTTATAAGCTAGGTGGCCTACATAAGTTTATGAACTGGGATAGGCCTATTCTTACAGACTCTGGCGGTTTTCAAGTCTTTTCTTTAGCCGCTATTAGAAAGATTGAGGAGGAAGGGGTATATTTTAATTCTCATATTGATGGACGTAGAATATTTATGGGCCCTGAGGAAAGTATGAGAATTCAAAGTAATTTGGCGTCAACTATCGCCATGGCTTTTGATGAATGTATTCCTAATCCATCAACTAGATCTTATGTTGAAAAGTCTGTAGAAAGAACTACTCGATGGTTAAATCGATGTATAGCAGAAATGAAACGATTAAACTCCCTTGATAGTACTATCAACAAAAAACAGATGCTTTTCGGCATAAATCAAGGAGGGATTTATGAGGACATAAGAATAGCCCATGCAAAGGAAATCGCTAAATTGAATCTTGATGGATATGCCATTGGAGGTCTTGCTGTAGGAGAAAGTCATGAAGAAATGTACAGGATAATAGATGCGGTAGTTCCTCATTTGCCTGAAGATAAGCCTGTATACCTAATGGGAGTAGGGACTCCAATTAATCTTTTAGAAGGTGTGGCTAGAGGGATTGATTTCTTTGACTGCGTTCTTCCTGCCAGAAACGGTAGACATGGTCATGTATTTACCCAATTTGGAAAGATAAATATTATGAATGCTAAGTTTGAATTAGATACAAGGCCTATAGATGAAGGGTGTCCTTGTCCTGCTTGTCGACATTATAGCAGAGCTTATATTAGACATCTTTTTAAGGCTAAGGAAATGTTGGCTATGAGATTGTGTGTACTGCATAATTTATATTTCTACAATAAATTGATGGAAGATATAAGATTAGCTATAGAAAACAATGAATTTTACGAATTTAAGGATAAAATGGTTGAACAATATAACCAAAAGGACTAAAATTAATTAGGTATAATATTTTATTGCATAAGGAGGATGGAATATGAATGAAACTGCTGGATTTATTATGTCAATAGTGATAATGTTGGCAATGTTTTATCTTTTAGTCTTTATTCCGGAAAATAGGAGAAAGAAAAAATATAATGCAATGCTAAACTCTTTAAAACTAAATGATGAGATTATGACTAAAGGTGGCATTATTGGTAAAATTACTAGTATAAAAGAGGATTGCATATTGCTTCAGACAGGCCCTGATAGAGCTAGAATCAAGATGTCAAAGAACGGTATTTCTCATGTTATGAGTGAAAGTAAGCTAGAAGCGAAAAAAGAAAGTAAAAGCAAATAAATAAGTTAATACATGTACTAAAACACCTTCAATCTACATAAATAATAATTAGATAGGAGGTGTTTATTTATGGAGCAAAAGGCGTTTTTAACCAAAGTTTCAATGGGGGTTTTTAGATCCATCTTAATAACTATTGCATTACTGATAATATTTAGTATTATTATGGCTTTTAAAGATGTGGGTACTCAATTCATGTCAGTATATTATGTGGTAGCTACCTGTCTTAGTGTTGTGTATGGGGCCATGTATTCGGCAAAGAAAAATAATCGAAATGGATGGCTTGTAGGTATATTAGTAGCTGTCTTGTATATGAGCTCAATTTACATATTATCTGCAGTGCTTTTTAAAAACACTTCTTTTGGTACTACGGAATTATTAAGATTACTCATAGCGATTTTAGTGGGGGCATTATCAGGTATGCTTGGTATAAATATATAGAAATACTTTATTTAAACAACTTAATGTGTTATAATGCAATTAAAGTGTTTTTTGGAATGGAGGGCTAGATAGTGAAACATATAAGAACAATAAATAAGGCGAATTTAAAAAACAGTTTAGCAAAGCCTGGTTGTAAAGAATGTGCTAATTCTTGCCAGTCAGCTTGCAAGACTTCTTGCACCGTTGCAAACTTAGCCTGTGAAAACTAAAATCATAGGGTAGCGGCAACATTAGAAGGGGTTAACACCCCTTCATTTACTGCTTATTTAATGTGCAACCTTCAGTTGCACATTTTGTTTGCTCATAATAAGTTTATGTAAGGAATATTATTAACATAGATTATTTGTTAGGAGGATATGATCGTGGCATTAATACATAAGTTTATTCAAGGAGGAAACTACTATGTAGTGGACGTAAACTCAGGATGTGTTCACATAGTAGACGAGCTTGTTTTTGATATTTTAGATGAAGAAAATATTCCAAACAAAGAAGAAACCATAAGAAAACTTAGTTATAAATATAAAGTAGAAGAGCTTGAGGAAGTTTTTTCTGAGCTACAGCAGCTTATAGATGAGGAAATGCTGTATTCAGGTGATAAGTACGAGGATATAGCACTAAATGACAAATCAAAGTCTTTTATTAAAGCTATGTGTCTTAATATAGCCCATGACTGTAACTTAAAATGTAAGTACTGTTTTGCAGAAGAAGGGGAATACAAAGGTCATAGAATGCTAATGAGCCCAGAGGTTGGCAAAAAGGCAGTTGACTTTGTAATAAAAAATTCTGGCCCTAGAAAGAATATAGAAATAGACCTTTTTGGTGGAGAACCATTGTTAGCTTTTGATACCATTAAAGAAATCGTTGAATACGCAAAGGAACAGGAAAAAGTATACAATAAAAACATAAGATTTACTATGACCACTAATGCTACTTTGCTGACAGATGAAATAATGGAATATATAGATAAGAACATGGGAAATATAGTATTGTCTATAGATGGAAGAAAGGAAGTTAACGACAAAGTTAGGGTTAGATATGACGGCAGTGGCAGTTATGACAGCATACTTCCCAAAATAAAAGAGATGGTAGACCGTCGTGACAAGAACAAGCAATATTATGCCAGAGGAACCTTTACTAGAAATAATACAGACTTCTACAAGGACGTAATGGCTTTAGCCAATGAAGGCTTTAAGGAAATTTCCATTGAACCAGTAGTTTTAGCTGATAATGATCCTCTTTCGCTGAGGGAAGAAGATTTGGAAACTATTTTTGATTCTTATGATAAATTAGTGGAAGACATGAAAGGAAGAATAGGTACAGATAAGGAATTTAAATTCTACCATTTTAGTATAGACTTAAATGGAGGACCTTGTGTTTACAAACGAATTAGTGGTTGTGGAGCTGGACATGAGTATGTGGCTGTGACACCTGAAGGTGATATCTATCCTTGCCATCAATTTGTAGGAAACAATGAATTTAAATTGGGAAATCTTTTTGAAGAAGCTTATAATGAAGAATTACCACAGCTATTTAAGGCTGCTCACATATATAATAAGCCTATTTGCAAAGAGTGTTGGGCAAGGTTTTACTGCAGTGGAGGTTGCCAAGCAAATAACTATAACTTCAATAAGGATATCCATATTCCTTATGAGCTAGGTTGCAGGATAACTAAAAAACGTTTGGAATGTGCCATTGCTCTTAAATGTGCATATGAGGAAGAATAATATAAATAGCAGTTATTGACTAAAAATTTATTGAGTAATATAATTAAACCTATGAAGTGTTCAGAGGGGGAGTAAGATGAGGACAAAGAAGAGAACGAAAGCATCAAGTATTGTAATCTTTATCATTACTATTTTATTAATTGGCTCATTTGCAGTCTTAGGTTTGTTCGGAACTCCAGATATAGGAGGATATAGAGTACAATCCTTTGGTGAAGTCTTAAAAAGAGGCTTGGATTTGCAAGGTGGAGTAAGTATTTTATTAGAAGCAACTTCAGAATCCAAAGACGATAATGCTGTTGACAGAACTATCGTTGTACTTGAAGAGAGAATCAACAACTTAGGGGTTGCAGAAACCGTTATCGCTAAAGAAGGAACTAATAGAATCAGAGTAGAAATTCCAGGTCAGTATGATTCAAATGAAATGGTAGAGACCTTAAGTAAATCTGGAAAGCTTACCTTTGAAGGACCAGACGGAACAGAAGTTTTAACTGGATCCGACGTTAAGGATGCGGCGGTTATGATGGATAACTTTAGCCAACCAGTGGTAAGTCTACAATTAAACGATTCAGGTAAACAGAAATTTGCAGATGCTACAGAAAAATATCTTGGACAAAGTATATCCATTAAGATGGACGATGAGTTAGTTTCTGCACCAGTGGTTCAAGCTCATATAACCAATGGAGAAGCATCCATAACTGGTCAAGGCTCATATGAGGAAGCTGAAAGGTTAGCCAGTATTATTAAATCTGGTGCATTACCAGTTGTTTTAAAGAATGTAGAAACTAATACAGTAGGTCCAACTATTGGTGACGCTGCTATACCTCAAAGTTTAAAGGCAGGAGCTATAGGAATTATCTTAGTATTCTTATTTATGCTTGTTTTTTACAGAGTACCAGGCTTATTAGCAGATTTAGCTTTGACTGTATTTATTTTATTTGTACTGTTAGCTTTTGTTATATTTGATGTAGTATTAACTTTACCAGGAATAGCAGGTATATTATTAACAATAGGTATGGCCGTAGATGCCAATGTTTTAATATTTGAAAGAATTAAAGAAGAGTTAAAGAGTGGCAAATCCATCAAACCTGCCATAGACGCAGGCTTTAATAGGGCTATGAGCTCTATTGTGGACTCTAACATAACTACAATAATTGCTGCTATCGCTTTATTTAGTATAGGTACTGGTGGAGTTAAAGGATTTGCTTTAACCCTTACTATAGGTGTAATTATAAGTATGTTTACTGCAATAACAGTGACAAAAAGCCTAATAAAAATGGCATATAATGCAGGAATATTAAGTAAAGTAACGTACTTCGGAGTAAAGAGGGGGTAATGCACATGCTGAAGATTGTTGAAAGAACAAAGCTATGGTTCGGAATTTCTCTTGCTCTGTTAGCCATAGGTGCAATATTTTTAATATTAAACAAAGGACTGAATAAAGGTGTAGACTTTAGTGGTGGAACAGTAGTTAGAATAGAACTAGGAGAAGCAAGTAAAACTGCAAATAAGGCGGATATAGATGAAATAATAAACAAATATTCAACAGGAACTCCGTCAAGAACAGTAAATGATACTCAAATTGAAATACAGTCAAATGTATTAGACAATAAAAAGGCAAATGATTTATTTAGAGAAATAAAACAAAAATATAGCTTAAAGGATACTGCTTTAGTAGATGTAAAGCATATAGATGCATCTATTGGAAGAGAGACAACTCGTAATGCTGTCATTGCTCTTTTAGTAGCTGGATTATTTATGGTAATCTACATAAGGTTAAGATTTAAAGATGTTAAATTTGGATTAGCTGCTATCATTGCTCTTCTACATGATGTGCTTATAACAATGAGCTTGTATGCTGTTCTTCGTATATCTATTAATGCTTCTTTTATTGCAGCAATATTAACAATAGTTGGTTATTCCATCAACGATACTATCGTTATATTTGATAGAATAAGAGAAAATTCACGAAAACTTAGGGGAAAAACAGTTGCTGAGATAGCTGATATAAGTGTTAATCAATCATTGAAACGATCTATTAAAACCTCAGTAACTACCTTGTTAACAATAACAGCAGTGTATATTTTTGTACCTTCAGTTCGGGACTTTTCCCTGCCTATAATCGCAGGAATAATAGCAGGAACTTATTCTTCAATATTCATAGCAAGTCCTTTATGGGTAATATTCAATAATATAGGTAAGAAAAAAAAGGTGGCTGCTGTATAAGAGCGTGTAATGGTACCTTTAGAGAGGCCTCTTTGAGGTTTCTCTTTTTTTCGTTGAAAATAAATTGTCAAAATGTAATTTATCCTATATAATAAAAGTGTTTTCTATTGTTATTGGAGGGTTAGCTATGTCTAGGTTTTTGGAAGCTTTTAATTATCCTAACTTTTTATCTACATATAATCCCTTTTTTTTAAAGGATATGAGTAAAGCGTTGGAAAGGACAGTTAAGGCTATAAATGAAAGGGAAAAAATCGTAATCTACGGAGCCTGCACTGCAGATGCTATCTGTGGAGTTTCTTTGATTTTCTTACTTTTCAAATATTTAAATGCCGATGTGGAGTATTATATCCAGGATAGTATAGAGGATACATTAGTTACTGAGACTATTAAAAATCATATAAACTTTTTAGGTGCTAAGCTTGTGATAACTGTAGGCTGTGATGTACAGTCACATTCCCAATTGGAGCTTTGCAAGGAAATGGGTATAGATGTGGTAGTTTTAAACAACAGTAGTGATTACCAGCAAACAAAAACTATAACCATTAATCCAAAACAAAGAGAGTGCCTGTATAAGTTTAAAGAACTATCCAATAGTGGTTTAACTTATAAGCTTGCCCAAGCCCTTTCTATGTATTACGAAATGAAGTATGCAGCAAAATACAGGGATTTGGTCTTAATAGGTACCGTAGCTTCGGAGAAACCAATAACAGACGAAAACCAAATTTTTGTAATAGATGGTCTAAAGCAGATACACAAAACTAGAAATTATGGTATCAAGGCACTGCTTAAAGTGCATAATATAAATGGTATATCAGTAGAAAGTGTACATAAGCTTGCAAGGAGCATAACACCAACTACAAACGTTATCGGTAAAATGGATAATGCGAAAATAGCAGTTGAACTATTAACAACAACCGATGGTTATAGAGCTGAGCAAATAGCAAAATATTTAATCAAGGAAGTTTGTAAGTTTAACAATGAATTAATGGCTTATTAGTAAGGTTTATTTAATACAGGATTAAAGCCGCAATTATTAACTTTACTATATATAAATATATTTTTGGGGGAATAAAGATGGATTTAAGAAGTAAAATTAGAGTTATTGACGGATTTCCAAAGGAAGGAATTAGCTTTAAAGATGTTACTACATTAATACAAGATCCAGAAGCTTTAAAATACACTATCGATATAATAGTAAAAGAATTAAAGGATAAAAACATTGATTTAATCGTAGGACCAGAAGCTAGAGGTTTTATATTTGGAGTACCAGTAGCTTATGCATTAGGTGTAGGTTTTGTTCCAGTAAGAAAAAAGGGTAAACTACCTTACGACACTGTAAGCATTGAATACGACTTGGAATACGGCAGTGATTGTCTAGAAATACACAAAGATGCTATAAAGCCAGGACAAAGAGTTGCTGTTGTAGATGATCTTTTAGCCACAGGAGGCACTATTCAGTCAGTAGCGAAATTGGTAGAATTAGCTGGTGGAGAAGTGGCAGCCATGGAATTTGTAGTAGAATTAACAGAATTAAATGGAAGAGATAAGCTTGAAAAATACCATATAAACTCACTTGTAAAATATGATCTGTAAAAATAATTGAAAAAAAATACTCATTATTATATAATAGAGAAAATGATGGCTGGTTGACTAACCAGCCATTGACTTTAAAGGAAAGTTTATAACAGAGGAGAGTAACCTTATGCTGCAGAAATTAATGGATGTTATTAATAAAAATTGTGCAAATGCCAATAAAGAAATAATTGAAAAAGCGTATTATTTTGCCAGTGAAGCTCATAAGGAACAAAAAAGAGAATCTGGAGAACCTTATGTTACTCATCCTGCAGAAGTTGCTTGTATTTTAGCTGAAATGGGTATGGATAGTAATACTATAGCGGCGGGGCTGCTCCATGATGTTGTTGAAGATACTCAGTATACCTATGAAGACGTAAAAAATGAATTTAATGTTGAGATTGCAAATCTTGTAGAAGGAGTTACAAAGCTAAGCAAAATTAAGTATAAGAGCAAAGAGGAACAGAAGGCTGATAATGTAAGAAAAATGTTATTGGCTATGACCAAAGACATTAGGGTAATAATAATAAAATTAGCAGACAGGCTTCATAATATGAGGACCTTAAAATATAGAACTGTACAAAAGCAAAAGGAAACCGCAAAAGAAACCTTCGATATCTATGCTCCTTTGGCCCATAGGCTAGGAATATCTAAAATAAAATGGGAGTTGGAGGATTTAGCTTTTAGATATATCAATCAAGCAGAATACTATGATTTGGTGAAAAAGGTTGCGGAAAAAAGAGTAGAAAGAGAAGCTTATATTACTTTAATTGTAGAACAGTTACAAGCAAATCTAGTAAAATCTAATATCAAGGCTGAAATAGATGGCAGACCAAAGCACTTTTTTAGTATTTATCGAAAAATGGTAAACAAAAATAAAAGTATAGACCAAATATTTGACCTAACTGCAGTTAGAATTTTGGTAGATACTATAAGGGATTGCTATGCAGCTCTAGGCATTGTTCATACTATGTATAAGCCTATACCTGGAAGATTTAAAGATTACATTGCTATGCCTAAACCTAATATGTACCAATCACTTCATTCTACAGTCATAGGACCTCAGGGTAAACCTTTTGAAATTCAGATACGAACCTTCGAAATGCACAGAACAGCAGAATACGGTATCGCAGCCCATTGGAAATATAAAGAGAAGGGTAGCGTGGACAGTGCTAGCGATATTGATAGAAGACTATCTTGGCTTAGGGATATACTGGAATGGCAGAGGGAAACTTCAGATGCAGAAGAATTCATGGAAGCATTTAAGATTGACCTGTTTTCTGATGAAATATTTGTTTTTACACCTAAAGGTGCAGTTATAGATTTGCCAGCTCAGGCTACTCCAATAGATTTTGCTTACAAAATACATACAGACATAGGGAATCGCTGTGTAGGAGCAAAGGTAAATGGAAAGATGGTACCTTTGGATTATGCCTTAAAAACTGGTCAAATAGTAGAAATATTAACGTCCACCGCACCAAAGGGACCAAATATGGATTGGCTAAATATTGTAAAGAGCAATCAGGCAAAAAGTAAAATAAGATCATGGTTCAAAAGAGCTAAAAGAGATGAAAACATAAGTAAAGGCAAGGAGCTTTTAGAAAAGGATGCTAAGAGGCAGGGCTTTAATTTTGGTGAAATAGCCAAGGGTGAAGCTCTTGAAAGAATGCTTAAGAAATATAACTTTAATGGTATCGATGATATATATGCAGCTGTTGGTATGGGAGGCCTAATAGCCCCTAATATAGTTGCAAGGTTAAAGGAAGCCTATAATGAGGAAAAGCCAACGGAAGTAGATAATGCTACAACTTTAAAAAATATAGAAGAGCAGATATCTAAATCCTCTAGAGCACAAAGAAAAAGGAATGATTATGGTATCAAGGTTAAGGGGCTTACTAATGTATTGGTGAGATTTGCAAAATGTTGTAACCCTGTACCTGGTGACCCTATAATAGGTTATATTACAAAAGGAAGAGGAGTATCAATTCATCGAAAGGACTGCAAAAACGCAGAAACCCTTTTGAAGGATACAGAAAATAAGATTATTGAAGTAAGTTGGTCAGGAGGTAAATCCACCGGATATATAGCAGAAATACAAATAAAGGCAGAAGATAGGGACGGTATTTTATCTGACATCATGGTGCTGATAACAGATTGCAAGGTTCATCTTCATGCTTTGAATGCAAAAACTTCAAAGGGTGGATATGCTACTATAAATACTAAGCTTAAAATAACAGACATTGATGAGCTAAAGGATCTAATGAAAAAACTAAGGAGATTAGATGGAGTAGTAGAAGTTTTCAGAACAAAAAGCTAGAGGTGAGTAAATGAGAGCAGTAGTTCAGAGAGTAATCACTAGCAATGTAAAAGTTCAGGGAAACATTGTTGGTGAGATAGGAAGAGGTATTATGGTTCTTCTTGGTATATCTAAAGAAGATACTATGGAAGATATAACTTACATAAAAGATAAGATAATTAATCTTAGGATCTTTGAAGATAGTGAAGGAAAAATGAATCTGTCACTAGTAGATATAGGTGGAGAACTTTTAATAGTGTCTCAATTCACACTTTATGGAGACTGCCGAAAGGGCAGAAGACCTAACTTTATGGAAGCTCTCTCTGGGGAAGAAGCAAATAAATTGTACGAAGCTTTTGTAGAGCAGTGCAAGAAAGAAGGGCTTAAAGTAAAAACGGGAGTCTTTGGTGCTAATATGGAAGTAAATATAGTCAATGACGGTCCTGTTACCCTACTTATAGATAGCAAAAAGAATTTTTAGGAGGATTATATGAAAGTTTTAAGAATAGCAGCAGGTCCTTTGGATACTAATTGCTACATACTTATTGACGAAGAAACAAGGGAAACAGCAGTAATTGATCCTGGTGGTAATGAGGAAAGATTAACACCTGTTTTAGAAGAAAATAAGGCAAAGCTTAAATATATTTTATTAACTCATGGTCACTTTGATCATACCGGTGCAGTTATGGCATTGAAAAACAAGTATAAGGCAAAAGTATTTATAGCAAAAGAAGATTATGAGTTAATACACTTTAAGAAAAGCGAACTATTTTATATGGAAGGCTATGATGGCTCCTTGGAGGATTTCATAGGGGAAGATTCGGTCTTTGAACTTGGAAAAAACAAAATAAGCACCATTAAAACACCAGGTCATTCGCCAGGAGGAGTTTGCTTTTACGCAGATAGTATATTGTTTAGTGGTGATACTTTATTCCACAGAAGTATTGGCAGAACAGATTTTTTTGCTGGAGACCATGGAACTCTTATAAATAGTATAAAAACTAAATTGATGATATTGCCTGACAATACTACCGTACTTCCAGGCCACGGTGAAGAAACCACTATCGGTCTAGAAAAACAATATAATCCATTCTTTTAATAGTTCATTGGGGAGATAAAATGAGCATAAATCTAAGCATAAACAATGAAAAGTATAAATATGATGTTTTTCAGATTATTAAGATATTTTATCCTTATGAAGATGTTAAATTTACAGATGATTTAGTAGATTACTCAATAATAATTAACGATGAAACAATTATTATTGAGAGTAATGAAGATAGATACAGCTATAAAGCTACTGAAGAACACACTATAAAAGAGAAGATAAAGTTAGGCCTATATAATTATTTTGCGAAAAAAACAGGAATTATTCATCCTTGGGGTACTTTAATTGGTATTAGGCCAACTAAGATAGCTGCTAGGTTAATTAAAAGTAATTTTCAATTAAAGGAAGTAGTTGAATATTATCAGGATCATTATCAGACTTCAGAAGAAAAGGCTAAATTATGCTATGAAGTTGCAAAGAATCAAGAAGAATATCTTCATAATGATGTAAGAAATATAAGTGTATACATCGGTATGCCCTTTTGCCCTACTAGATGCTCTTATTGTTCCTTTGCTGCAAATGGGATTAAGGGTAAGGAAAAACTTGTAGAGGCATATTTAGAAGCGCTAAATAAAGAGATAAGGGCTATATCAAACTACATAAGAGAAAATGATTTGTCTATAGAAAGTGTCTACTTTGGAGGTGGTACCCCTACCTCCGTTAATAATGTTCAATTTTTTTATATTATGCAAAGTATATATGAGGCCTTAGTGAAGGATTCTAAGGTAAGGGAGTTTACAGTTGAAGCAGGTAGACCAGATAGTATTACTGAAGAAAAGCTTTTGACCATGAAGGAATATAAGGTTACAAGGATAAGTATAAATCCTCAAAGTATGAACGACAAAACTCTTAAAGCCATAGGTAGGATTCATACGGTAGACAGCATTATAGAAAAGTATAATTTGGCTAGACGCTTAGGTTTTGATAATATAAATATGGATATTATAGTGGGACTTCCTGGAGAAGGTATTGAGGAGATAGAAATTACTTGCAGGGAAATAGCAAAGCTGAAACCGGAAAGTTTTACCGTTCATGGAATGTCTATAAAACGTGCATCTAAGCTTCATGAAGCCATAATAAATAATAAATATTTCAACAAGGTTGCCTTGGAGGAACTTGATAAAATGTTTAACCACACAAGAAAAACTGCAGAACAATTAGGGATGATTCCCTATTATCTTTACAGGCAAAAAAATATGGTAGGAAATATGGAGAATATAGGCTATACTAATAAGGGATTAGAATGCATATATAACATAAAAATTATGGAAGAAAATCAAACAATTATAGCTTTAGGGGCAGATGCTGCTACTAAAGTTGTTTTTCCCGAAGAAAATAGAATTGAAAGGTTTGCCAATTTAAAAGATGTTGGAGAGTATGTAAAACGAATAGATGAACTTATTAGTGGTAAGATAGCTCTCCTTGATACAGCATTCAAGATTTAAGGAGGTTTAAATATGATACAGGCACAGAAGGGTACAAAAGATGTCCTTCCTCAGGAGGCCTATAAATGGCACTATGTAGAAGGTAAATTAAAGAATATTGCAGAACAGTATGGTTGTAGAGAAATAAGAACACCGGCCTTTGAAGCTACAGAGTTGTTTATAAGAGGAGTAGGAGAAACTACAGACGTAGTTCAGAAGGAGATGTATACCTTTGAAGATAAGGGTGGCAGAAGTATAACATTAAAGCCAGAAGGAACAGCTCCTGCAGTTAGAGCTTTCATAGAGAGTAGTCTGTATAGCGAAGCTCAACCAACTAAATTATTTTATTTCACACCAGTATTCCGTTATGAAAATGTTCAAAAAGGAAGGTTCAGAGAACATCATCAGTTTGGTATAGAAGTATTTGGAGCGCCAGCACCATCTCTAGATGCAGAAGTTATTAGTCTTGCTATGAGATCCGTTAGGGAGCTGGGCTTAAAAAATCTAGAACTTCATATCAACAGTATAGGTTGTCCTGAGTGCAGAAAGAAGTATAATGAAGCCTTAAAAGGTTATTTAAAGGATAATTTAGATAAGCTATGTAAAACTTGTAACAGCAGATATGAAAAGAATCCTATGAGAATATTAGACTGCAAGGAAGAGTCTTGTAAGGTAATTACTAAAGAAGCGCCAGTGATTTTAGATTACATATGCGATGATTGTAAGGACCACATGGAAAAGCTTAAGGGCTATCTAGAAGCTATGGGCATTTCCTACAAGGTAGACCCATATATAGTTAGAGGCTTAGATTATTATAGTAAAACCGTATTTGAAGTAATAAATGATAATTTTACAGTATGCGGTGGAGGCCGTTATGATTATCTAATAGAGCAAGTAGGAGGGCCTTCTACACCAGCTGTAGGGTTCGGAATGGGGTTAGAACGTCTTATTATGACCTTAGAGGCTGCTGGAATAGAAATTCCAAAGCCAGATCTAATACAATTATATATTGGCTCTATGGGAGAAAAAGCCTCCTTCCAAGCATTAAAGTTGGCCTTTGAATTAAGAAAAAGAGGAGTAAAATCCGATTGCGATCATATGGGCAGAAGTGTAAGGGCTCAAATGAAATATGCTAATAAAATAGGTGCCAAGTATTCTCTTATACTAGGGGAAGACGAATTAGAGAAAAAGGTAGCTCGGTTAAAGAATATGGAGGACGGAAGCACTACAGATATAAATATAGAGGATTATGAGGCAATAACAACAATAATCAATGGCTAATAATAGGAGGTAAACTAGATGGCAGAAAGATTAAATGGTTTAAAAAGAAGCCTGCTTTGCGGTAAGGTTACTGAGGCAAACTTAGATGAAAAAATAACGGTAATGGGATGGGTACAAAGAAAAAGAAATCTTGGAGCCCTTATATTTGTTGATTTAAGAGATAGATCAGGAATACTTCAGGTAGTATTTGGTGAAGAGATAAACAAAGAGGCCTTTGAAAAGGCTGATAATTTAAAGTCTGAATACTGTATAGCAGTAACAGGAGTTTTAGCAAGAAGAGAATCTGTAAATCCAAATATGAAAACTGGAGAATTTGAATTACAAGGTCAGGAGCTTAAAATACTATCAGAATCAGAAACTCCACCAATATACATTAAGGAAGACCTTGATGCTGCAGAAAATATACGAATGAAATATAGATACTTAGACTTAAGAAGACCAGATATGCAGAATATATTTATGGTTAGACATAAATGCGCTAAGATAATCAGAGACTATCTTGATGAAAATGGATTCTTAGAAATAGAAACACCTATGCTTACAAAGAGCACACCGGAAGGGGCAAGAGACTATTTAGTACCAAGTAGAAATTACCCAGGAATGTTCTACGCTCTTCCACAGTCACCACAGCTCTTTAAACAGCTTTTAATGGTATCTGGCTTTGACAGATACTTCCAAATAGCTAAGTGCTTTAGAGATGAAGACTTAAGAGCTAATAGACAACCTGAATTTACTCAGGTGGATATGGAACTTTCCTTCGTAGAGGTAGACGATGTTATGGCCTTAAACGAAGAATTAATTAAGAGGGTCTTCAAGGAAATATTAAACTACGATGTGCCAACACCAATAAGAAGAATGCCATACAAAGAAGCTATGGAAAAGTACGGTTCCGATAAACCTGATCTAAGATTCGGTATGGAAATAACAGATATAACTGATATAGTAAAGGACACTGACTTTGTAGTCTTTAAAAATGCTATAGAAAACAAGGGTTCAGTGAGATCTATAAAGGTTGACAATGCTGCTTCTATGGGAAGAAAGGTTATAGACAGATTTGGAGAATTTGTTAAGACCTATAAGGCTAAGGGCTTAGCTTGGATAGCCTACAAGGAAGATGGGGTTAAATCACCTATTAGTAAATTCCTTGGCGACGACAAAACTATGGAAGTATTAAATGCTATGGGTGCAAAGGTGGGAGACCTTGTATTTATAGTGGCAGACACAGACAAGATAGTATTGAACGCCTTAGGTGCTTTAAGATTAGAAGTAGCTAAGAAGCTAGAAATCTTAAAAGATAACAAGGAATTCAACTTTGTTTGGATAACAGAATTCCCGCTAGTAACCTATGACGAAGAAGCTAAGAGGTATGTGGCTGAACACCACCCCTTCACCATGCCTATGGATGAAGACCTTGAATACTTAGATACAGACCCGTCAAAAGTTAGAGCCAAGGCTTACGATCTAGTCCTTAACGGTGAAGAATTAGGCGGTGGAAGTATTAGAATCCATGATATGAAACTTCAGGAAAAAATGTTTGAAGTACTGGGCTTTACTCAGGAAAGTGCTTGGGAAAGATTTGGTTTCTTACTGGAAGCTTTCAAGTTCGGACCACCACCACACGGCGGTTTAGCTTTTGGCTTTGATAGAATGATAATGTTCTTAACTAACCATGATAACATAAAGGATGTTATAGCCTTCCCTAAGAACCAAAACGCTTTTGATCCAATGACAGAAGCACCTAATGTAGTTGACGATAAACAACTTACTGACCTTGGTATTGGGATTGTTGACAAGAAATAGATATATAGTAGTACAGTAAAATTATATTTGTAACATAAGGATGTCGCTATTTTAGCGGCATCTTTTTGTAGAATAGGAGTTTTACAGATGGATGAGACGGGAAATCTCCTAGGAATTTGGGGAGCAATGTCTGACTTATCCCGTCAATTTAACTTTTTCCAATAAGAAAAATATGAGAAAATAAATTATTTATAGCTTAAATGAATAACATTTTCAAAACCTTTACCATAAAAAAGTACAAAGGTTTTAGGAACATATATAAAAACCAATTGTTCATCCTTTTTGTAAGTATTGGTTCTAACAACAGACCAATTTTCTACAGACCCATGGGTTAAAACCTTGGTGTTTATCCCAGGGTCAGCATAGGGGATTAAATTTGTTGCATTTTTAGGAACCCAAAAAAATACTCTAAAATGAGGCAGACCGTCTTTGCCAATTATAGCATCATAAGGAGGGGAGCCTCGTTTTTCTGCAGGAGAAAATACATTTATTATTCTATGATTAATGGATTGAACTGCAAGGGTAGATCTTGTACTTTCCTTAAAACACAGCATTGATACTGAAATTAAAGAATATAAAAGTATAATGTAAAAATTATTCTTCATTTTTTACCTCCTTAGGGTAGTATTCCTAAGGTTTATTATTTTATACTAATAAAAAACAGAGGCAAATGTAATATAAGAGAGATATGTCTGTAAAATTGAAAAATACTATAGTAAAATAGGGGTAAGTATAATATTAAGTAAGGAGGTAGCAATGATTAAAGTAAATATTTTGCGAGATGGTCACATTCATTCACCTTATTGCCCTCATGGCACAGGAGATCCTTTTGAACTTTATGTAGAAAGGGCCTTAGAAATTGGATTAGAAGAAATAACTTTTACGGAACATATGCCATTACCAGGGAATTTCATGGATCCTGACTTTTTAAGTGAGTGTTCACCTACAGAAGAGGGTATTGAAGAATACTTTAAAGAATTGGCTTTGATAAAAGAAAAATACCAGGGAAAAATTAAGATTAATATTGGTTTAGAAGTAGATTATGTAGAGGGATATGAGGATAAGATAAAAAAACTACTTTATAAATATGGACCTAAATTAGATGACTCTATCCTTTCAATACATTTTCTTAAGTTAGAAGATCAGTATGTGGCTGTAGATTATAGCCCTGAAGAATTTGGAAGATTGGCAAGAAAATTAGGGGGAGTGGATAAGGTCTATGACAGGTACTATGAAAGCTTGTTAAAAGCCATAAAAGCTGATTTGGGTATTTATAAGCCTAAACGTATAGGACATCCTACTCTAGTTAGAAAGTTTAATCAAGATTTTCCGTTGGAATATAAGAATATTGCTCTTATAGAGGAAATAGTAAAAGAAGTAAAAGGAAGAAACTATGAAATAGATTATAATACTTCTGGTTTAAGAAAGAATAGATGTAAGGAACCATTTCCTTCAGGCCTATTTTTAGAATTAGTAAAGGAATATGAGGTTAAGATAGTTTATGGGTCTGATTCCCACGCAGCTTCCGATGTTGGAAGGGATTTTATGGCTGATTTCTAAGTTGAACTAGTGCTAATAAAATGGTATAATTAATACAATATATACGGGGTATAGGTATAACGGAGGAAGATATGAACACAGAAAATGTAAAAAAAAATATAGGAGTAAGGTTAAGAAGAATACAAGGACAGGTTAAAGGTATTGAAAAAATGGTGTCAGGAGAAGTATGCTGCAGGGACGTCCTAGTACAAATAGCAGCAGTTAGAGCAGCCAATAATAAGGCTGGAGCTCTCCTCCTTAAGCACTTTGCAAAGAACTGCATGATCAGTGAAACTGGTGAAGATGCAAGTGAAAATGTAGATAGGCTTGTATCTACCTTGTTGTTATTTTTAAGGAGTAATAACAAAAAGGAAAAGAAAACAAACTCAGATAATTTAAAAGAGGAAATAGTTAAAAGACTTCAGGAAATACAAGGTCAGGTAGAAGGCATAGAAAAGATGATTCAATGCGAAAGTTGTTGCCAAGAAATCCTTGTTCAGTTCGCTTCTGTTAGAGAGAACATTAATGAAGTAGGGGCTTTGTTGGTAGAAAACTATGCTCAAAGCTGCCTGATCAATGATGACGAAGAAGTTACTAATAAGAATATCGATGACTTAATATCCACCATGCTAGTCTTTTTAAAATAAAATTTACTTGCTACAAAGATCCCTTAGCTAAAGTTTTTTTCTTAACAAAAGCTATTGATTTAACTGTAATGATTCAACCATACATTTATTTAAGGAAGAGAAACTTCATAATATTATTAAGTATGGGGAATAATTATAATAATAAAGTATTAAGAAATTACCCCATGAACCTAGTAGCAAAGCAGATTAAGTTGAAAAGTTACTTGGATTTTTCTTTTAAGCTAAGGGAAAGGAACAGTTGTGATATGGAGAATATGAACTTAGTTGATTATCTTGGTTATTTCGCTTCAATAATGATAGCAATTTCTTTTTTGATGAAATCCATTAATAAACTCCGTATTGTAAATATTATTGGTTTCACATGTTTTGTTATATATAGTGTAATTATTCGTGCTTGGCCAGTAGCCTTAATTAACTTTTTTAGTATTTGCATAAATGGATTTTATATATCACAGGGGGAAAATAAGTAGTTAATATTAACATTAGAAATACAATTTAAATAGGCTGATATCTTTAAGGAGGACAAATATTTTCACCTAAAGATATTTTTTTTATTACATTTTTAACAATAAAGTAAAAGACATATTGACTAGCTACTTTATGGATAAAGGAAGAAAAAACCTGGCAATTTATACAAAGATTATTATGTGGTATAATTTGTATAGGTGAATTATTTGGAATTATGTCATATGATTTTATTAATAGATTTTTTTGACTACATAGAAAATACTTTTTACGGAGGAATGTCAAATGGCAAGATATGACTGCTTAATAGTAGACGATGAGGAAGCCCTATCACAAAGTACCTGTGAGTATTTTAACCTGTTCGGCATAAAAACAGCTTGGGTATGGGATAAAAAGGATGTTTTGATTTTTTATCAAAGAACAAGGTTGATTTGATACTGCTGGATATCAATTTGGGACAATCATCCGGCTTTGAAATTTGCAAGGATTTAAGAAAAACAATAGATATTCCCATTTTGTTTATAAGTGCAAGAGGAAGCGAGGATGATGTGCTCCTTGCACTAAATATCGGTGGAGATGATTATATTCAAAAGCCATATTCCTTGAGCATACTTATGGCAAAGGTTAAAACTGTTTTAAAAAGGTACGGATCCAGCCATGAAAGCATTATAAAGTTTGGACCTTTTTCTATTGATTTGGATAAATAAAAGCTTATGGTAGAGGGTAGGGAAATCAAGCTAAAGGCTCTGGAATAAAAACTTTTAGCATATTTGGTCCAAAACAAGAACCGGACCATTCCAAAAGAAGAGCTGTTTCTCAAGGTTTGGGGCGATGCCATCACAGGTGAGGTCACCTTGAATGTGCATGTTAGAAGACTTCGTGAAAAGATAGAGAAAAACCCCAACCAGCCTCAGTATATTAAAACAGTTTGGGGTACAGGCTATGTATTTGAAGTAGGAGAAGGCCATGAAGATTAAAAGACTAGTAATTATGATGATGATTGTACTGTTAACTTTCATAAGTCTCGTGATTTTCGCCTTTAGATATAAGGGTAAAACTGAGAATGACCTGCCTGCAGTAAATGATATTGCTCAATCACTGGCAAAGGATTGGGACAGGTTACAAGACAAGGAGTTACCAGGCTTGAATTATAAAATAGATTATCTAGTCTTAGACAATGAAAACCGATTTGTTAAAGCCACAAGAAATGGGCTGAACAATGATTTAAGTTCCGCAATACGGAATAGGGATACCATTGTTGATATCAAGTCAGAGGACAAGGTTCTTGGAAAATTAATAATTTATAACAATACAAACACCTTGTGGTTAAAATTTAGAAATTATCTCCTTGCTTTTACCTTTCTCATATTAGCAGCAGCTGCAATATTGTGCCTGCTATATTTTCTTTACATTGACAGGTCAATTCTTCAGCCCTTTAGAAAGCTACAGAGCTTTGCTCGACACGTAGCAGAGGGCAACTTGGATATGCCCCTTGTTATGGACAAGGGCAATCTTTTCGGTGCCTTTACGGAAAGCTTTTTTTGTAGTCTTGGTTTCCTTTATGTCTGCAAGGCGTATTAAGAAACTGAATCCAATCGTAGCTTTAAGAGGAGGAATAATAACACACAGCTTCCGCAGGAATCATGTACCCCTCGATAAACAAAAAGGAAGCCTTCCCTTTGTTCTGGCAATTAAACTGATGCTACAAAACATGAAACAGAGCATAATGGTAGGGATAATATTCACAGTTGTTTCCTTTATAAGCAGTTTTAGACCCTGCTATGGATAGTAAATCCCTTATGGAAGATATTAAAAAACTCAAGGATGTAAGAAAGGCCCAATTTATTGATACAACAATGGTGAAAACAGGCAGCTACCAGGTTGCTGCATATGTAATGGAGGAGTACTCCGGGAAAGAAACCAATACTGTATATGAAGGCAGATATCCCATACACAGTAATGAAACTGCCATTGCAGGATACTTAGCAAAGGAGCTAAACAAAGCTATAGGTGATACTATTACGCTGCAAGTCAATGATAAAGAATATGACTATATTATCACAGGCTTTTCCCAGGGCTCCTATAGGGGCGATATGAGTATAGTCTACTTAAGGCGAGATGGTATTATAAAGATTGAACCAACCTTTAAGCAGCAAAACCTGCAAATATATCTCCAGGATGGTATTAAATCAGAGGAATTTAAGACTGAGCTTGAAAAGCTTTATGGTAATTCCATAGTGCAAACCATTGATATGGACAAAGAATTCATACAGGCAATAGGTCTATACACATCCATAGTATCAAAGGTTGGTGTTACAATACTAGTTATTACAATACTTGTGGTTATGCTTGTGCTGTATTTTGTCATTAATTCTTCAGTAATCAGAAAGAAGCATGAGCTAGGAATACAAAAGGCACTGGGTTTCACAACCCTACAACTTAGGAACCAGATTTCCCTAGGACTTCTGCCCTCTGTTATCATAGGGGTACTCCTAGGAAGCTTACTAGGAGCCACTCAAACCAATTCATTGATGACTATGGTACAGAGTGCTATGGGAATTATGAGGGCAAATTATATGGTACCTTGCTCTGGATTATAGTCTTTGGTGCTTGTATAGTCTTAATATCCTATTTAATTTCCATGTTCATAACCTATCGTATACGTAAGATTAGTGCATATTGTATGGTCAGTGAATAATGATAGGGATTTGAATTATATCACTTACTACCTAAGGGAACATATATTAAATATATAGCCTATATGGTTAAATTCCAAATTTCTTAACACGTTTTAAATTTTGGACTCTTTAATTATAATATTTTTAATCAAAAGAAGGAGCAGGAAACATGGGAAGTAAGAATGATAATGGAGCCCAGAAAAATAATTCAAGTAATTGCAGCACGAATAACCCTGAAAATCCCTTAGTTGAGTTCTTTTTTTCTTTGCCACCTAAGCAATTTTCACTACTATCTTCCATACTAGGTATTCTTCTGCTAAAAGATTTAGATTTAGATCAGCAAAACTCCCTTGGAAATTTTCTTGTTAATGTTGGTACAAATATTTTAACAGCGGCTGGCCAGGGACAATTACTGCAAAGTCAAAAATCGCAAAATGATGAATTACGAAAGAAAATTGAAAGATTGAAAAAACAGATATTTTTACTGGAAGAGGAATTGGATAAATAAAAATACCAACATAAATTGTTAAAATTTGAATATAGATTTCATTAGCCTTCAATAGGTATATTGTGGTTATTGATAAAAAGTGAGCACTTATCTTAATAAAACAAACTGACAAGGAATCTCTTATTAATACTAGGAGATTCCTTCTTATTTTATCTGTTTATCTATAAAGTTCATTGCTCCTAAAACCTTGTTTCCTAAAAAGTCCTTGACACATTGTAAGAAAGATGTAATAATAAAATTACACAAGGTAACAAAAGGTAACTAAATATAAAAATGGCATCAAGTGAATAAAAATAATAAATTGTTTAATAATATAAAATAAAGAAGTTTAAAGAAAAAGTAGTTGGAAGAGGGATATAATATGACTGACTTTTTAGAAGTTGTAAGGGAAAGAAGATCAGCTAATAAATTTATTAAAGATATCAAAATACCTAGAGAAGATTTTAATGAGATTTTTAGAGATCTTTCGCTGGCACCGTCAGCATTTAATTTACAGCATGCCAGATACTATGTTGTAGAGGATAAATCTCTAATGGATAAAGTTTATGAAGCTGCCTTCAAGCAGTATAAGATTAAAACTGCTTCAGCAACAATAATAGTTACAGGAGACAAGAAGGCTTATTTATCTGCCGATAAAATTCTTGAAGGCTGCATGTTTCTTGGAATGATTGATAAGGCTGAGTTTCAAATAATGATTAATACTATTCATAGCCTCTATGAAGGATGGGGAGAAGGCTTTAGGCATGATGATGCTATTAGAAATGCATCACTATCTGCAATGATGTTCATGCTATTGGCAAAAAATAAAGATTGGGATACATGTCCAATGATATATTTTGATAAAGATAAAATAAGCCAATTGTTAAATATTCCAGAAAATGAAGTGCCCGTTTTGATGATTACCATGGGTAAAATGGACAAAAGCAGCAATAAAATTCGTGGTTATAGAAAACCAGCTGGTGAGTTTGTGAAGTTTTATTAATTTAGTGTAAAAAGGAAGTGAAGAAATGATTTCACCAATATTTGTATGTCACGGCGGACCTACTCTTGTTATTGAAAAAAATGAATATACAGATTTTCTTAAAGACTTAGGAAAAAAATTAAAACCCAAGGCTATAGTAATATTTACAGCCCATTGGGAAGATGAAATTACAACAATTTCATCTATAGAAAACACCTACGATATGATATATGACTTTTACGGTTTCCCAAAAGAACTATATTCTATAAAGTATCCTGCTAAAGGTTCTGTAGAAATAGCTTCAAAGTTGCAATCCTTATTAAAAACTAATGGTATTGAAAGCAAGTTAGATAAAAACAGAGGCCTGGATCATGGTGCTTGGGATGTACTTTATTTAATGTTTCCAAAGGCAGATATACCTGTTGTTCAAGTATCAGTAAATCCTGAATTGTCCATGGAAAAACAATATGACATAGGAAGAGCTATTAGTCAGCTAGGAAAAGAAGATATTTTAGTAATAGGAAGCGGTTCAACGGTTCATAACCTTGCTACAGTTGATTGGAATGCAGATAAAGTAGAAGAATGGGCAGTTGAGTTTGATAACTGGCTAATAGAAAAAGTGGAGAATAATGATAAGGAAGCCTTGTTTAACTATAGACAGATGGCGCCAAATGCAAAATTAGCAATTCCACGTGAGGAACACATAGTTTCTATGTTTATAGCTATGGGAAGCGGAAATAAAAACAAACCCAAGCTTTTACATCAAAGTTATGCCAATGGGACTTTAAGCTATATATGCTTTGAGTTTTAAAAAACAGCATATATAATCGCAGAAATAGGAGAATTATTGACAAGAAAATTGGTGCAATTGAACTTATTAAGAGTTTTACTTGAATTGAAAAGAGAGTAATTAAATATTTATATAAGGAGTATTCATATTATTCAAGTAAAAAGGAGATGGTGAATTATGGAATATAAAAAAGTTGAAATTATAGAATTTACAGATCCAGCTTGCACTTGGTGTTGGGGTAGTGAACCTATTTTACGAAAACTTGAAACCCTATATGAAGGAAATTTAGAAGTTAACTTTATTATGGGTGGCTTAGTTGAAGATATAAAAAACTTTAGCGATGCTTGGAATGGAATAGGTGGAGAACTAGGGGAGGTAAATAGGCAGATAGCAGACCATTGGCTTGAAGCTTCAAAAAGACATGGTATGCCAGTTGAGGTAAATGGTTTTAAATTATTTACTGAAGAAACCTCTTCAACTTATCCAATGAATATAGCATTTAAAGCAGCACAATTTCAAAGCAATGATTTAGCAAAGAAGTTCTTAAGAAGAATCCGTGAAGCAGTAGCAGCGGAAGCCATAAATGCAAATAAGACAGAGGTATTGATAGAATTAGCATCTGAATGTGGCTTGGATATTGGAAAGTTTATGGAAGCTTTCAATGATGGAAGAGCAGAAAAGGCTTTTAGAGAGGATTTGGCAATAACTAGAACCCATAGAGTGCACGGTTTCCCATCCTATTTAGTAAAAACCAACGACGGAAAATCATTGTCTTTAAGAGGTTTTCAATCCTATGAGACTTTTAAAGCAGTTATAGATCAGCTTACTAATAATGAATTAAAAGCTAAAAATATTGAAAGAACTGAAGAAAATATAATGGCCTTTATTAATAAATATGAAAGAGTTGCTACAGTAGAAATTTCATTAACTTTCAACCTTTCAGAAGCTGAGCTTGAAGAAGTTTTGGAAAGCCTAAAAGCTCAAAAATTAATTAAAGTATCTAAAGCAGGTAATGGTTACTTTATAACAGCTAGCAGTAATCCTTTAGTTTGTGATCCAAGTTCTGGAGTATGTTATATTTAGTAA
>JAAYTB010000173.1 GCA_012523855.1 Clostridia bacterium
GTATATTCCGAAAAATCTTTGAAGTTCTAAATGAGTCCAATGATAAAGAGGATTACCTATAGCCATAGGTATTGTTCTTGACCAGGCTAGGAATTTCTCATAATCACTTCCATCACCAGTGATATATTTTTCGTCTATACCATTACTTCTCATTGCCCTCCATTTATAATGATCACCATATAGCCATGCTTCAGTAATACTATTAAACTGTTTATTTTCATATATTTCTTTTGGACTTACATGGCAATGGTAATCAATAATAGGCATATTCTTTCCATAGTTATGGTATAAATCTATAGCTGTTGGATTAGATAATAAAAAGTTTTCATCCATAAATTTTTTCAAACTAATCATCCTACCTTCAAATAATTTCTTTTATACTCCAGAATATGCACTAAAGCCACCGTCTACAGGAATTACAACTCCAGTTATAAAACCAGCTGCAGCCTTTGAAAGTAAGAATAATAAGGCACCTATAAGTTCTTCACTTTCACCAAAACGATCCATTGGAGTACTATTTAAAATTTTAGAGGTTCTTTCAGTAGGCTTACCATCTTCATTAAACAAGAGATTTTTATTTTGCGCAGTTACAAAGAAACCTGGTGCAATTGCATTTACACGGATACCAGACTTGGCAAAGTGAACTGCCAGCCACTGTGTAAAATTGCTTATTGCCGCCTTAGCTCCAGAGTATGCAGGAATTTTTGTTAATGGAGTGAAAGCATTCATTGAAGAAATATTTAGGATGCTTGCATCTTCCTTATTTAATAAATCCCTGGCAAATACTTGGGTTGGTACTAGGGTTCCAAGGAAGTTTAAATTAAAAACAAATTCAACCCCCTTAGGATCCAAATTAAAGAATGTAGTAATATCCGTCTTATCTATATCCCCTTCAAAATAATATTCCTTTGTTGTTGTTGCTCTAGGATTATTTCCCCCTGCACCATTGATTAAAATGTCGCAAGTACCAAGGTCAGTATTTATTTTTTCCCTAGCAGCTTCTAAACTTGCCTTATCAAGTACATCCACCTGATAGGCCTTTGCTATATTGCCAGCATCTGTGATTTCCTTTGCGTAATTTTCTGCAGCTTCAAGATTTCTATCTAAAAGTGCTACCTTAGCACCACACTGAGCAACTGCTTTTGCAAACATACTACAAAGAACTCCACCTGCTCCTGTAATAACAACTACCTTATCTTTTAAATCTATTTCAAATGGTAATTTCATAGTTACTTCCTCCCGAATCTTTCTTATTTTAATTTCCCAAGGGTTTCCCAAATACCAGTAATGTAACTTGCACCTAAGGCACGGTCATATAAGCCGTATCCAGGTCTACCAGTTTCACCCCATATCATTCTTCCGTGGTCTGGTCTTAAATAAGCTTCAAAGTTATTCTTGTGTAAAATTTTCATAATTTCAACGATATCAAGGGAACCACAAGGTGAGAAATGTGCTGATTCTTCAAAGCTTCCATTGTCTAAAATTTTCACATTTCTTACATGCATAAAATAAATTCTTCCTTGGCTGCTATATTTATCTATCATTTCATATATGTTATTTGATTTAACACATCCTAATGATCCAGTACAAATTGTTAAGCCATTATTAGGGCTATCAACTAATTTTAAGAATCTATCTATGTTAGCTTCATGGGTTATTATTCTTGGAAGACCAAATATATCAAAGGGAGGATCATCTGGATGTATTGCCATTTTTACATCATTTTCTTCTGCCACTGGAATAATTTTTTCAAGGAAATATTTTAAATTACTCCAAAGAGTTTCCTTATCAATCTTTGAGTACTCTTCAAATAAAGCCCTTAAATCTTCTTTCTTATAACTAGAATCCCATCCGGGTAGAGATAACTCTCCAGTTAATGGATCCATCTTTTCAAGTTGATCAGCGTAATAAACTAATGCTGTGGAACCATCTTCTAGTTCTTTATCAAGTTGAGTTCTAGTCCAATCGAAAACAGGCATAAAATTGTAACAAATGACCTTTACACCAACTTCAGCTAATCTTCTAATATTTTCATTGTAGTTTTCTATATATTTGTCTCGTGTTTCTTTTCCCAGCTTTATGTCTTCATGAACAGGTACACTTTCAACAATATCAAAGATAAGACCTGCTGCTTCAATACCTTCTTTTAATTTTTTAATACTTTCACGGCTCCATACTTCTCCAACTGGCACATCGTAAACTGCTGTAACAATACTTCTCATATTTGGAATTTGACTTATATATTCTAATTTTACAGGATCACTTTCTCCATACCATCTAAAGGATAATTTCATATTAACACCTCATTTAATAATTTGTTTTTTATCATTGTTTGATATTTAAAGATAATTTATGCATAAACAGATAAGTGAACAGCTATAGTTCACCATAATTTAAGAAGAAAATATTATTAATTTCTTCTTCTTTCCAATTCATCCTGAACTTCCTTAAGGGCCTCTTTAGTCATAGGATATAGAAATGCCATTATCAAAAACACTATAAAGTAAGTAATTGCTGGAATCAGTGTAGCCAGATTTCTAATATTTGATGCAACCTCAGCAGTTTGTTCTTCTGCTTGGGTAACATAACCTGCTAAGCCAAGTGCTGCCCCACCGATTATTCCTGCTATTGCCTGACCAACTTTTCTGGCAAAGGAGTAGATAGCATAGACTGTACCATCTTCTCTTTGTTCTGTAATGTATTCTTGATAGTCTATTACATCTGTAACAAAGGCCCATAGCATAAAGTTGAAAAAGTTATAACCTATATTAGCAATAAAGCTCAATGCAACAAATAAGTATGGATTTTGAA
>JAAYTB010000174.1 GCA_012523855.1 Clostridia bacterium
AGAAGGTGAAGGCATGTTTTGTATAAACTGTGGTTATAACTTAGGGTCAGGAGGAGCTTATTGTCCCCGCTGTGGTATAGAGGTAGAGTATGAACCTAATGAAGGGATAATTTACTCTCATAACTCACGGCCCCTTTACAGACCCCGTCGCTTAGAAAGAGCACCTTTGAATGATGAAAGAGAAAACAGGATAGAAAATCAAAAACCTAACCTTGCATTTAATATAGTTAGTGTTCTTATGCTGATTAGTGCCGCTGTAGGTATGAGTCTTTTAACAGCCCTGGAGGATAAGGATAATATAGGCGCCATAAGTAAATTCATTGATGAAGAAAAAACTAAGAAAATTATAGACTTAGATTTAGATAGTGATGGTACTTATGTTGAAGCAGATTGATAGCTGGATAAAGTATAAATCCACAATAATGTTAAAGTAATAAGCATTATTGTGGATTTTTATTTTAATTTTGTGGATAAATATTAGGATTAAAGCTAAAAAGGCCTTGTTTTTGCAAAGTGCAGAACAAGCCTTTTTTAGCTATTTCATAAGTTGCTCAATAAGCTTTTAATAGACCCTATCTCCATTAAAAATTGAATTCTTAACTATAACATAATCTACTGTACGGATAGCATCTAAATTAGTACCGCCAGCATAAGAAATAGAAGATTGAAGATCTTGTTCCATTTCTTCTAAAGTATCTTTTAAAGGACCTTTGTATTCTACAAACATTTTCTTACCTTCTACATTTTTTCTTTCACCTTTTTGGAACTCTGAAGCAGAACCAAAGTATTCCTTATAAAGCTTGCCATCCTTTTCGATAGTTTCTCCAGGAGATTCTTCATGGCCGGCGAATAAGGAGCCAATCATAACCATTGTTGCGCCAAATCTTATGGATTTAGCGATATCACCGTGATTACGAATACCACCATCTGCAATGACTGGTTTGCTTGCAGCCTTGGCACACCAACGAAGTGCTGCTAACTGCCAACCTCCTGTACCAAAACCAGTTTTAATTTTAGTAATACATACCTTACCAGGTCCTATACCTACCTTTGTAGCGTCGGCTCCAGCGTGTTCTAACTCTCTTACTGCTTCAGGAGTTCCTACATTTCCAGCAATTACAAAGCTCTTAGGTAGATGGGTTTTTATATGCTTAATCATATTTATTACTGAATTTGAATGGCCGTGAGCAATATCTATAGTTATGTACTCTGGTGTAAGCTCTTCAGCGGCTAATTCTTCTATGAATTTATATTCAGCTTCTTTAACTCCAACACTAATTGAGGCAAATAGTCCTCTAGCTTGCATGTCTTTTATAAATGATAACCTCTTTTCCGGTTGGAAGCGATGCATTATGTAAAAGTAGCCCTTTTCTGCTAGAAAAAGTGCAATTTTCTCGTCTATGATAGTTTGCATGTTTGCAGGTACTACTGGCAGCTTAAAAGTTCGTCCACCTAAACTTACACTTGTATCACATTCAGACCTACTATTTACTATACATTTGGCAGGAATTAGTTGAATGTCTTCATAATCGAACACGTTGTCCATAATATACACCCCTATACGAATATTAAATTATAATACTAAAAAATTGTTCGTGATACCTACATTCTATTATAGTTTTAACCTTATGTCAAATAGTATACATA
>JAAYTB010000036.1 GCA_012523855.1 Clostridia bacterium
ATAAAATTCATATTTCTTCCTCACATTGTAACATATATAATTTTAGTATTCCCAATTTATTAAAAAAGGACTTATTAAATTTATTATATATGAAAACTAGAAAAAAACGAACTTTTTTTAAGAAGCAATAATTATTTAAGAAAACCTTAAGATTTATATAGAGTTTTTTGTAATAACTTCCTTGTAAAATAGATAGTGAAAGAAGGCAAGATCTTTAACTAAATGAAAAAGAGGGGGATAAATATGAAACCTACAGGTAAATTTATTGCACTAATAACATTAGCGCTTATATTAATATTAGTAAAGGCATTATTGCCCTATGCAAAACAGGAAGATAACTATTCCATAGAAAAGGTATATACTTATTTGCAAGATGAAGCTAATCAAAGAAAGGTCTATGAGAAAGCAGTAGAACTAAACGGCGGAGATTCAGCTAATACCTGCGTTTATTTTGTAGCTGAAGTCCTAAGAAGAAATGATGTATTCATAGATAAATGGACAAGTAATACAAAACAATTAATAAAGATACTTGAGGAAAAGGGCTGGCAGAAGATATACAATTATGAGGAACTTAAGCCGGGAGATCTAGTTTTTACAACAGACCATTTAGGTAATAAAAAGGGGATTCCTTCTCACACCTATATATTTATGGGCTGGGTAGAGGATGGAAGTTTTGATTATGCCTATATTTGCGATAACCAAGCAAAGGATTATGACAACCAGGTATATCATATTAGAAATATTGCTATTGTAGATGAGGCTAACGGCTTTACTAAAGATGCCTTTAGTTTCTTAATGAGACCTGATGTGTAAATCAATAAAAGTAATGAAAAAATCCAATTTCAGAGCTAGTTTTTATCTTACAAATGTAAATTAAGCTTTGAAATTGGATATCTAAACTGGAGGGAACTCAATATTTAAAATTCTGGTACGTTATCCAAGAAACCATAATGGAGCCCTGTTGGATTGCTTGCTAAACGCTCCTTGCCACTGCTATCTCTTTCCACAGTAACTCCGCCTATTTCCTGGGCCTTAACCTTGTTTATAGCTTCCTCAATAGGATATACATTGCCCTTATCTGTTTTCACGGCAATTATATCTCCATTATCGTTTTTACGTACATTAGCAATCTTTTCAATATGTCCAGTATATTCAGCCATACTTTTACCTCCTTAAGTGAAAAGTCATAAATATATTATTTGAATTAATTTAAAATATATTCTAGCTCACAGCTGGACTTCTTTAAAAGAAGCTTGGAAAGTGATAAAATTAATATTATGGCTGGCTATAGTAGCAAGAATAAGGGAATCTTAATAGTATGAGGTGATTGAATGTTAGAACTTTTAAAAACTAGAAGAAGTATTAGAAAGTTTCAAGATAGGCCAATAGAACAGGAAAAGTTAGATGAAATATTAAAATCTATGCTTTTGGCCCCATCATCTAGGTCAAGAAGGCCTTGGGAATTTATCCTTGTAAGAGATAAAGATACATTAAAAGACCTATCTCTCTGCAGGCAGGGAAGTAGCAGTTTCTTAGCAGGTGCTCCTTCCGCTATAGTAATAATTGCTGACAAGGAAGCTTGTGATGTTTGGATTGAAGATTGCAGTATTGCTGCTATAATTGGCCAATTAACTGCCCATTCCATAGGACTAGGTTCTTGTTGGATACAAGTAAGAGAAAGAATGAAAGATGAAAATAAAAGCACAGAAACATATATTAAGGAAAAACTGAACATACCAGATAGATACGCTGTAGAATGTATTATAGCCTTAGGCTATCCAGGGGAAGAAAAGAAGGGCCACGAAGAAAAAGATCTTTCTTACAATAAGATTCACATTGATAAATATTAAATTTATTAAGAAAGACAAAAAAGGCTTTTTCACACAGGTTCTGTGAAAAAGCCTAAATTAACAAGAAAGAAGGGTGTTAGTAAATCTCATTCCTTTAAAGCTTAAATCTCATCAAGGTAATTCTATTTCTACCAATTTCCTTTGTATACTCAATGTAACCGCCTTTTTCTTCAAAGTCTTCTATAGGGAAGTTGTTTTCTAAAATAAATCTTAGTATTTCCGGTGATAGCAGAGTATCAAAGGAGCTCATTGAAATAGCAGGTAGCCTGTCTAATTTTATTTCATTAAAACCAAGTATAGCATAGCTATAAACAAAAATGCTATAAGAATTATTTACATGCCTGTATATAAGATAATTGTCTGACATTTTAACAATGTTATTAAGAAGAAGAGCATTTTCCTTTACTAGCTTAGACATCTTTGGTGATCTATTAATTGCAAAATATCTTTTTACATATGGTATCAGATCTTCTTCCTTTACCCCAGGAAGCTCGGACATTCTTACTAAGTGGAATTCCATAGAAGTACCATTATTATAACCTAGAGTTAATTTGTGGAAATCCTTATACCAAATTTCTTCGTTATCCATGTAGATGATTTCCCCTTCTATTTCCTTTTCGTCATAGGCAGGGTACAATATAGGAGTATAATCAGCCTTGTACTTTACAGTATATACATAAACTTTTGTACCATCCTTAATGGTAACTGTACAAGGTATTTCTGATATATCCTTTTCAAAAATAATAATTTTATTTTTTGTGCTTTTATAAAAGGCAGTTGAATGGTCTGATGATAAAAGGTTAGACCTATCCAAACTAAAAAGTTTTTCTAAATTCTTGGTCATTTTGCTCTTGTTTTTTGATACTTCAACTGGTTCCATTGAGCTGGTAAAAGAATTACTTTTAGCAGGGCTATTGTATTTAGTATCATTACTATATTTAGTGTCATTGCTATATTTAGTTTCGCTACTATATTTAGTGTCATTGCTGTATTTAGCATCAGTGTTATATCTATTATCAGTATTACTAGACCTATTATCAGCCAAATTATACCTACTAGGAGCAGGATTATAACTATGATTAGCAGTAGCATGTACAGGAGTATCAACTCTTTTTTCTTCTTCAGTATTAAAGTTTCCCTTAAGTCGGCTGGATGCCCTCTGTAAATTTTCCTTACTGCTTTGAAGTTTTTCTCTGAGACTCATATTCTTAAATGCAGAGATTTTTTCCATTATGCTAGCGAGACCGAGAGGTTCGTGGCTTATATGTTCATCTGATTTCATAAAATACCTCCTAAAAAAGTTACTCCAAAGTTAAGTATATTATAACCTATGCTGGAATAAAAATCCATATAATTTTACAAAAAAAGTGAAAGAAATAAAAAATATGGTAATATTTAGCTAAATTATGAATAATTTATTAATATCTATTAAGAATAGATATCAGAAAATTCAATATTTACTTTGTCAATAATATTTGATTTATTTTCTTCCTTTATAGAAGATTGGTTGGAAGGGCAAGGGCTTTCTTCTATGTTACTTGAATAGGGAAGGCTTATGCAAAATTCAACTCCTTCATTTTCTGAACTAGTTACTTTAATATAACCTCCATGCATTTCTACAAAGCTCTTAACCAAGTATAAACCTATGCCGCTACCTTCAGCACTTCTTGAAAAGGACCTATCTATTTTGGTAAATCTGTTAAATAGCATATGTTTTTCTTCTATATCTGTATCAAATATAAGGGTCATAGATTTGCTTTCAACAAAAGGTACTACTGAAAGTGTACAATCCTCTATGACTCTTACTATATCCAAACACTTCATATTTGCCTTAAATAGCTGGCGTCAATTCTAGTAGCATCAATAAGATTGTTTATTATTCTTAAAAGACGAAAACAGTTTTGCTTAATTACCTTAGTGTAACGTTGATGTTGCTTCATATCTCCTGAGTCTATGCACTGTTCTTGTACTTGAATTGCACTGTATATTAAACTTATTGGAGTTCTTAACTCATGGGAAATATTAGCCAAAAAGCCTATCTTAAGCTGTTCGTTTTCCTCTTCTACCCTAGCACTAGTTAGTATATCCTGAGCTTGTTTCTTTTCTGTTATATCTTCAAAAATCACTAAAATATAATCTTCATTGTTTATAATATGATGAAATAGAGAGTACTCTAAATCTATTTTTCTATCATTAAAGTTAAGAGAAGTTTGCAAATTGGACATATCATTTCCACTATAGAGACTACTTAGTTGCTTTTTAAATAATTCTTTTAAATCCCCTGGAATTATATTAAAGACATCTTTATTAATAATATTTTCTTTAATTTTTATATCAAATAACTGAATGAAACTTTCATTGATAAAAGAAACTGTAGTGCCTTTAATTAATAGGACAGCTTGAGGTAGAAAGTGGAGTAGTTGTTTGTACTTCCTATCGCTTTTGGATCTTTCTAAGTTTGCTTTAATCAATGCCTGGTTTTTAATAATTAGCTCTTTATTTTGTCGTTTTAGCAGCTCTTCCTTCTTAGCCAATGATGAATTTTTCTCCCTTAAATCTGAAAAAACACTTCCAAAGGTTTTTTAAATGCCAATTCAGTTACTAGATGAAATATAGGGAAAAGGGTAGCCAATTTAATTATATGGCTTATAGTTAAATGAAGTTCTACCGGCCTAATATCTATTAATATACTTACGTTAAATAAAATTATTAATGAACAGTAAATTGATAAAACTTTATTATAAGCTAAACTATTTTTGTAGTTGTCCTTCAATAACTTAATAAGGCATAGAGAAAATAGGAGTATAGTAATTAATGAAACTATTTTATAATTTAATGAAAAAACACCATCAATAACAGTACAGCTATTATCTGGTATCATAAATGTTATGGTAAATAGTAATATACTTATTAAAGTATATTGGTAAAACAAATTTTTAATATTAATTTTTAAATCTTTTTTAGATAAAAGAAAGATAACTAGAAACCATTATAGGCTAAAAAAAACAAGCCACAAGCTACAAGAGCTATTAGAATTGTTTTCTCCATTATATTAAAGATCTTACTTATTTTCGACGGAGGTATAGTTTTAGATAACATAAAAGATCTCCTTTCCACAAATCAAATGTCATATTTACCCATCAAAATCTATCTTTGCAAACTATGATTCTATACGAAATGAGTTTTTTCCTTCTTTTTATTACAATAATTATAGTAAAAATGTATAGTATTACAATATTATTACACTTTTTGCTGTTGTAACTTGTAAAATATCTAGTATTTGTTTAGCTAGCTATTGAACTATTAATTTAGTTAATTTATTAAGATTTTGTGTAGCAAATAACTAGCTAGGGAATATGATGGAATTGTGTAAACAACCTATAAGGAGGAAAAATCAACAATGACCGATGACATGAAAAAAATGAATAGCTATCATATGGGAAAATGCATTCCACAAGAAACTACAATAAAAGACGTAAGATTAGCCAGGGCTTATGTACCCTTTCAGAAAATGTGCAGTATTTTTTCGCCAATGGAAGCTTTAAAAAGAGGTACTGCTTTTCCAGAACTTTTTAGTCCTTATGATAAGAAGGATAAAAAATATAAATCAACAGAGAAGTATAGATAGGAGGGTAATGATATGAGTGATGATAAAAATAAGTTTAAGCTTTTAGAACAAATTATGTCAATAGACTTTATGATTGTTGATTTAAACTTGTATTTAAATACCCATCCTATGGATAAAGAAGCCATTGCAAAACACAATTCCTTTACAATGCAATCAAAGATGCTAAAGGAAAGTTATGAACGGCTTTATGGTCCATTAACACAAGGTTCAGCCAGTGCCTATCCATGGCAGTGGATAAAGGAACCTTGGCCTTGGGAATATGAAGCAAATCCAAGATTAAGTGGGGAGGGTAAATAATCAATGTGGATCTATGAGAAAAAGTTGCAGTATCCCGTAAAAATAAAAAATCCTAATCCAAGGATGGCTAAACTTATTATTACACAATATGGAGGACCAGATGGAGAATTGGCGGCATCCTTAAGATATTTAAGCCAAAGGTTTTCAATGGTAACACCTCAGGCTATAGCTACACTAAATGATATAGGCACAGAGGAGATGGCTCACTTAGAGATAGTAGGTTCTATGGTTAATCAGTTAGTGAAAGGTGCAAGCTTAGAAGAGATCAAAAGAGATGGCTTAGATGCCTATTATGTAGATCATGATAGAGGAGTATATCCACAAAGTGCAGCAGGGAATCCTTTTACAGCGGCATATATAGCAGTAAAGGGAGATCCAATAGTAGACCTTACAGAAAATTTAGCAGCAGAACAAAAGGCAAGAGCTACTTATGAATGGCTTATCAACATGGCAGATGATCCAGATGTAATTGAACCCTTAAAGTTCTTAAGAGAAAGGGAAGTTGTCCACTATCAAAGATTTGGTGAAGCCCTAAGAATAGTTCAAGATTATTTACAAGAACCTCGTTTGTTTGTTATGCCCAAACCAGACTTTATGAAGTAGTTTTCTAATAGAGTCTAATATCATTTATTTTTGCTATTAAATTATAAATAAATGCAAATACTAAAGAAGAAGACAAGAATGATAGTAGAAATTCTGGTATGAAATAAAAAAGAAACTTGTTCTTAGCAAAAAGCTATGAACAAGTTTCTTTTATTAATCAATAATATACATTCTATTTGTATCTATCATATGGGGGTATCTTTCCAGCAAGGTATCCATACTTATTTTTTCTTGGGGTAGGCTAGCAAAGGCTTTTTCAATATTGCCATCTTCTTGTTCTAATAGGTCTTGAATGTTTTTTTCTTCGTCTAAGAGTATAAGCTTAAAGCTACCTAGTTCATAGATAGTCTTTAAAACATCATGGACTTCTTCGATTCTGTTATAAGGATTTACGTTAGAACTAGAAGAGGATTCGTTGCTAATTTCATAGTAAAAGTGACCAGTCATTTCTACTTCTATATTTTCATCCATAAAGGGCCTTATAAAGACTTTTTCCCTTTCAAAATCCATAATAGTGGCTTCATCAATTTCTTCTTTAGATATTACAAATAATGAAAATTCCATATTGTCACTACCTTTCTCCAGTATTCTATATAGGGTAAAGTTATATGTTTATAATCTTCTTCAAGTATTGAATTTTTATACTTATTTTAGTTTTTAAAGAGATTATTAATTATATAGTTGGAGTTACTCAGCTATATGGTATATAATAATAATGGGTATAAAAACTAAATTTTATTCTATAAAAGGTGAAGAAGATGTTATTTTTTAATCGCAAGCTCCAAAAGGAGTTAAAAGAAAACGAAGAAAGATTACGACGTACTGATGGAAGAGAAGTACGTTATGTTACTACAAGAGATGGTCTTGACTATGGAGAAAGTATTATAGGCAAATATGGATATATTAAAATAGAGGATGATATCTATCGAATAATTTGTGATGACAAGGTTATATTTGAACATACTCTAAAAGGCTTATTTGGCTCTGAATTATTGAGTTTAGACGGCATTATACTAAGCTATCAGGATAAAACCAGCAAAGAGCTGGTGGAAGTGATTGCCTATTATAAATATCATAGAAAATAATTTGCCTATAAAACCACCGAGAAACTATGGCTCGGTGGTTTGTTTTTTACTTAGTATCAAAGTTCAAGGCCTTATCATATAATGCTATAAGCATGGTTTCAAAGTGGATATCTTATACAATAGCAATTTACCAAAGGGGGCTAGCATGAGTAGAGCCATATATAAGCGGTATATTAAGGACTTTAAGGCCAATCTATTAGATTGTAAATTCCTAGGAAGAGGAAACAATGGAATAGTATATCGGCTTCCAGAAGGAAAGGTTATTAAAGTATGCTTTGAGGAAAAGAAATGCCGTAAGGAATATTATATATTAAATAGAATTCATAAAAACAAATATTTTCCAAGGGTTTATGGCATGTCTGGAAACTATATGATAAGGGATTATGTAGAGGGGATACCTCTTAATAGATATATAAGAAATCATGGACTAGATAGAGAATTAGCCATAAAAATACTTAAGCTCTTGAAAGAATTTAAAAAGTTAAAATTCGCAAAGGAAGATATTCGCTGTAAGGATATTATGGTTCACCCTAAAGGCACATTAATGGTTATAGATCCTAAGAAGTGCTTTTCAAAAGAAAGAGATTTTCCAAGACATTTAAGCAAAGGATTGTATAGGCTAGGAGTACTTGACAAATTTATGGAAGTAGTTAAGGAAAGAGATCCTAAGTCCTATAGAAGATGGCATGATAAAATTTACACTTATATAGAGGAGCTTAAACTTGAGAGTAATTAATGAGAGAAAACTAAGGAAGCTTGCTCTTAGTTTTTTGCTAAGAACAAGCTTTAAAATATATGAAGATAATTTAGCAGCTCTGGCCTAATCTTTCACCAACCGCCAGAAGAACCGCCACCGCCAGATTTGCCCCCGCCGAAGCCTCCAAAACCACCACCACCGCCTTTGTGGCCTCCTCCAAAGCCGCCTCTGCCGCCATTTCTAGGTCCTCTTCCTATGGAAGACCAGAAGAGAGCTTTTAAGAAAAATCTAAATATTCGACCTCTGTTAAAAAGACCATCTAAAAGAATAAGGCCAAGGATTAAGAAAAGAGGCATAGCATTAGAGACATTATTAGAATTGCTTCCTTTATTTATTGGTTCAATATTTTTTTCTAAGGACACACCATATTCTTTGGCTATGCTGTCTGCATAAACTGAGTAGGCCCTTTTAATACCTTCATCGTAATTGTTCTTTTTAAAATATGGAACTGCATATTCCTCCATAACTCTTGCGGAGGATATGTCAGTAATAGCCCCTTCTAAGCCTATACCTACTTCTACCTTCCATCTTCTATCTTGAAGATCTATAAGAATTAGCAGTCCATTATTTTCTTCCTTTTTACCGATTCCCCAATTTCGAAACAATTCATAGCTATAGGATTCTATATCATAACCCTCTAGGGAATTGATTACAACAACTACAGCCTGGGCTCCTGTTTTAGCTTCCACTTCTTTACCAAGGGAAACTATAAATTCCTTAGTGGATTGGCGTAAAGAATTGGAGTAATCATTAAGATACTTTAAGCTTGTAGGAGGGGGGATTTCTGGTACTGCCTTTACTATAGTAGGATTCCAACAGCATATTAGCATGATAGCAAGTAAAAGTTTTGCTGTAGTTTTAAAAAGCTTTTTCATATTAATCATCTTGAAAAGTCTACTTTAGGTACTTCTTTAGCACCTGCTGCAGCCTTGTAATAGGGCTTTTCTTCAAAATTAAAGAGTCCCGCCACTATAGAACCTGGAAAACGCTTTGCTTTAGTGTTGTAAGAATCTACAGCTTCATTGTAATTTTGCCTTGCTATGCTAATTCTATTTTCTGCACTTTCTAAAGCCACTGATAAATCCCTAAAATTCTGGTTAGATTTCAATTCAGGATAATTTTCTACTATTACTAAAAGTCTCGATAAAGCGGAAGTTAATTCCGTATCCGCATTAGCCCTTTCCTCAATAGTTTGGGAGCCAGCCAGTTTACTTCTTGCATCTGCTATATCAGTGAAAATTTCCTTCTCCTGAGCTGCATAGCCTTTCACTGTCTCTACTAAATTTGGAATTAAGTCAGAACGTCTTTGTAGCTGTGTATCTATGGTAGATTCTGCTGACTTAACCTTTTGTTCTAAAGTAACTAAACTGTTATAGGAAGCTATGACAGGTAGAGTCAGTAGAATCAATACTCCTAGAAACATGGCAACTATCATTAACCCTTTTCTCATAATAATTCACCTCTCATTGTTTTATTTTAGCTTTTGGAAAAAACCAAGTTCATATACACCTTAAAAAAATATTTGGCCTAGCGTTAATTGATGTGGTATATTGATATAATGACAACATAACTTTGGAGGTAATAGCATGAAGGTAAGTAGTTTTTTAAAGTTAGTAGAAATTCAAACAAAGGTGGCCAGTATGATTCCTTTTATTTTAGGAACGGTGTACAGCCTGTATAGATTCGGAAAGTTTAATGGCATGAATTTTCTTCTAATGTTTATATCTCTTTTAACTGTGGATATGGCTACAACTGCTGTGAATAATTATATGGATTACAAAAAGGCTGTGAAGACAAAGGGATATGGATATGAAACCCATAATGCTATAGTTAGGGATAAGCTAAGGGAGTCTCAGGTTTTAGCAGTTATATTTACCCTATTAACTATAGCAATAATATTTGGTGTTTTATTATTTGTAAACACTAACATAGTGATACTAATATTAGGAGCTATATCCTTTGCTGTAGGGATCCTATACTCTTTTGGCCCTATACCAATATCTAGAACACCTTTTGGCGAAGTGTTTTCAGGACTTTTTATGGGATTTATTATAACTTTTATTTCTATATATATTCACATGTATGATGAAAATATAATTACTGTTATCTATAATTCTGGTATTATTAGCATTGCTGTAAATATAGTAGAAGTCTTCTATATTTTCTTGCTTTCTATGCCTGCTACTAGCGGTATCGCTAATATAATGTTGGCTAACAATATATGTGATATTGAAGATGATATAGAAAATAGGAGATACACCTTACCAATATATATAGGAAAGGAAAGAGCCCTAAAAGTTTTCTCAAGTATCTACTACATAGCTTTTCTTTCTATAATAGTACTAGTTATCCTAAAGGTGGAACCATGGACTTGCTTACTGGTCTTATTAACAATAATCCCAGTGCAAAAGAATATTAATTTATTTAACAAGATACAAACAAAGAAGGATACTTTTGTGGTAGGGGTTAAGAATTTTGCAATTATGAATGTGGCCATGATATTGGCTATAGGCCTTAGTTTATTGATTAAACTTATTGGCTAATAGGCAATTTAAGTAATTATCATAAGGAAAAGGTTTTCCGGAAGAGTTTTCCGGAAAACCTTTTTTGATAGGTGGAATCAGCTTGGATGAAAACTTGGTGGTGAAAGTCCCTTATGGACTTAGTAGTTAGAAACATTAGCCAATGGTAAGGATGTCTGCTGTAAATAGAAAAAGATGCTGTAATAATTACAAAATCAAATATGGAGATAGCGAAATTTAATGAGAATGAATGGACAAAAATAAGCCATACTTTCACCATTCCTGCAGGCACTAAGTCAATAATAGTAGCTTTAAGGACTAATGTAAAAGATAAGAACTTAGTTAGATTTGATGGGGTTAAGTTCGAGGAAGGAACTGTTGCAAAATCCTTTCAAAGCGATGGTACTCAAAAACCTAGCATAAGATATGACTTGGCAAATAAAATCTGGAGTATTAAATTGTAATTTATATTTAAATAATAAATTGCTAAATACATCTGGAAGTATTGTTTGCTCTCCAAAGGTTCTTTCAGCCTCAGACATTAGCAAACTATATTCTTCAGGTAGAGGGTATAGGTATGATAGTGAGACTGGTCTCTACTACTTGCAGAGCAGATATTACAATCCGGAGTGGGGAAGATTTCACAATGCAGATGCGATAGTTGCTGTCACCGGAGAGTTATTATCGGGAAATATGTTTGCTTATTGTAAAAACAATCCCATTAATATGTATGATGATACCGGATATAGGCCTGTTTTTGTTAATGAAGATGACCAAGACGCATACGATGAATGGGCTAGTCTACAACAAGAATTATATCGAAAACAAGAGAGGGATAGATTAAGGGGAAAAGATGCTAAGAAGAGAGAAAAGAGAAATGTTGATAGTACTATGGTGATGTTTAAGATTTATTATACTTATGATTCTTGAGGAAAACTTTTATCTATAAATGTAAAGCCAAGTTATTATGAGGCTAGTTTTAATAAACAAACTGGAGAAATAGAAATAGGCTGACCAATTACCCAATTGCAATCAATAGAAAGAATTAGTAATAAACAAAGTATAATGTGCGCCAATGCTACGAAGGCACTACAAGTAGCTAAAATTAAAGCTTTTGAAAGTCGATGAGGAGGCTAAAAGGAGGAAGTAGCTATCTTTAAAGAACAGGCTGAGCCCTTTTTAGAAAAACTGAAACCTTATTTAATTAAAAAGAGAAATTTTCCTACTGAATGGCCTGGACTTAAAATTGTTCCCAACAAATGCTAAAGTGTTGATATTTGTGTATATGGGATTAGGAGCGGTGTAAAAGATTATTTGCTTGAACCTAAAGGGGTATTTAATTGGAAATATCCATATTTTCCAGATGATTTATGTTTTTTTAAGGATGGATATTGTTGGTTTTCCACTGTAGCCCATGAAGGTTATGCTTATGTCTTTGTTAGTTGTATTCAAGATGTTGAAATGTTTAGGAGCATAGGGATAATATTTGATGTATCTGAATGTGATATGACAAATGAAGAACTATTCTTTGAGGAATATATGTTATAGCAATCAAATTATGAACGCAATGCGTTTTGCTATAAAAGAAAAATAAAATATCTATTATAGTTATAGTAAGATTGAGGGGGCTGTTGCACAACTAATTGATTTGTTAGTTGTGCAACAGTCTTTTTTATTATTATAGAAGCTTTAAAATTTTCATTTGTATACACTGAAGGCTAGAAACCTATGAAAGGTATAAATTTATTATTTTAGTCTGGTCCCTTTTTCGTCTTGAACAACAAGTCCTCTTTTCATAAGACCGCCCAGAGCCTTTTTGAAATTATTTTTACTGGTATGGAAAACCTTTTGTATCTCATCAGGAGAACTTTTATCATTAAAGGGCATAAAGCCGTCATGGCTATTTAAATAATTTAGCAAGATATCTTGCATTTCCAAACGTCTTTCCTTAGGAGCCTTCCTTGGAGTAAGGCCTAATTTACCATCCTCATAAATTTTAATAACAGTTAAATCTAAAATTTCTCCATGATCTATCTTTCTATCGTATTCTGTATTTAGGATAACTCCCTTATATAGATTATCTACAGCTATAAGGACGCTATTGTTTGTTTGGAAGCCGTAAACTGTACCTGTAACTTGATCTTGCAACTTATAATCTTCGGCAATATCTAAATATCTTTCTATGTCTGTGGTAGCTGCAATTCTGCCAGTTTTATCTATGTATATGTAAAATAAGTAGGATTTACCTTCCTCTAAAGGGTACAGTTTTTCTTTGAAAGGAACAAGTATATCTCTTTCCAAACCAAAGTCTACAAAGCTACCTATTTTAGTAGTAGATACTACTTTTAAGTAGGCTAAGTCACCAACTTTAGCTAAGGGCCTTTTCATAGTAGCAATAGGCCTATCTTTAGAGTCTCGGTAGATAAATACCTCTAGCTCTTCTCCTATATTTAACTCTGAACTAGTTGCACTTTTGAAAGGCAATAATATATCATCTGAACTTCTTCTGCTACCAGCATCTAAAAAGTAGCCAAAGTCAGCTTTTCTAGCAATTTTTAATTTGTTATATTCACCTATTTTAATCAAGTTTCATACCTCACTTTATTTTTCTGTATAATAACTATTCTTTTTAAATTTCATATTGTTTATTCTAACATATATTAATTATTTTGTTTATGATTATGTAAAATTTATTTTATTTTGAAAATTGAAGGGAAAAAAGAAGGGAGTGTAGAATTGATTAAATATGTCTTGCGTTTACGCATATAAGTAATATATGGAAAGGAGGACCAAATGGCTACTGCGATTGTTTATGGAACTTTTGTAAAATATGGTTCGAAGATTTATAGATCCGCTACATATTTACAATGGGGTAATAGTAATCATCTTATAGGAGCTTGTATACTATGCAATCCAGGCATTGCAGTAATTGAAGCTAGAGGTCTATATATACATGGTCCTATAAATGAAGGGAGAGAGTTTACAGGGGTAATCAAAGCAGATGAAGCTATAAAACAAATTATAAACTTTGTTGAAAAGTTATATCAGGGTAAGAAACTAGAGGGAATCTTGTATGTTTATAATATCTTCTCTCTATTAGACGCACCGGCAAATGTCTTTCAAAATAAAGAATTAGATAAAAAAATTAATTTAGGGGCCTTATTTAAAAGCTACCATGACTTTGAGCTGTTTTCTGAAAAATTTCCATGGGTCCTTATAGCTTGGGGCACCGATAATAGATTCCAAGTATACACTCAAAAGGAGAAATGGCTAAATTACATGAAGAGTAATAATATACCCCATTTTGGAGTTAAGGCTGTTGAATACCCAGGGTATATTCATCCTATCCTATTGAGTCCAAGTAGAAAGGAACAGTATATACAAGATTTACTGAAACAATTTTATACTGAAAATTTATCTTTAAGCAAAAAAGAAAATGAAAAAGACAGTAAAGAAGATATTGAAAAGGAAAATAAAGAAGAAAAAGAAAATATAAAAGTGGGCAAGATTCAGCTGGAGAAAATTCAGCTAGGAAAGAAGCAAGTAGGGAATTGGGGAGAAAAAGTAGAAGATATGAGTAGAGTTAAGAAAATGAAAGTAAGCAATAGGCTGTTTAAATTTGTGGATTCAGATATATTTGAAGAGAAAGAGTCCATCAGTAAGAAACAGTCCTTTAATAATGTGGGAAAAATTACTGAAGAACAAGCTATTAGTAATGTGAAATCTTCCAAGGATCAAGTTAAGGAAGTTGACCATAAGGAAGAGAAGAAACCTAAGAAAAAAGCAATCCAAAGCAATATGAAAGATTTATATAAATATAATCTTCTTAACCTTGAAGAAATAGATAAAAGAAGTAATAAGATTAGTAATAGTACTTTTGAAGAAACAAGTAAGAAAGAAAGAGAAAACATAAGGGAAGTAGAAAGTGAAAAGAAGGAAAAAACCACCGTTGAAGAGAGTTCTCTAGAGAAGATTGCAAGAAAAAATATTGCTTTATTGGAAAAAGGCAAATATGAAAAGGTAATAGAAAATTGTTCCCAAGCATTAGCCATAGATGACAAGTTCTTAACAGCTTATATACAAAGATCCCAAGCTCTTGAATATTTGAAGGATGGATTGTCAGCTACTAAAGCTTTAGGTGAAGGTCTTCTAAGAACAAAGAATGTTGTTCTTCAAGATTTATACGATGGCAAGGTTGCAGAATGTCATGGGGAAACCATTAAAGCTCTAGACGCCTATTGTAAAGCTGTTGATATTATTGCAAAGGGTAAGTTGGATTCTGATAACAGGGAACTGAATCTTTATTTATATTCTTCATTAGGCAGGCTTTTAATTAAGCTGGAAAATTTCCAAGATGCCATAGCCTATTTCGACAAGTGCTTGGAAATAAGAGATAGTGCAGAAATCAAGGAACTTAAGGCAGAAGCTGAAAAGAAGGCACAGTCAAAGCTACAGGCTAGAGAGATTATCTTAGGCAATCTTGATGCTATTATGAAAGCAAACTTAAATAAGCAAGAGCCAAAGCCTTTAGAGAAGGAAGATACATTAGAAGACATAGATGTTACACCTTTAGAATTGTTGATGCAGAGAAGCTCCTTACAACATTCTAGAGATAAGAATGAAACAGTAGAAAAGAAAGAGAGCTATTTTGATATTGGACAAGACTCTGAAAACTTAATCACTAGTAAGAGCTTAGAGCAGCTGGAAAAGAAAACAAGTACAAACCTTCAGAAGAAGATTCAGGATAAGGCTGAAGTAAATGAAGAGAATAACTTAAATAGTGAAAGATGGCTGAAAATTAAGGAAAAGTTAGACTCTTTAGTAGGGCTTAAAAATGTAAAAAGAGAACTCTACAGCATAATGAATTATTTGCATTATGAGAGAAATAGAAGTAAGATACTAAATTTATCAGCAGAAAATTTATCCTACCATTTCATGTTTACAGGAAAGCCAGGTACCGGTAAAACAACTGCAGCTAGATTATTAGGGGAGATCTTGGTTGAGGCTGGTGTTCTTACTAAAGGTCATGTGGTAGAGGTTGATAGATCAAAAATAGTAGGTCAATATATAGGACAAACAGCCCTATTAACCAAGAGGGCTATAGAAAAAGCTATCGACGGAATACTCTTTATAGATGAAGCCTATTCCTTATATCGAGCAGATAGTCCTAACGATTATGGTATAGAAGCTATTGATACTTTAGTAAAGGCAATGGAGGACAGACGTGGTGAGTTTGTTGTTATCTTGGCTGGTTATGCTGAGGAAATGAACAAACTTATGAAGATGAATCCAGGGCTGAAAAGCAGGATAAATGTACAAATTAATTTTGAAAACTACAGTGAAGAGGAACTGTTGCAAATAGGTAAAAAAATTGCCGCTGAAAAGCATTACGAGCTAGATGGAGGAGCGGAGTATGCCTTTACGGAAAAAATTCGTTCCCTTCAAGTAGATAATTCCTTTGCTAATGGAAGAACAGTAAGAAATATTATAGAAGATGCTATTAGAGAAAAGGCCTTTAGAATTGGTAGCAATGAGGTGTCCCATGAAGAACTTACCAGGCTTTCTGCCATAGATTTTGGTATGGAAAGCAATGAACAAGCAGCTCAGGGGGTAAGTGTTATACTAGAAGAATTAAACAGTCTTACAGGCCTTGAAAAAGTAAAGACATCTGTAACTGAAATATTAGACTTAGTTCAGCTTCAAAAAAGAAGAAAGGAAATGGGTTTTAGAAACGAGGAAATTTCCTTAAATATGGTTTTCACTGGTAATCCAGGTACCGGTAAAACAACTATAGCTAGACTAATTAGCAGACTCTTCAAGGAAGTAGGAATCTTAAAAAGAGGCCAACTGGTGGAAGTTACAAGAGAAGACTTAGTTGGAGAGTATATTGGACAGACTGCTGCCAAGACCTTGGAGAAAATAAAAGAAGCCTATGGAGGAGTCCTCTTTATAGATGAAGCTTATACCTTAGCGCTGGGTGGAGACAATGACTACGGTAAGGAGGCTATATCTACTCTTATAAAGGAGATGGAGGACAAGAGGGATAAGCTAATGGTAATTATGGCTGGATACACTAGAGAAATGGAAGATCTAATGTTTTTAAATCCTGGCCTAAAAAGTCGAATTGGTTTTACCATCCAATTTCCTGATTTTAGGCCTATGGAATTGATGAAAATATTTAAAGATTTATGTGAAAGAAATGATTATATACTAGAAAGGCCTGCAGAAGCTATGATTAGAATTATTTTTGAAGAGCTTTATGTAGATAGGGATAAGAACTTTGGAAATGCCCGTTTGGCAAGGCAGATTTTTGAAAAGATACGAATGCGGCAGGCATATAGAATAATGACGGAAGGAACCACTTCAAGAGACCCTGAAGAGATTATAACTATCAAGGAAGAAGATATAAAAATTTAAAATCGACTTCGGTCGATTTTTTTTATTTGTAAATTTAGTAATAAAAATGTTATTATAAGAGTAAAACAGAAAAAAATGTCGAAGTTTAAATATTGGACGTTGATATTTAATGTATATTCTACCAAGGGGGGTATTTGAGGTGGAAGAAAATTGTAGTAAGAAGTATTGCTGCCAACGACTGGTTGAGATTGAAGAGAGATATAATAAAATTCTACAGTTTTCCAGTGATGCAGTTTTTATACATAATGATGGTCTTATAGTTTACGTTAATGCTATGGCTATAAAATTGATGGAGGCAGACAGCGAAGAGGAACTTTTAAATAAGAATATATTAGACTTTATCCATAAGGATTATCATGAAGTTGTCAAGAAAAGAATAAAGTTTATCAGGGAAGTTGATGAAATTGTCCCTGCTAGGGAGGAAGACTTTATAACTGTCAAAGGTAAAACTATACATTTGGAAGTTATCGCTACCAGCATTCCTTTTAATGGCTTAAGACATAATATTATTTTTGCTAGAAATATTACGGAAAGAAAAAAGTTGCAGGAAGCTAAGCAAAAAAGAGAATTAATTTTGAGAAGAGTTATAGAAAACACCTTGGATTTACTGATAATGTGTAATAAAGAAGGTAATATAACCTTTGCCACTCCTTCTCATTACCAGGTGTTAGGATATAGGCCTGAGGAGTTAATAGGTGGCAATTCTATTGAATTGGTCCATCCGGAAGATCTAGAAGGGGCCAAGGAAGTAATTAAATATACATTCGGAGGTCATGGTAATAAAATTTTTAGATGGAGATGCAGGTGTAAAGATGGAAGCTATAAGTATTTAGAATCTTATACAAAACCAGTTTTCACAAATAATAAGCCTGACGGAGTGGTTATTTCCTCAAGGGACTTAACAGATAGAAAAAGGGCTGAAGAAATCGAAAAGAGTATGGAAGAACAGTCAAGGCAGTTACAGGAAGTTGTGGAATATGATAAGTTTCGAACTGAGTTTTTTGCTAATATATCTCATGAACTTAGAACGCCTATAAATGTAATATTTAGTACAATACAGTTGATAAATCTTAATATAAATCAAATGGACATGGCCTACAGTGATAATGAAAAGTTAAAGAAGTATATGGATATAATGAAGCAAAATTGTAATAGGCTTATAAGAATTATCAATAATTTAATTGATGTATCAAAAATAGAATCAGGATATTTTGACTTAAAACTTACTAATAATAATATAATAAGCCTAGTTGAGAATATTACTTTGTCTGTAGTTGAATATGCGGAAAGTAAAGGTATTGAACTTATATTTGATACGGAAGTGGAAGAAAAAATAATAGCCTGCGATCTTGATGCAATTGAGAGGATTATGCTGAATTTAATATCTAATGCCTTAAAGTTTACAGAGCCTGGTGGGAAAATTTTCGTTAATATTTTTGACAAAGAGGATCGGATAATAATTTCTGTAAAGGACACCGGTATTGGTATTTGCCAGGAGAAACAGGGAATAATATTTGAAAGGTTCGTTCAAGGGGATAAAACTATAACTAGAAAACAGCAGGGCAGTGGAATAGGTTTGTCCTTAGTTAAATCCCTTGTTAAACTTCATAAGGGAGATATAAGCTTAAAAAGCAAACTGGGAGAAGGAAGCGAATTTATAATAGAGCTACCAGTAACCTTGGTGGAAGGAAGTGACAAGGAGGCAAAACTTAAGAGGATGTCTTATGAAGATAATATCGAAAAAGTACAAATAGAGTTCTCTGACATATATTAGTAAAAGAAATTGTGCAAAATAGAAACTAAAGGGATTTATTTACGTCTAATATATGAGGTGATATTATGAAAAAGGCTATGATTTTTGGATTAGCAGCTATCCTTGCTATTGCTACAGCCTGTACTAAAAAAACAGAACTACCTTCAAAGACATCGATAACCTCTTCTAATAGCAATGATATAGATAGTCTTTCTTCACAAGAGCAAGCTAGTAATAAAATAAGCTTTGAAACTGTAGATACTGGCAATGTACCAAGGCTTTTAATGAAGAAGATAAACAAGCTAAAAAGGGAAAGAGGCTTCATTTATTTCAAAGATGACAGCAGTGGATATCTATATATTGCTATTCTAATGGGAGAGAGGTCTACTGGAGGCTATAGTATTAAAGTAGTTAATGTAGAAGATTACCAGGATAAAATAAAAGTGCAGGTCCAAGAAAAGAGTCCAGATTCAAAACAAATGGTTACTATGGCCTTGACTCAGCCCTACACTGTAATTAAAGTTAAAGACTCAAAGACAAATATTGTAGTGGAAAATCAAAGTGGAATGAAGATAGAGGAAATTAACAATGAACGATAGATATTGAAGGATGAAATTCAGTTAGCTGAATTTCATCCTTTTTTCTATTAAGCCAACTAGCTACCTGACCCTAGCTATTAAAGATCATTAGTAAAATTCTTTAGTCCTTCACTATCCAAGTTTCAAAATTATCAGGATATTCCTCTCTTATAAAAAATACTCTAGCAGCCCTACCATAGTTTTGCAAACCATAGCCCCTATAGCCTGTTGCTGGACAGTAGCCTAACTTAATGCCATAGTAGTCCCCAATATAATCGTTGGTGTGATCATGACCTACAAAGATTCCCTTTACATCCTTCATTTCAAGGAGGGAGGCAAACAAGCCACTGTTAATTTTAGGAGGACATTCTTTTTTGTTTCTATTGCCTTGAGCTCTGCCGCTATTCCATAAGTTTTTAAATTCTGGCAGAGGGATATGAGTAAACATTAGTGAGGGCATAGGTGACCTGTGCTCTTTTCTTAATTCCTCTGAAAGTTCCCTGTACCATTGAATTTGGCTAAAGTTAATCCAGCCGTAGCCTCCGATCTCCTTAGGTCCGTAACTACCAGAATCCAATAAGTAAATATTAAAAATAGGCTTATTAGTTTTTGAATTCCTTACAAGCAAGTTGTAATTTCCTATGCCTGAAATATCCTTGGGACCGTGGCTGCTTATGTTGTGAGGGAAGGACCTATATAAATCCATCATTTCTTCCTTGCTCATAAGTCCCATTTCATCATCATGGTTTCCAAAAACAATACACCAGGGAACCTTATTTTTCTCCATTATTAAAGCAATAGCTTCTATAGAATTTTTTATATCCTTCTTTGTCCTACATTTCTTATCTATAAGATCTCCAGTTAAGATTACCAGATCTGCTTTTTCTTCTTCTATGACTTTCTTCATTAGATTAGCAGTTGCTTTATCCAGAATAGGACCGCAATGGAGGTCGGTAAATTGAACAATTTTAAAGCTGCCATTCTTGTTAAAAGTTAAAGAAGGTTTCTCGTTATTTCCGGAGATTTCAGTAGGGGAATGTAAAATTGCTAGCAATAAAAATACTACTAGGCTAATGGGTAGCTTGATTTTCATGAAAATCACCTATCTTATTATAATATTTGACTTATTATTTGTTCTTTCTGCAATAATAATCAATTATAGGATTCCACTGTTAACTAGCAACTTATGCAAGGAGTAACTAGAGGAAAGATGTTAACAATTTGTTAAAAGTATGTTAGTTAAATAACATACTTATTTGAAAGAGGGCAGAAAAATGTGTTGATAAATGTTGTAAAATGTTGAAAACATCAAATTCAGGACTAGTTAAGAAAATAACATTGTGGTAAAAAGTGAAAGATAAAAAGGCAATCAGTACCACTCATTACCATACCATTTCCTTTTAATTTCCTATATAATGTAGGGTGTAAAATTAGCTAATGACTGCAAAATTTCAGTTATAAGGCAAAAAATAAGAAAATTCGACAATAAAATTAACAGAGGGGTGAAAAAATGTTAGATGTACTAATAGCATTATTACCAGTGGTAGCAGCAGGTGTTTATTTTTATGGACCTTCAAGCTTAGTTCTTATAGCCACTGGTATATTTTTTAGTGTGGCGGCTGAAGTCGTATTCAATCTTATTGTTAAGAAGAAGCAGACAATTAATGACCTTAGTGCTGTAGTTACAGGTTTAATTGTTGCTCTTATTCTTCCACCCTTTATACCAGCTTGGGCAGTAGCTCTTGCAGCAATCTTTGCTACTGTGGTGGTAAAGCTTTTCTTTGGAGGTTTAGGCAACAACTTTATGAATCCTGCCGCTGCTTCAAAGGCTTTAATAATAGCTTCTTGGGCCAGTCTCTTGTCAAGGCCTGCTGAATTTAAAGCAGCTAGAACTGCACCGGTAATGGATTCAGAGCTCTTATCCTTAATTTTAGGAAAGGTTAAAGGTAATTTAGGAGAAGCGTCTATAGCCGCAATCCTATTAGGTGGTATTTATCTTGTTATCAGAAGGAAGATTTCTATAGTTACTCCTCTTGTAGGAATACTTTCTGCAGTTTGTATGACCTTGCTTTTAGGAAAAGATGTACAGGCTCAAGTTCTAGTGGGTTCTTTGTTCTTTGCAGCAATCTTCATGGCTACAGAACCTCATACAACAGCAAAAAGTGTTTTAGGACAAGCGATTTTTGGATTAGCCTTCGGTGTAATATCCATACTCATTATGGTTATAGGTTACAATTCAGAAGGACCTTATTATGCAATTATAATTCTAAATTTATTTACTCCTGTAATCAATCACTTTACAGCTAAGAGTAAGGTAAAGGAGGAGAGCAACTAATGAAGGAATATTTTAAATTAGGTACAATCTTATTCGTGATTTGTGCCATTGCAGCACTATCCTTAGGACTAGTTAATGGCCTTACTAAAGATGTTATAGCTGAGAATAGAGATATTTCCTCCACTGATCTAGTAGAGCTCTTGCCCGGTGCTGTTCACAAAAATCAAATAACTGTTTCTAATGTTGATTTAGAAGCGAAAGCATATGTTGATAAAGCTTTTGAGGTTGGTGGAAATGACGGATTATTAGGATATGTCTTTAAGGTTGTGACTGGTGGTTTTCACGGAAATATAGAGATGTTTGTTGCAATTTCAAAAGAAGACAAGTTGTCTGGAATCAAGATAACTTCTCAAAGTGAAACTGCAGGCTTAGGAGCTAGAATATCCGAAGAAAATTTCATGGCTGCTTTTAAAAATAAAAACATAGAAAAAGGCATCAGTATGACTAAAAATGGTGCTTCTAAGGATAATGAAGTGGATGCCATTACTGGTGCTACTGTTTCCTCCAATGCTGTGGCAGCTGGGGTGAACAAGGCTGTTGCCTTTTACATGGAAACTATTAAGGGTGTGGAATTTGATTTAGATGAGCTTGATACAAGTTCTGGCGCTACAGGAGAATCTGAAGGGGATGTTGATACAAGCTCCGAAGCTAGTGTCAGCCAATAATAAGCTATGAAAGGAGTGGGTGAGATGAATAAGTTAGTTGAAAGATTAAAAAATGGAATAATTACTGAGAATCCAATCTTTGTACAAGTTTTAGCAATGTGTCCAACTCTTGCAGTTACAACTTCAGCGGAAAATGCTCTAGGTATGGGTTTGGCTACATTAGTTGTTTTAATATTTTCTAATGCTATGATTTCCGCTGTGAGAAGGTTTATACCAGATAAAATAAGAATACCGGGATACATAGTAATTATTGCCTCCTTCGTAACAGTTATTGAAATGTTAATGGAGGGTTATGTACCTGCCTTATACAAATCTCTTGGAATATTTATACCTCTAATAGTTGTTAACTGTATTATATTAGGAAGAGCTGAAGCTTATGCAGGGAAAAATCCTGTAATTCCTTCTATATTTGATGCTATAGGTATGGGTTTAGGATTTACAGTTTCCTTAATTGCAGTTGCCTCTATCAGAGAGTTAATTGGAGCTGGAACCTTCTTTGGGATGCAAATTATGCCAGCGGCGTACAAGCCAGCAGCTATTATGATATTGCCACCAGGAGCTTTCTTTACTCTTGGGACACTAATGGCAGTAATTAATTACTTTAATATTAAGAGAGCAAAGAAAAGTGGAACAAAGGCTAAGACTTTAGAACATAATTGCGAAAGTTGCAGCATGGCATCTTCTTGCCATGGAAGCAATCTGTAAAGGAGGGGAAATAGTATGGAATTGTTTTTAATATTTGTTAGTGCCATGTTGGTTAATAACTACGTACTTTCTAGGTTTTTAGGTATATGCTCCTTTCTAGGAGTTTCAAAAAAGAGAGATGCAGCAGTAGGAATGGGACTAGCTGTTACCTTCGTAATGGTTATAGCCTCTATTGGATCCTTTACAGTCCATAAATTTATATTAAAGCCCTTGAACTTGGAGTATTTAAATACTATTGCTTTTATATTAGTAATAGCGGCATTAGTTCAATTTGTTGAAATGGTTATAAAGAAGTTTTCGCCAGGCTTATATAAGGCATTAGGAATCTTTTTGCCTCTAATAACAACAAATTGTGCAGTTTTAGGTATGACTATGTTGAATATTCAAGAAAACTACTCATTTACTCAATCCATTGTCAACGCTGTAGGTTCAGCTCTTGGATATATGCTTGCTATCGTACTAATGTCCTTTATTAGACAGGGCATAGATAACAATAAAAATATACCGGAAGCCCTAAGAGGACTCCCAATAGCTTTGTTTACCGCTGGCCTCATGTCCATTGCATTCTTGGGGTTCCAGGGACTTATAAGATAGGTTAGGGGGGGTAAGGTGGATTTTATTAATATAATAAATGCTGTGTTAAGCTTGGGAATTTTAGGCTTAATATTTGGTGCATTACTAGGTTTTGCTGCAGATAAGTTTAAAGTTGAAGTGGATGAAAAGATACCAATAATAAGAGAAGTATTGCCAGGGGCCAACTGTGGCGGTTGTGGATATGCAGGCTGTGATGCTTATGCAACAGCTGTAGTAGAGGAAGGAGCTCCCCTGACAGCTTGTACAGTAGGTGGAGACTCCTGTGCTGCTAAGCTAGCTGAAATTATGGGTGCTGAGCTTAAAGTAGATGCAAGTGAGCAGAAGGTGGCTAAAAAGGTTGCCTTTGTTAAGTGCAGCGGTGACTGTGATTCAAGAAAAATAAAGGCTGATTTGCAAGGTGTTGAAACTTGCAAGGAAGCTGCAGCTTTAGATAACCTCCAAGGTTGCTCCTATGGCTGTTTTGCTTGTGGCGATTGCGTTAAGGCCTGTAAGTTTGATGCTATCTCCATAGTAAATGGAGTAGCAGTAGTAGATGAAGAGAAATGTGTAAATTGCGGAGCTTGTATAAAGGCATGTCCTCAAGAATTAATTGTATCTGTACCAAAGGATAATAAGTATAGAGTTGCATGTAATTCTAAGGATCTTGGAAAGACAGTTAGACAAAATTGTTCAAAGGGATGTATTGCTTGCAGACTATGCGAAAAGAATTGCCCTGTTCAAGCTATAAGTGTTAATGACAATCTAGCCTTAGTGGATTATTCTAAGTGTACAAATTGTGGCATATGTGCTTCTAAATGTCCCGTTAAAGTTATAACTGGAAGGGAAGAAGAACAGCCAAAAGCTGTGTAATAGTAATAAAAGAGGGCCCAGGCCCTCTTTCTTTTGTACATTAATATCTGCCTCTTCCACAGCCAGCGCAGGATAGGAAGAACAATGCTATAATGAACAATACGCCATTGCCTATAATATCGTTATCCTTGCCACACTTCTTATCGCAATCATCATAGTCGTCATCTCTGTCATAGCCGGACTTCTTGCCCTGCTTTGAGAATTGAAGTACTATAAGGATTAATATAATAAGTGTAGGGAAATCGCAGATACAGTTTCTATCCATAGTTTGTGGCATATAAACAGGTTTACAATCCATTGGCTTACAATGTCTTCTACTCATTTTCTTATCCACCTCTCAAATAAGTTTAACTTTTTATTATCTTGAAGCATCTTGTATTCTTCACCAGTAAGTGAAGTACAAGCTTTTCTTTAGATTATAGTACATCATATGATTTCTAAATAATTTTGCTACTAACATTGTGAGGATTTAATTTATAAAAAATAAGCTGAATAAATAAAGAAATAAGGGTAGATAATATTTGACAAGAGTGCTTTGCTGTAATATAATCATAGTTAGTCAAAAAGCTGTGAAGCGGAAAAGTACTTAATGTTAGCAATCTTACAGAGAGTGGCATTTGGTGGAAAGCCATAGAGAGCAGTTAAGGAAAATCACCGCGGAGTTGATAGCTGAAGCTATGTTAAACATAGTTGTAAGTGAGTCCGTAAGCCTACGTTACAGGATAGAGTATCAATGGTAACTTACTTTAAGTAAGCTATCAATAGTACTTGAATTTTGTACTTTAGAGGTGGTATTGCGAATATAACTTCGTCCTGTAGGGCGGAGTTTTTTTATTGAATAAATAAGGAGGGGAAAGGAAATGTACAAAAAAATTGATTCCTCAAAGGGCTTTGTTCAAATTGAAAAAGACATTCTAAAGCTTTGGGAAGAAAAAAACGTAATTCAGAAGAATTTTGACATGAATAAAGACGGCGAATATTTTACTTTCTATGATGGACCACCTACCGCTAATGGTAAGCCCCATGTTGGTCATATAATAACAAGAGTTATAAAAGATATAATTCCTAGATATAAAGTAATGAAGGGCTATAAGGTTTTAAGAAAAGCAGGCTGGGACACTCACGGACTTCCAGTAGAGCTTGAAATTGAAAAGAAACTAGGTATCTCTGGTAAGTCTCAAATAGAAGAATACGGAGTAGAATCCTTTATAAATCAGTGTAAGGAAAGTGTATTTACTTACGCTAATATGTGGAAGGAAATGTCCGATCAAGTAGGTTTCTGGGTAGACATGGATAACCCTTATGTAACCTACCATAATGACTACATTGAATCAGAGTGGTGGGCCTTAAAGCAAATGTGGGAAAAGGGCCTTTTATATAAGGGTCATAAGATAGTGCCATACTGTCCTAGATGTGGAACTGGACTTTCTTCTCACGAAGTAGCTCAAGGTTATAAAGATGTTAAAGATGCTACAGCTTTCGTTAAATTCAAAGTAAAGGGAGAAGAAAACAAGTATATACTAGCTTGGACAACAACTCCTTGGACACTACCATCAAACGTTGCTCTAGCTGTAAATAGAAAGCATGACTATGCTGAAGTAAAGGTACATGATGAACACTTTATCTTAGCTAAGGAACTATTAGCCGTTTTAGAACATGAATACGAAATAGTTAAGGAATTCAAAGGTGAAGACTTGCTTGGCTTGGAGTACGAGCAGCTATTACCATTCTATAAACCAGAAGAAAAGGCCTTCTATATCATACATGGTGACTTTGTAACCTTAACAGACGGTACTGGTATAGTTCATATAGCGCCAGCCTATGGTGAAGAGGATAATTTAGTAGGTAAGAAAAACGGACTTCCACTTATAAACCTAGTGGATGCTGATGGAAAGTTTATGGATTGTGTTGAGCCTTGGGCAGGACTCTTTGTTAAGAAAGCTGATCCAAAGATCTTAGAATACATGGCTAGCCATAATTTACTTTACAAATCAGAAAAGTTCACACACTCCTACCCACACTGTTGGAGATGTGATACTCCATTGCTTTACTATCCAAGAGATAGCTGGTTTGTTAAGATGACAGCCTTAAGAGATAAGCTACTTGAAAATAACAACAAGGTTAACTGGTATCCTGACAATATCAGAACTGGTAGATTTGGAAAGTTCCTTGAAAATGTTATTGACTGGGGTATATCTAGAGATAGATACTGGGGAACTCCACTGCCAATTTGGGAATGTAGCTGTGGACACAGAGACTGTGTTGGTAGCATAGCAGAATTAAAGGAGAAGGGAATAAATACACCGGAAGATATAGAGCTTCATAAGCCTTATATAGATGCTGTGAAGTTAAAGTGTGAAAAGTGCGGCGGAGAAATGACAAGAACAGAAGAAGTTATTGACTGCTGGTTCGACTCTGGCTCCATGCCTTTTGCACAGTATCATTACCCCTTTGAAAACAAGGAGCTTTTTGAAGCTAACTTCCCTGCACAGTTTATTTCTGAAGCAGTGGACCAAACAAGAGGTTGGTTCTATACCTTGATGGCTATTTCCACGGCAATATTTGATACTAATCCTTTTGAAAACTGTGTAGTATTAGGCCACGTACTAGATAAGCATGGTCTAAAGATGTCTAAACATAAGGGAAATGTGGTAGACCCCTTTGAAGTTATGGATAATCAAGGAGCAGACGCTACAAGATGGCACTTCTTCACTGCCAGTGCACCATGGCTTCCTACAAGATTTTCAGAGGATGATGTTGCAGAAGCACAGAGAAAGTTCTTAAGTACCTTATGGAATGTTTATTCCTTCTATGTGCTTTATGCTAACCTAGACAATTTTGATCCAACTAAGTATGCTGACTTCAAGTCTGGCAATGTTATGGATAAATGGATAATGTCAAAACTAAACACCTTAATTAAGACAGTAGATGATAATTTAAATGGATATAAGATAACTCAAGCAGCTTTAGCTATAGAAGACTTTACTGACGAATTATCTAACTGGTATGTAAGAAGAAATAGATCAAGATATTGGAGCCAAGAATTAACTGAAGATAAGATTGGTGCTTACGTAACTTTATATAAGGTTCTTGTGACCTTGTGTCAGGTTGCTGTTCCATTCATACCTTTTATAACAGAAGAAATATATCAAAACTTAGTAGTTAATTTAGATCCAAATGCTCCTGAAAGTATACATCTTCGCCTATGGCCAGAATATGACACAGAAGCTGTAGACAAGGACTTAGAAGCTACTATGGATCTAGCTTACAGTATAGTTAAATTAGGAAGAAGCGCAAGAAATGCTGCTAATATAAAGAACAGACAGCCATTATCTGAAATGCTTGTAAGTACTGCTGCTCTTCCAGACTACTACGGCCATATAATAAAAGATGAATTAAATATTAAGACCGTTAAATTTGGAGCAGACCTTTCAAAGTATGTTAGCTTTGAAATCAAGCCAAATCTTCCTGTACTAGGTAGAGCTTATGGTAAACTAATACCAGCTATAAGAAAAGAAATTGCAGCTAGAAATCAAATGGAGCTTGCTCAAACTGTTCAAAACGGCAACAGTGTACTTATCAATGTAAATGGTACAGAGATAGAGCTAAACCAAGAGAATCTTCTAGTTACAATGAAGGGCTTAGAAGGCTTTGCCTTTGCTGGAGAAGGAACTATTGGTATAGTTTTAGATACTCAGGTTACTGATGAATTAAGAGAAGAAGGAAACCTTCGTGAAATTATCAGTAAGGTTCAAAACATGAGAAAGGAAAGCGGATTCCAAGTTGCCGATAGAATAAACCTATATGTAGCTGGAAATGAAATGCTGGAAGCTGTTATCAAGAAGTTCCAAGAAATAATAATGAAAGAAACCTTAACTGTAGATATTATATTTAATAGCGAAAAAGCTAATAAAGAATATAATATAAACGGTGAAAAGTTAAATATGGCTGTTGAAGTAGTAAAATAAAAGAAAAAACTGTGGAAAACTTTGGTTTTCCACAGTTTTTTTAAAAAATATCTTTTAAATTTATCTTTAGATCTGTAAAAACTGAACTAAGGTATTCATCATCTATGCTATATGCCTTA
>JAAYTB010000037.1 GCA_012523855.1 Clostridia bacterium
ATTTGAAAACTAAAAGCGACCATAGGCCGCTTATTTTGGAGGCGCCACCCAGATTTGAACTGGGGATAAGGGTGTTGCAGACCCGTGCCTTACCACTTGGCTATAGCGCCACATATATGGTGGCTGGACCAGGAATCGAACCAGGGACACGAGGATTTTCAGTCCTCTGCTCTACCGACTGAGCTATCCAGCCATATATTTGAACCTTTAGGCTAGCCTCTATGCTTTTACCAACAGTATTAATGGTTTAAAAGCTGTCTTGTGACTTAATCTAGCTATTCCTAAGGACAAGAGATATATTATCATATATATTTAAGACTTTCTTTTAATACTTTGCCGTTTTAGCAAATTATTTTTTTATATCTTCCTAAAGCTTTTATTTATTCACTCTTACTACTATTGATACACCTGGATAAGTATTTGTTATAAAATGATACTTGTATCTTTAACTTTTAAGGATAAAAACACCTAGGAACTAAGAAGTCCTAGGTGTTTCTTACTTTCTATTATCTTCTGTCGAAAAATCTTCCAAAGAAACCAGTGTCTGTTTTAGCAGCTGGTGCTACCTTTAAATACATTTGATCCCAGTCTTTTATTATCATTTCTTTGTTTCTCATGCCGCTTATCTCAGCTTTCAGTGAATTATTGATATCCTTTAGGATATTAGCATTAAGTCTGTATAAAATATTTATTAAGGAGGTCTTTACCTGAACATATAAATCTTCACCATGTTGTTCTCTGGAATTGAAGAAGTATACAATAAATTCTGCAAAGATCTTAGTTCCTAATATTTTATCCATTTCTATGTTGTCTGCTAGTATTGAGACATATTTAGTAAAGAATAATGCTTTTCTTCTTTCCACACAGAAAACCTTCTTGATAACTGCATGTATTGTCCAAGAGTTAACTGCTAAAGCTATCCTTGGTAAGAAATAGTCTAAGAACTCCTCATACTTAATAATGTCCATGTCGTCAAGATCCAGGTTAGCTTTGTTAAGCAGTTTATGCATTTGATCTAAGCCCTTAACTTTCTCAAATTCAGTTGCAAACTTAACTAAGGCAACCATATCTGGAGAAGTCTTTATTCTTCGACTAGTTTTTACTCTTTCAAGTTCATTGATTAGTTCAAATTGGCTATCATAGCTCTTGGATAGGGACAACATCATTTCACAGCCTATAAGTATTCTAGTTTCAAGGTCGCTACCTAAATCTTCTTCACTTTCTTTAACTATTCCTAATAGCTCATAACAAGCCTTTGAATAATCCTGAGTCCCTTCTATGCAATCTAGATACTTGCTTATTGCTAGAACAAAATACTCTTCTTTATAGGATGGTATTTCGTTGAAGACATTTTTAACATATCTCCAGAAGAACTTTTGAACATTAGAAGCCACATTCAAGTTAGAGATATATTCTTCAAAGAGCAACTCATTTCCATTTGGTAGAGTGCTTAAGCTCGCTCTTATATCATTTGCTTGTTCTATAGACTTACTATCAATTATATCTACAAATAAACCTACAGAATCTCTTACATCTCCTTGTTCCTTTTGTCTTCCATAATAGGAAACCATTATTGTGCTTAGTTCAGAAGTTTCTAAATTCATCTCCTTCAAAAGTCCAAGCAATTCAAATTTTGATGCATTCAGTACTCCAGAACGTATTTGCTGCATAAGCAAATCATTGTATATCTTGCTGAAAGTTTCCTTGTATTCTTCCACATAGAATACTTTTTTAACTAATGCTGCATTTTCTAAAACATTAAGTTTACTAAATAAATTAGGTAAACACCAATTTAGGTATTCTGTATATCTTTCAGGAGTAGATCCATCTAATCTTACATCAGTATCATGTAAAGCCCCAATAAGTCCGTGTTCTAAGTCAGTAGACTGAATTAATATTCCTAGTCTAAGTACATCTCCTACACTTGGCTTCACATCTATGTTGTTTTTCCTCTTTATAGCTTCAATTTCATCAATTATGGCTAGAGTCTGCTGTGCTGGGAAAGTTAAAGGTATTGTAGCTTCATATTCCTTAACAATAGATGATAATAAATTCGGATTTAGCTTAACCTTTTCATCAGCTACTAGCTCTAGAATATTCATACATTCTTCTATATACCTATCAGTGCCTTCAATAGTATTCATATAGTATTCAAAAGCGTTAGAGAAATATTCATTCTTAAACTTAGGAATTCTATTAAATACCATTCTGCTATAACTCCAGAAGAATTCGGTCTTTTCCTCTACCTTATCAAAGAGTATTTTAAATTCATCTAACAGTAATTCTAGACCATTTTCAGCTTCACCAATGTACAATCTTACTTCATCGGTCCACTCTTCTCCGTTAGCCTTAGATTTGTTCATAAAGAACTTTACAGCTTCTGAAGAATTATTTTTTAAGTTCATGTAATACCTAACCAATACATGTGCAAAGAATTCCTTTGCTGGAGTTATTAATTCCATAACAGTGTACAATTCTTTGCTATGTTCAGACAAGTAGTCCACACAGTTATTGATAAATCCTTCATAAAGCCCTTGATTGTCCCAACGACTTCTATTGTTAATAAGGTGTTCTAAAATGATACTCATATAGAACTGTACTTGCTTAGTATTCATCTTGCTTAAATATTCCTTCAGTTGAATTACCCTGTCAGTGCTTAGAGCGTACTCAACATACATTTCTGAGCCCTGTTCTTTCATCTGACAAACACTCTTGTAATAGCCCAAAATATCGGTAATTCTACTATGGGAATTAGTCAATAGCAAGTCAATAGTCCATTGAAGGAATTCTTTATATTTGGCGTCTGACACATTTGTTAAATCTGGAACACCATTTGTTAAAAGTTCTATTACAGCTTTATATGTACCAGCATTCTCTAACTTAATTCCAAACTCAGTAAGATCCACTATATTGTTTGCTGTTACAATATTCCTTCTTCTCTTTATTGCTGATAAAGTTATCATAGCATCTTTTGTTGCTTTATCTTGTACTTTTAGAGGCATTTGATTTTCATACTCTTCAATAATTTTTGTAAGAGCCTTATTATCTATTTCTATCTGATTCTTAGAAGCCATGATTATTATTTTCAGACATTCTTCCTTAAAGATTGGTTCATCTTTTATAAGATCTAGATAATAAGCAATGGCTTCTGAGAAATGATTCTGTCTAAAGCCTGCTATACCATCAAGTACTTGAACTAAATAAGTCCAGAAGAATTGATCCTTATCATGGGCCTCTTTTAAGTTAATAGCAAATTCCTCTAAAATCAATTCCGTTCCCTTTGGAGTGTTATAAATAAGATTTCTTAATTCCTTAGCCTTTTCTGTATTTTCCTTTAATTTTTCCATACAGAACAATACAGCCTGCTGTCTCATATCTGGATTGTTTTCAGCCTTACTGTAATACAAGCCAATTAAACTAGCTACATAGGTTAGCTTACCGTTAAATCCACCAATTGCAGATTTTAAGCTTACACTGTTTTTAATTAGCTGCTCTGCACAGTTACTTATGAACTCTTCGAAGGAGCTAACATCTGCAACATCGATATTGCTTTCCTGTATAACGGAAAGTACAATTCCAAGGTAGAATTGAGCATACTTAACATCATTCTCTAAAACATATCGTGAAAGCCTTCTTATGTTTTCTTCGTCTATAGTATACTTGGCAAATTGTTTAATGTCGTTAGACTGGATATTCTTTATATTATTAAAGAACTTATAAACAGCTTCTATATTGCTCTCACCTGTTTTAGATAATAAGCTTTGAAGATATCCATAAAAGAATTTACAAACCATGTTATATAGTACTTCTTCACCTAATTTGCTAGACATATCCATCATGGTTTTTATTAGTATTAATGCTGTCTTTTCTTCTAAATTTGCACCTACCCTGCTTACAACTACATTCATCTTTTGAAGCAACATTTTGTAAGTATCTTTATAGGCATAATTGTCAATAAAAGTCATAGCCTTATTTATTGAGTCATATTCCATGTATTCTATTCCATTGTTCAATAAATAGAATAACTCTAGACAACTGTCTATGTCCGGACCAAGCTTTGTATAGTTGAATTCATCTACAAAATTCTCAAAAACATAGAAACTTTGATCATTAAGCATATATCCAACTTGTGCTAACTCTGAATATCTGCTATTATAAGCAACTCTAGTATTTGACCCTTTTGCAAAGTTAAAAGCTACTACGTTTGGATCATCTTCACTATAGTAATTAGGATTCAAACGTTCTTCTGTAGAATCAATAAAAACCAAGCAATTAGTTATATCCGGTGAGTTTTCATTTTTATAGTTCCTAAACACAATAGTGGATGCAACCTTCTTTGGAAGTGACATTTTAACCGCCGCTACCCAGTATGGAATGTTGTCCGTAAAATCACAAAGCATTACTGGCTTATGACTTCTTTTATAGTCTATAAGGGCATTAAGGATATCTTTAATCTTGCTCATCCTTAATTCAAATATTTTATGATTTACCTTTTGTTTTAAAAATTCTGACACCTTTTCAAATGAGATATCTCCATAGACTGGATACTCAACAGCATTGCTAACAAAGCTATCAGCATGTTCAACTCTCTGAACTTCTTTTTCTTCTGTTTTATGAACGTCCATTTTCGGCTCAGAAACTATTGGTTCTTGCAATGGAACGTCTACTTTTCCAGCCGACAAGATTTCTTGGCTGGTACCTTTTATCGCAGCCCTAAACCTATTTGCCATTTTTCAACCCTCCCCACTTTTTTAAACTCTACTAATTAATTCGTCAACAAATGAATTATATCTATCGCAAATTTCGGTGTTTTTAAAAATTATATTTATTGGTTTTCTTGATAGTTCACATTCAGATATTCTTTCATCCGCAGGTATAAAACTGTTAAATAAAAGCTTTTTAATATCTTCTTCTTCCTGACAATATTCTACGAATTCCCTTGAAATACTACTCCTTGGATTATATTTATTTATCAAAAGACCTCTTATATTGTTCTCGATATCAAGCCTGTCCACTATATCTTCCCAAAGTGCTACAAAAAGTTCCAGTCCCTTTAATGAGTTGATGCCTATATCTGATACGATTACAATAGCATCACTAACTACGAAACTATTTTGATTTATGATTGACATACTAGGATTGGTATCAAATATTATGTAATCGTATTGATTAAAAACACTGCTATACTTTCTAAAATACTTTTTTAGCAGATACTCTCTACCCGGAAAACTAACAATCCTCATATCAGTTGATGTCAACGCCATAGATGCACCAATTATATCCAAATTGGGAAGTTCTCTAATAGGTCCTCTTATAATAGCTCTCTCAGGATGAATTCTCTCATCTTCAAATAATTCCTTAATCCCAATATAGCCTTCCATAGTTTCATCTATTCCAAGATTGGATGTAATGTTAGCCTGTGGATCCACATCTACAATTAACACCCTATATCCTCTTTCAGCTAAAATTCCGCTAGTTGAAAATACTGTGGTTGACTTTCCTGTGCCCCCCTTTAATGTCCCAAAGGTAATAATCTTTCGCATATTTCTCCCCCCCTTACGAATCAGCAGTTCACACCTTTGTTAATAGCCTTATATCTTATATACTATATGAGTTTTCTTGAAACCTTTCAATCTTTTATAACTCTAGGAAATATATCATCAATAACCCCAATATTTACTATAAGTATATTATACTTAAAAAAAACTATAAGGTAAATTACTTTTTAAACTTTTCTATAATAAACAATCTTTATAATATGTTTATTCAACACTTTTTTTCTTTTTCCTCTATTTTTCTCAGCTTTTTTATATCTAAACAAAAAACCGGGCTATCAATCTATCCCGGTGGTATCAAGTAATTAATTATTTTTTCTCTTCCGGGCATATCTGACCCTATTAACTCTTTATGAAGAATTCTATAATCATAATTCATGTTTTTGAAAACGAAGTTTATCAGACCTCCCCCTATTTCAATAACTGCAAAGTTTACTATTCCTTTTGGAGTAAAGCCTATGGAGCCTGGATTCATAACTCTTCTTTCCTTCCAGTAGCTTCCTAAGGCCTGTTGATGGGTATGTCCCATTAGCACATACTCACACTTTTCTAATTGTTTTATATCAATATATTGTTCTGTTACAGTATGGACCATCATAACCTTTTTTCCATACAAATTCACCATCTTAGACTTTGGAATATTTCTTAGCTTTTCCAATCTATCCTGACCAATTTTCTCCTTAGTCCACAGGATATGCTTAACTCTTTCAGCATCTTCATTTTTATCTATGGGCTCTATCAACTCTATTTCATTATTACCTAATATATTTATAAATCTTTTATCTTCTACAAGCAGATCAAAAACTTCCGCCGGATTAGGACCAAGTTGAAGAAAATCCCCTAAATTAAGAACTAATTCTATTTCTGGTCTAGCATTCAAATACTTCATAAACACTTCTAAGGCATGAATATTTGCATGTATATCTGATATCACTGCAACTCTACTAACTTTCATAGTAATTCTCCTTCATGTATACATTTACATTATATAGATATCCTATCACGCATTCTCCCTAGGAGATTTGGCTGTATATAAATTATATTATATGTCACAAGCAATAAATATGTTCTGATAAGGATGATTCCTTACTTACATTATACCATCTTATAGCTAATATGTAAAAACTTCATTTGTCAAAAGTTACTTATCCTTTGTTCTTATAACTAGTTCTTCTATAAGCTTTTCTATGGACTTATTATTGCAATCAACTATAAGATCTGCATACTTTTCATAGAGAGGTATTCTTTGATCGTACAAGTCTCTTAAGCTTGTTCCTTTATCCATAGCGATTCCTCTTGTAGTTATATCCTTTAACCTTCTCTCAATTTCCTTGTAGTCTAATTTAAGATATATTATCAAAGCACTTCTTTTAAGATATTCCATAGCTTCACTGCCATAAACAACACTACCGCCAGTTGCAATAACTGTGTTTTTTACTTTTAATTCTAGGATATACTTTTCCTCTAGAAATAAGAACTCTTTTAAACCTTCTTTCTCTATTATTTCATAAAGTCCCTTTCCTGCTTTTTGCTGTATTAGAATATCCGTATCTAAAAAAGCTTTGCCTAGGGCCTTGGCTAAAAGTACACCTAAAGTACTTTTCCCTGATCCTGGCATTCCTATTAAAACTAGATTCATTCTATTAACCCCTTTATTAAATAGTACTGTTTCTTCTATGCCTACACCTAAGTTAACACCTAAGTTATCCAATAATCCAATTTAATATCCTTAAGAGTAAGAAAAGTGGCTAAAGCCACCTTTCAATATCAGGTAAAAGATCTCCCTATAAGCTATTAACTATTTCTTTAAACTTATTACCTCTAACTTCAAAATTAGGGAACATATCAAAGCTAGCGCAGGCAGGTGATAGAACTACAGAGTCCCCTGCTTCAGCTATGTCTTGGCACTTCTTAACTGCTTCCTCTAAAGATTCTGCCATAAATATAGGTAAATCTATCTTTCTTTCCTTTATAACCTTTAAGAATACTTCTTTTATTTTTTCCTTAGTAGCACCTATTAAAACCAGACTTTTTACCTTGTCCCAACCTTTCTCAGCTAAAGGTTCAAAAGGTATATGCTTGTCATATCCTCCAGCAATCAAAATTACAGGCTTATCAAAAACCGATATGGTAGCTAAAGTTCTAGTAGGACTGCTTCCTATAGAGTCATTATAGTATTTAACCCCTTGAATTTCCCTTATTAACTCATTTCTATGTGCTACACCTTTAAATTCAGCTGCTACCTTTTTCATTGTTTCTACTGAAACTTCATCTTTCACCGCTAAGAATGCAGCCAAGTAGTTTTCTACATTGTGTATTCCCTTAATTGTAATTTCATCTTCCTTGCAAACCTCATGTCCATCTATAAACAAGGTCTTATCCTTATAAAATCCACCATGTAGTATTTCAGTTTTGCTACTAAAAAGTTTAACTTTACCCTTTGCTTCTTTTTGGAAGGAATTAGTTATATGGTTCTCCTTATTAAGTATTAATAGATCTTTGTCCCCTTGATACTTATAAATATTCCTTTTAGCATCTATATACTCTTCCATATCCTTGTGCATATCTAAATGGTTAGGAGTGACATTTGTAACAATTGCAACCTCCGGGGACACATTTATAGTCATCAATTGGAAAGAAGATAGTTCCAATACAACTCTATCCTGCGGTTTAATCTCTTCAATTTTTGAGAATAAAGGTGTTCCAATATTTCCTCCTACCCAAGTTTTAAATCCTTCTTCCTTTAAAAGATTGTAAATTATTGAAGTAGTGGTGGTTTTCCCATCACTGCCGGTAACGGCGTAAATTTTAGCCGGGCAATATCTCATAAACTCTTCCATCTCTGATGTTATATAGGATCCTTCTGCCTTAGCCCTTTGTAATGCTGGGCTGTCAATCCTCATAGAAGGAGTTTTAAACACTACATCAAAGCCCTTCAAGTTATCTAAATAGTTTTCTCCTAGGGAAAGTTGCACACCTTTATTTGTGAAATCTTTGCCTATATCCCCCAAGTCCTCTATGGACTTTTTATCAAAAGCAGTAACCTTCGCTCCCAACTGAAGCAATAAATTTATCAGTGGAATATTACTAACACCAATTCCCACTACCGCAGTTTTTTTATTCTTAATAAAGGCTTTAAACTCATTAAAATCCTTTTTCATTGTAACCTATTCCTCCCAATCAAACATACCTGTTAACTAATAATGTCCTTTTTATAATTTATTATAACACCTAGGCATAAAAATGTGAAAATAATTATTAAATATGTGCAAAGAAATATTTCTCCTAGAAGAAAATTGAATAAAGTATAGAAGAGAGCACTAAAAGTGCCCTCTTCCTAAAATTTTATCTTTTCGTTAATATAGTTCTCTAATTCATCAATGCTTAGTCTTATTTGTTCCATTGAATCTCTATTTCTTACAGTTACAGCATTATCATTTAAAGTATCGAAGTCTATAGTTATACAGAAAGGTGTACCAATTTCATCCTGTCTTCTATATCTCTTTCCTATACTTCCTGCTTCATCGTAATCTACATTAAAGCTCTTTCTTAACCTATCATATACTTCTAAGGACTTTTCTGAAAGTTTCTTGCTTAGAGGTAAGATGGCAGCCTTAAAAGGTGCTAATGCTGGATGTAGTCTTAATACTGTTCTTACATCTCCACCCTCTAATTCTTCTTCATCATAGGCATCTGCCAAGAAGGTTAAAACCATTCTATCTACACCTACTGAAGGCTCAACACAATATGGTACATATCTTTCATTAGTCTTTGGATCTAAGTAGCTCATATCTTCCCCTGAATGTTGTTGATGCTGTTTCAGGTCATAGTCAGTTCTATCTGCTATACCCCACAATTCACCCCATCCAAAAGGAAATAAATATTCTATATCTGCTGTAGCCTTACTATAGAAGGAAAGTTCTTCTGGACTATGATCTCTAAATCTTAGATTTTCCTCCTTAACACCTAGGCCTAAAAGGAAATTCCAGCAATAATCCTTCCAGTACTTGAACCATTCCAAATCAGTTCCTGGTTCACAGAAGAATTCCAATTCCATCTGTTCAAATTCTCTTGTTCTAAAAATAAAATTACCTGGAGTTATTTCGTTTCTAAAGGATTTACCTATTTGAGCAATTCCAAAAGGAATCTTCTTTCTTGTAGTTCTTTGAACACTCTTGAAGTTTACAAAAATACCTTGAGCAGTTTCTGGTCTAAGATATAGTTCAGATTGAGCATCTTCTGTTACACCCTGGAAGGTTTTAAACATAAGATTAAACTTTCTGATATCTGTAAAGTTTCTTTTACCGCATTTAGGACAAGCTATCCCTTTTTCATCAATATAGCTCTTTAGCTCCTCATTTGTCCATCCATCAGCAGATGCTACTTCTGCACCATTTTCCGTCATATGATCTTCTACTAATTTATCCGCTCTAAATCTAGCCTTACACTCTTTACAGTCCATTAGAGGGTCTGAGAAACCTCCAACGTGTCCAGATGCAACCCATACATCAGTATTCATTAGTATAGCACAGTCAACTCCTACATTATATGGACTCTCCTGAACAAACTTTTTCCACCAAGCCTTCTTAACATTATTCTTAAACTCTACTCCTAAAGGACCGTAATCCCAAGAGTTTGCCAAGCCTCCATAAATCTCAGAGCCTGGATATATATAACCTCTACCTTTGCATAGCGCTACAATCTTATCCATGGTTTTTTCAAAAGCCATTTTCTAATCCTCCTTCATTCTTTGTAAAATAAAAAAGGCCCTATACCATAAGGGACGGTTTAACCGCGGTTCCACCCTTTTTGGCATAAGCCCTGCTTTCATAAACACATACTCAAAAGCGCCCTTCACTTTACAACTTAATGGTTTGCACCAAACACCATCTCTCTAAAAAAATTAATAAAGCTACTCCTCTTTATCATCGTATAATAATTATTCAATTTAGTATAATTTTATCAAACTATTAGTATTTGTCAATATAGAAAAGTCATTAACATGATTTTTAGACATTAGATGTTAGACCTTATAAAAAAACAGCAAGGATTTGCTGTAGTTTGCTTTATATTATGTATTTTACAAAAAATAAAAATTGGCTCCGCGAAGAGGACTCGAACCTCCAACCCTTCGGTTAACAGCCGAATGCTCCACCATTGAGCTATCGCGGAACGCTTAGTACATAAACTATTATATCAGCTTATATTAAAAATGCAAGAGTATTTTTTGATTTATTTTATGGAAGTTAATTACACCTTCCTTGGAAGGGTAGTTTCTGGGCCTTATAAGTACTCTTACTTATCAGTCTTTAAAATTTTATCTATAAATATAAGGACTTTTCCCATAACATAGTTAGGAAAAAGTCCTTTTATCTTTTAAGGTAGATAAATACCTATTAACTTCTAAGCCGTTAGCTCTAAAAATTATAGTGGTTTCATAGTTGGGAATAAAATAACGTCTCTTATAGAATGAGCATCTGTAAGGAACATTATTAGTCTATCTACACCTATGCCCAAGCCACCTGTTGGAGGCATACCTGTTTCTAGGGCACTCATGAACTCTTCGTCTATTACATAAGCTTCATCGTCTCCTAGTTCTCTTTCCTTGGCCTGTTGATTGAATCTATCTCTTTGAACTATTGGGTCATTTAACTCTGAATAGGCATTGCAAAGTTCTCTACCGAAAACAAAGCCTTCAAATCTTTCTGTAAAATCAGGATTTCCTCTCTTTTTCTTTGTAAGAGGTGAAATTTCTATAGGATAATCCATTATAAAGGTTGGTTGTATTAAATGCTCTTCAGCAAATTCTTCAAATAAGGCATTCAATATGTCTCCCTTTGTACAGTTCTCTAAATCCTTTTTAAACTGAAGATTCTTTTCTTTAGCAATAGCTTGAGCCTCTTCATCAGTTTTTATTTGGTTAAAATCGATACCTGCATATTCCTTAACTGCATCTACCATAGTAAGCCTTCTCCATGGAGGAGTAAAGTCTATTTCTGTTCCCTGATAGGTAACCTTCATAGTGCCATTTACCTTCTGACAAACCTCAGCTACAAGGTTCTCCATTATCTCCATCATATCGTAATAGTCTGCATAGGCTTCATAAAGCTCGATCATTGTAAACTCAGGATTGTGTCTTATACCTATACCTTCATTTCTGAAGTTTTTTCCCATGTCATATACCTTTTCAAGTCCACCTACTATACATCTCTTTAGATAAAGTTCAGTAGCTATTCTAAGATACATATCTATATCAAGGGCATTGTGATGAGTTGTAAAAGGTCTTGCAGCTGCACCACCAGCTATTGGTGAAAGTATTGGCGTTTCTACCTCTAAATAACCTCTGTTATCCAAAAACTCTCTTATAGCCTTAATAATTTTAGTTCTCTTAATAAAGGTTTCCTTAACTTCTGGATTGGATATTAAGTCAACTTCTCTTTGTCTATATCTTAAGTCTGGATCCTTCAGTCCGTGCCACTTTTCTGGCAATGGCTTTAGTGCCTTAGATATAAGCTGGAATTCTTTTATATGTATAGTTATTTCACCAGTTCTAGACTTGAAAACAAAACCTGTAACACTTATCCAATCACCTAAGTCAAAGGTTTTATATTCCTTTAATCCTTCTTCCCCTACGTCATCAATCTTTATATATAACTGAATTTTACCGTCTCTATCGTGAATATCAGTAAAGCCTGCTTTACCTTGAACTCTCTTAGACATTATTCTACCAGCTACAGTTACTGTTTGATTTTCTAGTTCATCATAGTTTTCCTTTATTTGACCAGATGTGTGGGTTCTATTTACCTTGTACACATCAAATGGGTCCTTTCCCTTTGCCTGAGCCTCTGCTAGCTTTTGTCGTCTTAGTCTAACCTGTTCGTTAAAGGCCTGTTCTTCAGCCTCTACGTTTATATTTGTATCCTCATTGGCCACTATGAAATCCCTCCTAAATTAATCTCTTCTGATTTCTAATATTTGAAATTTGCTCATTCCACCAGGAACAGCAACTTCTACTGTTTCTCCTTCTCTCTTACCTATAAGAGCTTTTCCAACAGGAGATTCATTTGAAATTTTATAGCTCATTGGGTCCGCCTCTGCAGAACCAACTATTGTGTATTCTACCTCTTCATCAAACTCAAAATCCTTTACCTTTACCTTTGAACCTACACTGACTACATCTGATGGTATTTCACTTTCGTCCACAATTGAAGCATTTCTTAACATATTTTCCAAGGTTATAATACGACCTTCAACAAAGGCCTGTTCATTTTTTGCTTCGTCATATTCGGAGTTTTCACTTAAATCTCCATAACCAAGAGCTACCTTTATTTTCTCAGTTATTTCCTTTCTTTTAACAGTTTTCAAAAACTCCAATTCTTCTTCAAGCTTTTTAACCCCTTCATAAGTCATTACATACTTTTTTACTTCGCTCATTTCTTTCTCCCCTTTATAATCATAACTACGAAATCATTAATCACATTAAAATTATTTACACTATTTATAACCGAAAGCTCACCAGTTAACTACCTGTAATCATTTAAAAGTTATTATAAATCAGCAATGCAATCATTGTCAACCTATAGTTAGCTAGAACGTTAAAAACAGTAGTATTATAGTTTATTATATATTTACACAAAATATTAAACTTATTCCTACAAATTAAATTTATATTTATAAGTATGGACTCATCTACTTAGGATAAAAGTTGTCTTTTGTAATTAGCTAATATTTTTATAACTTTTTCGCTATCTTCTTCTGTGTTTATTTGATTCTTAACTTCTATACAGTTTGGCATCCCCTTTATATACCAGGACAGATGTTTTCTCATCTCTCTCACAGCCTTATGTTCTCCATGATACTTTATTGCCAAGGTATAATGACTTATACATAAGTCTATTTTTTGTCCCCAATCTGGGTATGTGATAGTTTTCTTGTTGAGAGCATCTTCTATTTGCTTAAAGATCCATGGGTTTCCTAAGCTCCCTCGGCCTATCATGATACCATCACAGTCTGAAATCGCCTTTATTAGCTGGGCATCTTCAACAGTTTTCACATCTCCATTGCCAATAACCGGGATAGTAACAGCCTCCTTGGCTTTAGCTATTATCTGCCAATCTGCCCTGCCTTCATACATCTGCTGACGGGTTCTGCCATGTATGGTTAAGGCGTCTGCTCCTGCTTCCTCCAAAACCTTGGCAAAATCTACAGCATTAATATTATCATCAGTAAAACCTTTCCTAAACTTTACTGTTACAGGCTTAGAAGAAGCTTTTTTTACTTCCCTAACAATCTCCACTGCCAGTTTAGGATCCTGCATTAGGGCAGAGCCTTCACCGTTTTTCACTATTTTAGGGGCGGGGCACCCCATATTAATATCCACTAGACAAAAGCTATCGTCATTGTTGAACCTCTCACAAGCCTTAGCCATTGTATATGGATCACTGCCAAAAATTTGTACTGCAATAGGTCTTTCCTCTTCTGAAGTTTTTAGTAAGCTCTCCGTATTTTCGCTACCATAAAATAAAGCCTTGGCACTTACCATTTCACTATAAACCAAACCACAGCCCATTTCCTTGCACAAACCTCTAAAGGCTATGTCTGTAAAACCAGCCATTGGAGCCAAAAACACATTATTGTTAAATGTTAGATTAGATATCCTCAACAAGTTATCTACTCCTTATTTTTTTCGTATATTATTCTCAATCCTTCTAATGTGAGGTCAAAATTTACTTTATCAATACATTTAGAACCTTTTGCTATAAGCTTTGCTAATCCACCTGTAGCTACTACTAAAGGCACTTCACCATCATAGTCTTCCATTTCCTGTTTCATCTTTTTTACAATATAGTCTACTTGGCCAATATATCCATATACTAAACCAGCCTGCATACTTGTAACAGTATTCTTAGCTATAACTGTTGCTGGTTGTATTATTTCTACCCTAGGAAGCTTGGCAGCTCTTTCATAAAGAGCCTCTGCAGATATTTTCAACCCTGGACAGATTGCTCCTCCAAGATAATCCCCATTCTTTGTGACAGCACAAAAGGTAGTAGCTGTTCCAAAGTCGATAATTACCAAAGACCTTCTATATATTTCACGAGCTCCTACAGCATTGACTATTCTATCTGCTCCTACTTCTTTAGGGTTATCATATTTAATATTGATGCCGGTTTTTACTCCAGGCCCAACTATCAATGGTTTAAGCTTAAAGTATTTCCAAATCATATGCTCTAGACTATACATTATATTAGGTACTACAGAAGATATTATTACCCCTTCTACATCTGAAATATCCAATTTGCTCATATGAAAAAGATGTCCAACCATAACGCCGTATTCATCTGCACTTCTTCCTAGATCTGTGGATAATCTCCAATCGGCGATAAGATTCTTTCCATCATATGCACCAAGAACAATATTAGTATTGCCAACATCTACAACAAGTATCATAAAAACACCGCCCTTAATATAATTTAAAAGCAGCCTCCTAGCTGCTTTTAAATTCCCTATTGCTCAAACAATATAATTTTATCAACTAATTTTATTTTGTCAAGATACCAACAATTTACTTTACTACCTCTAATATCTCTCCTCTATTAACCTTATATGAAAGATCCTATACAAGGTTAAAGAATCAGCAAATACTAAAACAAGCCTAAAATTGATCCATCAGGTAGAATATCCATTCTTTCTGCTGCAGGAACCTTTGGTAATCCTGGCATAGTCATTATGTCACCAGTTAATACTACAATAAAGCCTGCACCATTAGAAATTCTTACATCCACTACATTTACTATAAAGCCATCTGGCCTTCCAAGAAGTTGTGGATTATCTGATAGAGAATACTGAGTTTTAGCCACACATATAGCCTTTTTATCTAGCTTAAGCTCTTCCAAGCTCTCTATCTGCTTTTCTGCATTTTTACTGAACCTTACCTCAGCTGCACCGTATATTTCCTTAGCTATAATGTTCATTTTTTCTTTAATACTTAATTCTTGATCATATAAATATCTGAAATTAGGCACAGTGTTTTCTACCACATCTAGTACGGATTCTGCTAGATCAATTCCTCCATCTCCGCCCTTTTCCCAAACATCTGCTAGAGCCACCTTTACTCCTAAGTTTTTACAAAAATCTTCAATAAATTTAATTTCTTCTTTACTATCAGTAACAAACTTATTTATAGCTACTACCGGAGTAACTCCATACTTTTGGATGTTTTCTATTTGCTTCTGCAAATTCTCCACACCCCTAGCCAATGCCTCCACATCAGGAAGATTTAACTTATCCTTAGTTACTCCACCATGATGTTTTAAGGCCCTAATTGTAGCTACTATTACAACACAATTAGGAGTTAATCCTCCAAAACGGCATTTTATATCTAAGAATTTCTCTGCACCTAGATCTGCACCAAAACCTGCTTCAGTTACTACATAATCTCCAAGCTTTAAAGCCACTTTAGTAGCTATTATACTATTACAGCCATGGGCTATATTTGCAAAAGGACCTCCGTGTATAATAGCTGGTGTATGCTCTAAAGTCTGAACTAGATTAGGTTTTATAGCATCCTTCATTAGTAGAGCCATGGCACCTTCTACCTTTAAATCTCTACAATATATAGGTTCACCTTTAGTGTTATAAGCCACAATAATATTTGCAAATCTTTCTTTTAAATCCATCAAATCCTTAGCTAAGCATAAGATAGCCATAATTTCAGAAGCTACTGTAATCATGAAGCCATCTTCTCTTGGGAATCCATTTATCTTCCCTCCCAGCCCTACAACTGTTTGCCTTAGGGCTCTATCATTCATATCCATTACCCTTTTAAAGGTAATTCGTCTAGCATCAATATCCAAGGAGTTTCCTTGATGGATATGGTTATCTATTGCTGCACACAGTAAATTGTTAGCTGAGGTGATAGCATGAAAGTCCCCGGTAAAATGTAAGTTTATATCCTCCATAGGAACAACCTGGGAGTAACCGCCTCCAGCAGCACCGCCCTTTACACCAAATACAGGTCCTAGAGATGGTTCTCTTAAGGCTATGATTGCATTTTTCCCTAACTTACACAAGGCCTGGCCTAGGCCTACTGTAACAGTAGACTTTCCTTCACCAGCAGGAGTAGGATTTATTGCAGTAACAAGTATAAGCTTGCCGTCAGGTCTTTCCTTCCTTTTCTCTAAGACTTCTAAATTTATTTTACACTTATATTTTCCATATAAATCAATATCATCTTCTGTAAGCCCTATCTTTTCAGCTATATTAGTTATCTTTTCCATGGAAGCACTCTGTGCAATTTCTATATCATTTTTCATAAAGTATACCCCTCCTTATAGAATAAGGATGACTTTCGTCATCCTTAAACAGTAGTATTGTATATCTCTTCAAATTCATTTCCTTCAAGCTTTTCTTTTTCAAGTAGAGCTTGAGCAACTGCATGAAGTTTATTCATATTTTCATCTAGCAATTTTAAAGCCTTGTTATAGGATTCATCAATAAGCCTCTTTATTTCCTTATCAATAACTGAAGCAACCTCTTCACTGAAGTTTCTTCCTCTACCAATGTCTCTTCCTAAGAAAACTTCATTGTGGTCTGTCCCTAAGGACATAGGTCCTATTTCTTCACTCATACCATATTCCATAACCATCTTTCTAGCTATGGCTGTAGCTCTTTCTATATCATTTTGAGCTCCAGTACAGATATCTTCTAAAGCTAATTTTTCTGCTGCCCTACCACCTAGTAAAACTACCATCTGGTCTAAAAGATAGTTTTTTGAAACGTGGGTCTTATCATCCTTAGGAAGGCTCATAGTATATCCTGCCGCCATTCCTCTTGGAATTATACTTATTTGGTGAACAGGGTCTGCATTTGGTAGAAGTCTTGCTACAATTGCATGGCCTGCCTCATGATAGGCAGTAATCTTTTTATCATATTCATGAATAACTCTGCTCTTCTTTTCTGGCCCAGCTACAACTCTGGTTACTGCCTCTTCTAACTCTTCCTGGCCTATAAACTTTTTATTGTTTCTAACTGCTAATAAGGCAGCTTCATTCATTAAATTCTCTAAATCTGCTCCAGTAAATCCTGAAGTAGTTTTTGCTAAAACATCTAATCTTATATCTTCATCAAGCTTTTTGTTTCTTGAATGAACTTTTAAGATCTCTTCTCTACCTTTAACATCAGGAGCAGCTACAACAATTTGCCTATCGAATCTACCTGGTCTTAATAAGGCTGGGTCAAGTATGTCTGGCCTGTTAGTAGCAGCTATTATAATTATACCTTCATTGATACCAAAGCCATCCATTTCAACTAATAGCTGATTTAATGTCTGCTCTCTTTCATCATGTCCGCCGCCAAGACCAGCTCCTCTTTGTCTACCTACAGCGTCGATTTCATCGATAAAAACAATACTAGAAGGATGTTTCTTTGCCTGCTCAAATAAATCTCTTACTCTTGATGCACCAACACCTACAAACATTTCCACAAAATCAGAACCGGATATACTAAAAAATGGCACTCCA
>JAAYTB010000175.1 GCA_012523855.1 Clostridia bacterium
TGTTATCCTTTTTTAGTAAACTTCTATTACGGATAAAGTTCTTGTATAAAAGAGTATATTACATAGGCGGCAATGACGCTCTTCCACCTCCTTTATCTAAGGAAGAAGAAGATGATCTAGTAACTAAGCTAGTGGAAGGTGATGAAAGCGTACGTTCTATCCTAATAGAAAGAAATTTAAGATTAGTGGTGTATATAGCAAGAAAGTTTGAGAATACTGGAGTAGGTGTAGAAGACCTTATTTCCGTGGGCACCATTGGTTTAATAAAAGCAGTAAATACATTTGATCCAAACAAGAGGATAAAGCTGGCTACATATGCATCAAGATGTATAGAAAATGAAATACTAATGTATCTAAGAAGAAATAGCAAGGTCAAGGCGGAAATATCTTTTTATGAACCTCTTAATATCGATTGGGATGGAAATGAACTTTTGCTTTCAGATATTTTAGGTACAGAAAATGATATAGTTTATAATCTCATTGAAGATGAAATTGACAAACAGTTGTTAGTCTTAGCAATGACTAAGTTAAATCAAAGGGAGAAGGAAATTGTGACTTTAAGATTTGGACTAAATGGCAGTGGGGAAAAAACCCAAAAAGAAGTAGCAGACATGTTAGGAATTTCACAATCATATATATCTAGACTAGAAAAAAGAATAATTAAAAGGCTAAAGAAAGAAATTAATAAAATGTTATAGTTTGTCTGTAGTATAAAAAAGTCCTTCTGAGGAGATAATTTAAATGGAATTACTCTAAAGGGGCGATGACTGGATGATGATAAATAAAGTAGAAATATGCGGAGTAAACACTTCGAAGTTACCGGTGTTAAAAGAGGCAGAAATGAGAGAACTCCTACATACTATGAAGGCTGGAGATAATATTGCTAGAGAAAAATTTATTAAGGGTAATCTTCGATTGGTGCTAAGCGTTATACAGCGATTCAATAATAGGGGGGAAAATGTAGATGACCTTTTTCAGGTAGGCTGTATCGGCCTTATGAAGGCCATTGATAACTTTGATTTAAGTCAGAATGTTAAGTTTTCTACCTATGCTGTGCCAATGATAATAGGGGAAATAAGAAGATATTTAAGAGATAACAATTCCATTAGGGTTAGCCGTTCTTTAAGAGATATAGCTTATAGAGCTCTTCAAGTAAGAGATAGAATGGTAAATAGTAATAATAAAGAGCCGACGATTTCTCAAATTGCTAAGGAATTAGATGTGCCGAGAGAAGAAGTGGTTTTTGCCTTGGACGCAATACAAGATCCAGTTTCGCTCTTTGAACCTATTTACCATGACGGTGGAGATGCTATTTATGTAATGGACCAAATTAGTGATAGCAAAAATTTAGATGAAAGTTGGTTAGAAAACATATCTATTAAGGAAGCAATGAAAAAGCTAAACGATAGAGAAAAGTTAATCTTAACATTAAGGTTTTTTGACGGTAGAACCCAGATGGAAGTAGCAGAGGAAATTGGAATTTCACAGGCTCAAGTATCCAGATTAGAAAAAACTGCATTGAGACATATGAGAAAGTACGTATAATTGTATACAAACTGAATGTGAAAACTAAGGGCTGTACCCACAGGTACAGCCCTTAAAAACATTTATGATTTTAAGCTAAATGTGATGTGATTTGATAAGTCCATTATAGAATAGATTCTTTTATAATAACATATATTTGAATACATAAGGATTTATTTAGTTAACTAAAGGGGGAAGTAAGATGGATGAAATTATGTATTCTATAAATAATCTTAGAGTTATGGAGGTTATTGATATTAACACTGGGGCTAAAATTGGATTTATTAGGGACTTTAAGATTGATTGTGATAACTACAAAATAGAAGCGATACTGCTTCCAATTCAAAAAAACTCGTGGTTTGGTAAACAGGATATGATGGAGATACCTTGGTCAAAGGTAAAAAAGATAGGAGTAGATGTAATTTTAGTAGATGCAGACAGTACTGCTATAGAAGGATAGTTTATAATAAATTATTCTGTGATATAATTAAACTATTAGAACTGAAAGGTGTGTTACATATGAGATGTCCATTTTGTGGCTTTGATGAAAGTAAGGTTGTGGATTCCAGATCCACTGAAGATAATATATCTATTAGAAGAAGGCGAGAATGCTTAAAGTGTAGAAAAAGATATACTACTTATGAAAAGGTAGAGGATTTACCTATCTTAGTAGAAAAGAAGGATTCTAGACGGGAGTTTTTTGATAAGTCAAAAATAATTAATGGATTAATTAAATCCTGTGAAAAGAGACCAGTGTCACGAAGTCAAATAGAGGCAATAGCAGATGAGGTTGAAAAGAATATCAGTAATCAGATGCTAACAGAAGTAAGCTCCCAGTATATAGGTGAAATAATTATGGAAAAATTGAAGGAAGTAGATGATATCGCCTATGTTAGATTTGCTTCAGTATACAGGCAATTCAAAGATGTGAATACTTTTATAGAAGAGATAAGAAAATTAATTTCTACCAAGTAAGTGTTTTTTAGAAAAACCAAATAGCATTGAGTTTATGTTAAATCTATGTTAAGTTAGTTAAACAATTGTACAAGCTGTTGTCTTAAATTTAACTTTGTGTAAAAATAGTATTAATTCTGATTGAATTGAGGTATAACTATGAAATTATCCAATGAAAGAAATTTACAGTTTATAAAAATTCTAAATGATAAAGGTCGAATTATATTTTTTACAGCAGAAAACGACGGAGATTTTTATATCTTATCCAAAAGTTTTCAGCAAAATATTAATAATGTAAAAAGTTTGTTCAACCTTAAGGATTTAGGCTTTTCAAAGCAAACTCATAGCGACATTGTTAATATTTTTGATGGAACTGTAAAAGAGGGAGATGCCCTTGTTACAAATGCAAGGAAGGTAGCAGTAGGAGTTTTCATGGCAGATTGTGTCCCTGTGTTAATTTATGATAAAGAAAAACAGGTGTGTGCTGCAGTACATAGTGGTTGGAAGGGCACCTACAGTCATATTACGGCAAAAACCATAGAGACCCTAGTAGAAAAGTATCACTGCAACCTAGAGGATATATATATTTATATAGGTCCCCATATAGGTGGCTGTTGCTACCAAGTTGGCCAGGAGTTAATTGAAAAATTCTCCTCTGATGAGCTTTATAAGGAGTGGAATATCATAGAGGATAATAGGCTGAATTTAAGCAATTGTATAAAGGCACAATGTCTTAATAAAGGTATTAATTTAGAACATATTTATGATTTAGATTTATGTACTTTATGTTCGGAAGAAAAGAGTGGTATTAAGTTACATTCTTATAGAAAACTAAAAGAAAAAAGCGGAAGACTCTTATCTTTAATATATATTGAAGATTAAGCAAGAGTAAAGGGAGGTCACTATGGCGGAGAAAAAAATTTTAGTGGTAGATGATGAAGATAATATATTAGAACTAATAAAATATAACCTAGAAAACAATGGCTATAGGGTAATTACAGCAACTAATGGTGATGAAGCGTTGAAAATGGCTAGATTAGAGGGGCCGCACTTGATACTTTTAGATTTAATGCTACCAGGTTTAGACGGGTATGATCTTTGTAAAGAAATCAGACGTGATGTGAACTTAAGCCATACTCCGATTATAATGATAACCGCTAAAAGTGAGGAACTAGATAAGATCTTAGGCTTAGAGTTAGGAGCAGATGATTATATAACAAAACCTTTTTCTGTTAGAGAAATGTTGGCTAGAGTTAAAGCGGTTCTGAGAAGGTCCTCAATTCAGCCTATTGAGAAAGTGTTTCAATTTGATGATCTTTCTATAGATTTTGAAAAACATGAGATACTTAAGAATAATAAAAAGGTAGATTTAACTCTGAAAGAATTTGAACTGTTAGAGATATTGGTAAAGAGTAAAGGCCGTGTGGCAACTAGAGATTATTTACTAGATAAAGTATGGGGATATGAGTATGTAGGCGAAACACGGACGGTGGATGTTCATATAAGACATCTAAGACAGAAGATTGAAAAGGATGATAAAAATCCTCAATATATAGAAACTATTAGAGGAATCGGATATAGATTTAATTTCGGTGAATGATATGAAAAGAAAACTTATGGGATTTATACTAGTAGCAGTTTTGTTTTGCATAGTTTTAGTTAGTGCTTTATTTATAGCTCTGTCAAATTATGAATATAAGGAGGCAGCAAAAAGAGAACTTAAATTTCACAATGAACTAATAGCAAAAGTAATAGAAAAATACAATTTAAGTAGTGAATGGGAAGAACTTTCTTTTTTCCAGGAACTGAAAGATTCTGATTATAGATTAACCATAATTGATCCTGAAGGCCTTGTAGTTTACGATTCCCTTACTTCGCTAGAAAATATGGAGAATCATAATAATCGTAGTGAAGTAGCAAAGGCAAGAAAAAAGGGATTTGGAAGTGAAGTGCGATATAGTTCCACTTTAAATAAAAATATGATTTACGTTGCAAGTAAAATTCAAGGTGACTATATAATTAGAAGTTCAAAAGTTATAGCGAGTGTTAGAATTATAAAGGAAAGAAATATGAAATACTATATTACTATAATAATTCTAGCAATTTTGGTGACTCTAGTAATATCATCGAGATTATCCTATGTGCTTGTTAAGCCAATTAAAGACTTGGAAAATGTTACAAGAAGGGTAGCGAGAGGAGAACTTGATAAAAGAGTTGCTGTTGTTTCTTCTGATGAAATTGGGCAGCTAGGTAAAACCTTTAATTATATGGCAGATAGGCTGCAATTTACTTTTAGAGATTCTATAGACAAGCAGAATAAACTAGAAGCTATCTTAAAAAGTATGGACAGTGGTGTGGTTGCAGTAGATAGGAACAATAAAATTATGATGATAAATCCATATGCAAAAAAATTGTTTGGCATTAATGGAGATATTATTGGTGGCAGTTTATTGGATTATATAAGAGATTTTGAATTAGACAAAGTACTCCATGGAGATAATTTAGGACCAAAAGAGATAAAAATTTTTTGGCCTTCAGAAAAGATCCTTAGGGTAAGAACTGCTGATATATTAAATGATAGTGAACATATTGGAACTGTTGCAGTAATTCATGATATAACAGATATAAAAAAGTTAGAAAATATTCGTTCAGAATTTGTTGCAAATGTTTCTCATGAGCTAAAAACACCATTAACATCAATCAAGGGTTTTGCAGAAACAATTAAGTTTGTTGAAGATAAAAACAAGAGAGATAAGTTCCTGGACATAATAAATGATGAGGCAGAAAGACTTACTAGATTGATAAATGATATATTAGTATTGTCAGATTTAGAAAACTCCCATGAGGAGAAAAATGAAGAAATTGATGTGTATTTGGCTGTAGATCAGGTCTTTCAGCTTATGAAAAATACAGCAGAGGCTAAAAATATAGATTTGTTAATAAACTTACAAAATAATAGCATTATAAAAGGTAGTTTAGATAAATTTAAGCAGATGATTATTAATTTGATAGATAACGCTATAAAGTATTCCCATAAGGGAGATAAGATTGAAATTGGTATAGACAAGGGAAAAAACAACTGTCTTCTCTGGATAGAAGATAATGGTCCTGGTATTAGTGAGGAACATCTTCCTAGACTTTTTGAAAGGTTTTATAGAGTTGATAAAGCTAGATCCAGAAGCAAGGGTGGCACAGGATTAGGCTTAGCTATTGTTAAACATATTGTAATAGGACTTCATGGAACTATAGATGTTAAAAGCAAATATGGAGAAGGGACCAAGTTTATAATTAAAATACCTTATAGTAGATAATAGACAAAACAGTATAAAAAGCTTTTTCTCAGCATGGCTGAGGAAAAGCTTTTTTAAGTTAATTTGTATTGTTAAATTTATTTAACGGGAGCATAATATTGTCTTAACCTTAAAATAATAAGATTAAACATGTAAGAACAATAAAAGAAATTGGATGGAGGAAAAATCTTATGAAGAGAAAAGGAATTAAATTTGCCCTAGCAGCTATTATTTTTTCTTTAGTTGGTACAACCTTACTAGGCTGTGGTAATAATGAAAATACTGCAGATGGTAGTAAAACTATTACAATCTCCGGTTCCACATCTGTAGGACCATTAATGGAAGATCTAGCCAAAGCCTATCAGGAAAAGAATAAAAACATTAATATTGAGATACAACAGATAGGATCTTCAGCAGGAATAAAAAATGCTATTCAAGGTGTAAGTGAAGTTGGAATGTCTTCAAGAGATTTAAAAGATGGGGAAAAGGCAGAAGTAAAAGATGAAGTAATTTGCTATGATGGTATTGGTATAATTGTTCATCCAAACAATACAGTATCGGATTTAACTATGGAACAATTAAAAGATATCTATACTGGTAAAATTACCAATTGGAAAGAAGTAGGCGGTAGCGATAAGTCTATAGTGGTAGTTTCAAGAGAAGAGGGTTCAGGTACTAGGGATGCTTTCCAAGAAATTGTAGGTTTTGAAGCTGAAGAAATGACTACGGAAGCACAAATTTCACAGGGTAATGGAGCTATTAAAACTGCAGTTAGCACTAATGACAATGCTATTGGATATGTTTCTTTTGAAGTTATGTTTAAGGATGGTAATGTTGACAGCGCAATTAAAGGTGTAAAAATTGATGGTGTAGAAGCAAGCCCAGAAAATGTTACTGCCAAGACCTATAAAGTGTCAAGACCCTTCCTAGTAGCCTATAAAGAAGATAAGTTATCAAAAGAAGGAAGAACTTTCATAGATTTCATAAAGAGTGAAGAAGGACAGAAAATAGTAGAAGAAAGAGGAGGCATTCCATTAAAATAAATTATAAAAAAGTCTCGATTTAATATATAAATTGAGACTTTTTTATATTTGTACATATTAAATAAGCTGAATTTTAAGGATTTTAGAAATTATTTATTTTGTTAACTAGTTTTAACTGAGCTATAACATAAAATTAACATTACTTGTGTAAACTATGAATGTCGTTAAATGTTAATTAGGGGGTAGAAAAATTGCTAAAGGACAAGCAACGCAGTAAATCTAATAGAAATAAATATATTATTGATTCAGCAACCAAGTATCTTTTTGCAATTTCTGCATTTATAGCAGTAATAAGTTTAGCTTTAATTATAGGTTTTGTATTTTATAGAGGAGCCAGTCCTTTTCTTTCTGGAAAGTATTCTTTTATAAAATTTCTATCAGGCAGTGAATGGTTTCCTTCCTCTAACAAGTATGGAATTTTGCCAATGATAATCGCTTCTATTTTTGGAACCTTTGGAGCATTAGTTGTAGGTGTGCCTATAGGAATTTTCACTGCAGCTTTTTTAGCTGAAATTGCACCAAAACCAGTGGCTAAGATAGTTTCACCAGCAGTTGAACTATTAGCAGGAATTCCTTCTGTTCTATTTGGTGTCTTTGGATTAGCAGTAATAGTACCATATATCAAGAATCTTTTTAATTTACCTAAAGGTCAAAGTTTGCTAGCAGTGATTATTGTTTTGTGTATGATGATGCTTCCTACTATTATTACAGTAGCCGAAACCTCTATTAGGGCTGTACCTAATAGCTATAGAGAAGCTTCCTTGGCTTTAGGGGCTTCTAAGATGGAAACAATAATTAAGGTTGTTCTACCTTCTGCTAGAAATGGTATTTTAGCTGCAGTTGTATTAGGAATGGGTAGAGCAATAGGGGAAACAATGGCAATAATTTTAGTGGCAGGAAATAATTCAGTTATCCCTAAAAACTTAACAGATAGCGTTAGACCTCTTACTACAAATATAGCTCTTGAAATGGGCTATGCCTTTGGAACTCATCAAGATATGCTTTTCGCTACTGGCATAGTTTTATTCTCCTTTATTTTGTTGCTAAATATTCTATTGTCGAAAATATCATCAAAGGGGGAAGCCTAGTATGAGAAAATTCAAAGATAGTCTCTTTAGGACATTGTTTTGGCTATCTGCTATTATTACTGTTACGATACTAGTAATTATAATTGGCTATATTTTTACAAAGGGCTATAAACTTGTTAGTTGGGATTTCATTTTTGGAGCATATGTTCCAGGAGAGAAGAGTGGAATATACCCAATGATTATATCAACCCTTTATACAATTGCCTTAACATTAGCAATTGCAACTCCAATTGGAATTTTGGCAGCTGTATATTTGCAGGAATATGCTAAACAAGGACCTGTAGTTAAAATTATAAGATTTGCTACGGAAAGCTTGTCTGGAATACCTTCCATTATATATGGACTTTTTGGAGCCTTGTTCTTTGTAACTTATTTGAAATTTAATTACTCTATATTAGCAGGGGCTTTAACTTTGTCAATAATGGTCTTGCCACTTATTATAAGAACTACAGAAGAAGCAATACAGTCGGTGCCACCTTCTTATAAGGAAGCATCCTTGGCCTTAGGTTCTACAAGGTTTCAAACCTTGTACAAGATAATAGTGCCTAGTGCCATGCCTGGTGTACTAGCAGGGGTAATACTAGCAATAGGAAGAATTATTGGTGAATCTGCAGCAGTGTATTTAACTGCTGGTACCGTAGCAGTTATGCCTAAAAATATAATGTCTAGTGCCAGAACTCTTACGGTTCATGCGTATTTGGTTACTAATGAGTTTGGAGACATAGAACTAGCCTCAGCTATAGGTGTTGTTCTAATTGTAATAGTGTTTTTCTTAAACTATTTTGCTAGATTTATTATTAAATCATTTAGCAAAGCAAATTATTAAACATACAAAATTGTTAATGTTGGAGGCAAAGATGAGTATATTATATACAAGGGATTTAAAACTTTGGTACGGCAATTCTCAAGCTTTAAAAGGGATTAGCTTGGATCTGGAGAAAAATGCAGTAACTGCACTTATTGGTCCTTCGGGGTGTGGAAAGTCAACTTTTTTAAGAACTTTAAACAGAATGAATGACCTGATACCTTCTGTTAAAATTGAAGGAGATGTAACATATGAAGGAAAAGATATATACAAGGAACATGATGTTATAGAATTAAGAAAAAGGGTAGGTATGGTTTTTCAGAAACCTAATCCTTTTCCAATGTCTATTTATGATAACATAGCCTATGGACCACGAATTCATGGAATAAAGAATAAGTCTGACCTTAATGAAATAGTAGAGAGAAGTCTTAAAGGGGCTGCTTTATGGGATGAAGTTAAGGATCGTCTTAAAACTAATGCACTAGGCTTATCTGGAGGACAGCAACAGAGATTATGTATAGCAAGAACTTTAGCAGTGGAGCCTGAAGTTTTGCTCATGGATGAACCAACCTCCGCATTAGATCCTATATCAACTCTAAAAATAGAAGAATTAATGGGTACCTTAAAAGACCATTATACAGTAGTTATAGTAACTCATAATATGCAACAGGCTGGAAGAATTGCTGATTATACTGCATTTTTCCTAAGTGGAGAAGTTGTGGAGTATGGTAAAACTGAAGAAATATTTCATAGTCCAAAGGATAGAAGGACAGAAGATTATATAACCGGAAGGTTCGGTTAATAAGTAAAAAATATTAATAGAACAGGAGAAATAAATTATGACAAGATCAGCCTTCGATAATAACCTTCAAATGTTGCATAATGAAATAGTGAGAATGGGAAGCCTTGTTGAAAAGCAGATCCATCAATCAATCGAATCTTTGGTTGAACAAGATGAAGATCTTGCAAATACAGTTATCGCTAAGGACGATTTAGTAGATAATCTTCAAAAGGATATTGAAAATAAATCTATTAGATTGATAGCTATGCAACAGCCTTTAGCTACGGATTTAAGAAATATTTTTACTTCAATAAAAATTGCCACAGATTTAGAAAGAATGGCAGACCATGCAGTAGATATAGCAAAAATAGCAAAAAGGCTTACAAAAGAAAAGTATATTAAAGAACTAATAGATATTCCCAAAATGGCAAAAATAGTGGAAAAGCTTATCAGAGAGTCTTTAAATTCATATGTGCAGGCTGACTTAGATAAAGCTTACGAAACTGTGAAAATAGACGATGAAATAGATGCCATATATAAAAGAGTTTTTACTGAACTTTTAGACCTCATGATTAAGGGAGAAGGAAATATAAATCAAGCAGCTCAATTTTTATTTGTATGTAAGTTTTTAGAGAGAGTTGCTGACCACGCTACTAATATTTGTGAATCTACAATTTATCTTGTAACAGGAGAGCACATTGATTTAAATGACTAAAAAAGTAAGTATACTATAGAAGAAACAAGTGCAGAATTATGGTATGATAGTTTAAAGTAGGTAAACCTATCTATTTTGGAATATCATATTACAGTACTGACACTTGTTTTTTATTTGTTCTTTAAATTGGGAAGAGATAATAATTGAAAGATACCTCTTTATACCATGTTTTGTTGACTAACTAAGCCAATTAAGGTATCATAATTTACAGAGTTTTAAACTAAAAACAAATGAGGTGACAGCATGTCAGCAAAAATAAGCACAATACATCCTGGAAGTATAGCAGAAGAATTAGAGCTTGAGGTAGGAGATATCCTGTTAACAATTAATGGTAACGAAGTAAAGGATATAATAGATTATAGATTCTTAATGGCAGATGAATATGTTGAGCTAGAAATACAGAAGGCTGACGGAGAAGTCTGGATTTATGAGGTGGAGAAGGACTATGAGGAAAAGCTTGGTGTAGATTTTGAAAAATCCATGATGGATGAAGCTAAAACTTGTTCCAACAAGTGTATTTTTTGTTTTATAGATCAGCTACCACCTGGAATGAGAGAAAGTTTGTATTTTAAAGACGATGACTCACGCTTATCTTTTTTACAAGGTAATTTTGTAACCTTAACTAATATGAAGGACAGCGACATAGATAGAATAATTAAATACAAAATCAGTCCTATTAATGTTTCTGTTCATACTACAAACCCAGAACTTAGAAAGAAAATGTTAAATAATCGATTTGCAGGAAACATATATGAGAGACTTAAAAAGCTAGCAGAAGCGGGTATATCTATGAACGCTCAAGTTGTTAGCGTACCAGGCATTAATAATGGTGAAGAACTACTAAAAACTGTTGAGGATTTATATAAATTATACCCCTCTATACAAAACATTGCAGTAGTACCTGTAGGTTCTACAAAATATAGGAAGGGATTATTTAATATAACTATATATAATGAAGAAAGTGCCCGGGAAGAGATAAATAATATAAAGAAGCTTCAAGAAAAATATATAAAGGAGATTGGAGTTCCATTTGTTAGACTTTCCGATGAGTTTTATGTTTTATCAAATAAAGAGATACCTGGCAAAGACTTTTATGGAGACTTTCATCAGCTGGAAGACGGTGTAGGAATGATTAGGTTTTTAAGAAATGCTTTAGAAGAAACACTGGCAGATTTAAGGGAAGATATCAGTGGCTATTTTACCTTTATAACTGGTGCTTTGGCATATGAAGAAATAAAAAACACAGCAGAACTTATTATGAAAAAAAATAATAATTTAGTGATAGATGTTAAAAAGGTTTTAAATAAGCGTTTCGGAGAAACAATAACCGTAGCAGGACTACTAACAGGCAAAGACATTATAAATCAAATCAAAGGAGACTTAGGTCCTGGAAAGGTAATAATTCCTGTTAATATGCTTAGAAGTGGAGAAGATGTTTTTTTAGATGATGTAACTTTACAAGAAATGAAAGAGGAAATTGGCAGAGATATTGTTGTATGCGAATATACAGGTGAAGATCTGATAGAAATTATTAACAACAATTGGTAGGAGGAATAATAATGGGAAAACCAATAGTAGCAATTGTGGGTAGGCCTAATGTGGGCAAATCCACTTTGTTTAATAAATTAGCTGGTAAGAGAATATCTATAGTTGAGGATACGCCGGGAGTAACAAGAGATAGAGTATACGCAGAGGCTGACTGGTTAAGGCATAACTTTACAATCATTGATACCGGTGGTATTGAACCAGAAAGTGAAGATATCATCGTTAGCCAGATGAGAAGGCAAGCACAGATTGCTATAGAAACAGCAGACGTAATAATATTTATTGTTGATGGTAAGGAAGGACTTACTGCTGCAGATAAAGAAGTAGCTCAAATGCTTAGAAAGAGCAAAAAACCTATTGTATTAGTAGTTAATAAAATTGATTCCCTAAAGGATGAAGATAATGCTTATGAATTTTATAATTTAGGTATCGGAGACCCTATAACTATATCCGCGTCCCAAGGGCTAGGGTTAGGAGATATGTTAGATAAAGTCGTTGAACATTTTGATTCAGTCCATGGGGATGAGGAAGAGGATGAAATTGTACGAATAGCTTTTATGGGAAAGCCTAATGTAGGAAAGTCTTCTTTAATTAATAAGCTTTTAGGAGAAGAGAGAGTTATTGTAAGCGATGTGCCTGGAACTACAAGAGATGCTATAGATAGCTATCTTGAAAGTGAAGAGGGTAAGTTTATACTTATTGATACAGCAGGACTTAGGCGTAAGAGTAAAGTTAAAGAAGAGATTGAAAGATATAGTGTGATAAGAACATTAACTGCTATTGAAAGAGCAGATGTATGCATATTAATGATTGATGCCAATGAAGGCGTTACAGAGCAAGATGAAAAAATAGTAGGCTATGCTCATGAAATGAACAAGGCAATTGTTGTAATAGTTAATAAGTGGGATCTTATAGAAAAAGATGATAAGACCATGATTAATTTTAAAAAGGATATAGAAAGTAAATTAAAGTTTATTAATTATGCACCATATCTATTTATATCAGCAAAAACAGGTCAAAGAGTACATAAGGTTCTTGAAATTGCTAAAAAGTGTTATGAGAGCTATAGCAGGAGAATTTCTACAGGAATATTAAATGAAGTAATTAATAAAGCTGTACTAATGAGGGAACCACCAATTGTGGGTTTAAAAAGACTTAAGATTTATTATGTCACTCAGGTAGGGACAAAACCACCAACTTTTGTGTTTTTTATTAATGACTATAAGACACTCCATTTTTCCTATGAGAGATATCTTGAAAATCAATTAAGAAGCAGTTTTGATTTTAAAGGAACTGGTATAAAACTTCAGTTTAGAGAAAGGAAAGAAAAGAATGAGTAGGGTTGGTTTTATCGGAGCTGGTAGCTTTGGAACAGCTTTATCTTTGCATCTAGCTAAAAAAGGTTGTGAAGTCTACCTATGGGATAGGGAAGAACAAGTTATTGAAGAAATAAATAATAAAAAAACAAATAAAAAGTACTTAAAAAATATAGTTATACCTGAAAATGTGAACGCTTCAACTGATATGGCCTCTGTTATTCAAAATGCAGACTTTGCTGTGATAGCAGTACCTTCTCATGTAGTAAGACTTATATCTAAAAAAATAAGTGAATACATAAAACCGGGACAGATAATAGTAAGTATTGCTAAGGGTATTGAAGAAGAAACTTTGAAAAGACTTTCTCAAGTTATTAGTGAAGAGAATCCTAATAATGATGTAGTTGTTTTTTCAGGGCCAAGTCATGCTGAAGAAGTAGCTATAGGAATACCTACTACTGTAGTAGTCACATCTACAAACATGACAGCAGCAGAGAAAGTTCAAGATTTATTCATGTCAGAGGCTTTAAGAGTATACACAAATTCTGATATTGTAGGAGTAGAAATTGGAGGGGCAGTAAAAAATATAATTGCACTGGCTTCAGGTATAAGCGACGGAATCGGTTATGGAGATAATGCCAAGGCTGCTCTTATGACTAGAGGTATGCATGAAATTGTTAGGATTGGTACAAAGTTAGGTGGAAAAAAGGATACCTTTTCAGGACTCACTGGTATGGGAGACCTAATTGTCACTTGTACAAGTATCCATAGCAGAAATCGTAGGGCGGGGATACTATTAGGAAAAGGTTATACTATGGAAGAGGCAGTAAAAGAAGTGGGTATGGTAGTGGAAGGTATAAGTGCCTGCAAGGCTTTTTATACTTTAAAGGAGAGAGAAGATGTAGAAATGCCTATAACAGATGTGTTATATAAAATCCTTTTTGAAAAACTTAATCCCAAGGATGCAGTATTTGAGCTTATGACAAGGGGAAAGAAAGATGAAAAGTTAATATAGTTATACATAAAGTGTTTTTGCAAAGATAGATTATAAAATAATAACCGCTGGGATATATTCTCCGCGGTTATTTATTAGTTTTGGAAAATAAATATGTCATAAAAAAATACTCCTTCTAATATATATATATTGTTAATACGTAGAATTGGGAGGGTACATTTTGGAAAGTTTTGATATATACAAAGATATCGCGGAACGAACGCAAGGTGATATCTACGTAGGGGTTGTGGGACCGGTTAGAACAGGTAAGTCTACATTCATAAAGAAGTTTATGGATATGATGGTTATACCTAATATTGATAATGCTTACAAGAAACAAAGAGCAAAAGATGAACTTCCACAAAGTGCCTCTGGAAAGACTATTCACACAACGGAACCTAAGTTTGTTCCAAACGAAGCGGTAGAAGTCAGCATAGAAGATGGCATTAAATTTAAGGTAAGAATGGTAGACTGTGTTGGCTACATTGTAAAAGGTGCAGCAGGCTACATAGAGGGTACTCAACCTAAAATGGTGACAACTCCTTGGTATGACTACGAAATACCTTTTGAAGAAGCGGCAGAATTAGGTACTAAAAAAGTTATAAACGAACATTCTACAATAGGTTTAATGATTACTACCGATGGCTCTATAACGGATATAGCTAGAGAAGAATATGTAGAAGCGGAGGAAAGAGTGGTTTCAGAACTTAAGGTAATCAACAAGCCTTTTATAATAGTACTTAATTCTTCAAAAGTTAATGATCCAGAAACTATAGCTTTAAAAGAGGAATTAGAAAAGAAATATGATGTTCCTGTAGAGCTACTTGATATTCTAAACCTAAATCAAGATGACATTACCACTGTTATGCATAGAGTATTAAAGGAGTTTCCAGTAAAGGAAATCAATATTGATATGCCTGAATGGATAGAAAAACTTGAAGCTAATCATTGGTTGAAGGTAAACTTTATAAACGTCATAAAAGATATGTGTAAAAACATAGAAAAGGTTAGAGACATAAGGGATTCAGTTAAGGGTTTTGAAGAAATAGAATTTCTTGAAAAGGGAATAGTTAGTGAAATGAATATGGGAGAAGGTACCGCTAGGATTGAGCTAGCTCCACAAAAGGCCATATTCTATAATATACTTAGCGAGGTTTGCGGTTGTAATTTGAAGGGAGAAACAGAACTTTTGTCTACAATGAAGGAGTTGCACAGGGCTAAAACAGAATATGACAAGATAGAAATAGCTCTTAAGGAAGTAAGGGAAACTGGCTATGGACTAGTAGCACCTCAGCTTACAGAAATGAAATTAGAGGAGCCGGAGATAGTTCGACAAGGTAACCGGTTCGGCGTAAAGTTAAAGGCCAGCGCTCCATCTTTGCATTTGATTAAGGCAGATATTGAAACAGAAATATCACCTATAATGGGTACAGAGAAGGAAAGTGAAGAACTGGTTAAATCATTATTGGAACAGTTTGAAAGTGATCCTTCTAAGATATGGCAGAGTAATATGTTTGGCAAATCCCTAGAGGTGCTAGTAAAAGAAGGGCTACAAAACAAATTGTTCAAGATGCCCGAGGATGTTCAAAGTAAGATTCAAAGAACACTACAGAAAATTATAAACGAAGGCAATGGAGGCCTAATTTGCATAATCCTATAACTTACTATTATTAAGTAGATTTGCTTTATAGGAACATTAGCTTCGAGAAGACAGGAGTGCTTCCTGCTTTCTTGGAGCGCTGTTTTACTAGTATATTGGAAGTATCGTAGGATCCTTTCGAGAACAGTTTCAATTTTAAGCTGGTAAAACTATTAAAAATAAATTTCAACCTTGATTTTCTAGCTACATATGATATAATTATCTACGTCGCCTGGGTATAGCGCAGATGGTAGCGTGCATGAATGGGGTTCATGAGGTCGCAGGTTCAAGTCCTGTTACCCAGACCAAGAAACTTGTGAGATGTTGATATATCAACATCTCACAAGTTTTTTCTACTTTAGGCTTTTTGGGGTTGAAATTTAATTTTAAATAATCGTCCTAATTTATTGCTGTGCCCATAATGCAGGAACAATTGGTGGGGCCCAGACTGATAAAGAAGTATGACTTTGAATGCACTTGTATGAAACACCTTTATAAGTAACTATATCACCACGTTGGTAAGAGGTATTAGCTGACCAACTAGTATTTTTTGAATTATTATCTGGAGTTGGGGAAGGAGTTGGTTTAGGTGCTGGTGTTGGATCAGGTGTTGGTTCAGGAGCAGGCTTTGGTGATGAATCCGATTTACCTCCACCATAATTCTTATATGTATCATAAACTTCCTTAGCATATTTTTCAGCATAGATAGTTCGTCCATATGAATCAGTAGCACCAGGGTACCAGTTGTCTCCACCATTATAGTGTAATAAACCATCATATATAGAACCGAATTTTTGAATCTTTGCGTCTAGGATCATGGCTCCCATACGGACTTGATCTAAATAACTACTATGATCGTATGTATGTCCAAATCTAGATTTAAACTTTGAAGCGTTTCCAGCCCGAGTGTTTGGTTCAACTTGCATTAATCCATCTCCAGCAGAAGGACTTCCTCCATTTAAGCTTCTTCCAAAGCTGCTTTCTTTTTTCATAACAGCACAGAGCAAATATGCAAAGTCACCATCTTTGTTAAATTCCTTATCTACTTTAATGGCTAATTGCCATATATCTTCTGGGACTTCAGCAGGTTTATAGCTAGCTGCAGAAGTTTTGTTAGCATTGTAACCTAGAAACAAGGATATTCCTAAAATTAAGCTTAACATTAAAGTTATTGCTACTTTTGATTTCTTTCTATGAAAGAATTTCATGGCTTTCCTCCTTATTTGTAAATATTGGATCAGTAATAGGTTATTAATAACTTTCTGCTTTCCACCTCCTTAAAGGTTTTTTACTGATCTTCATTTATAAAAATACGATGTCCTCGTCTTTTTTAAGTGGGATTAATTAAGAAGAAATTGGTAACAATCTTTAAATAAAAAGTAAAGTCTGTAACCTATCAAGATTACAGACTTTAAAAAATGCATAAATATTTAATTTATATAGTTAAGAGGATTTACTGGTGTACCATTTACTCTTATTTCAAAGTGGCAATGAGGTCCAGTTGAATTGCCAGTGTTACCAACCTTGGCTATAACTTCACCTTTCTGCACTGAGCTACCTTTTTGTACTAGATTCTTTGAATTATGAGCATAATAGCTTTGGATGCCATTGCCGTGATCAATGATAACCAAGTTTCCATATCCGCCGTTCCAGCCACTGAAAGTAACCTTGCCAGATTGAAATGCCACTACCTTTGTCCCAGTGTTTGCAGCAATATCAATACCTTTATGTTGTCTTCCCCAACGCTTACCGAATTTTGAACTAATAGTACCTTGAGTAGGCATGATACCAGTGAAACTAACTTTTCCTCCACGGCTATAAGAAGCTGAAGCATATTGATTAGTATTCCTTTTAAATTCAGAAGAAGGGGATTTAACTTTCTCTACATCGGGAACAAAAATTTTTTCACCTATTTGCAGAGTTTCTGGAGATTTTATGTTGTTTACTACAAGTAATCTATCATAATCTGAGTCGTTTAACTGGGCTAGATCCCAGAGATTTTCACCAGCTTTCAGCTCGTAAATTAATCCATCGGAAGATGGGAACTGAAGTGCTTGTCCTACTTGCAGAATAGTTTTTGAAGTTATATTATTGGATGCAATTATAGTAGAAGTTTTTATATTATAAGTACTAGCTATTTCTTCTACTGTATCTCCTGCTTTTACAATGTGGGTTATAATCTCGTACCCTTTTTTATCAACTTTATTGGTTAAAAGGTTTTCAGTTGAATTTGAAACTAGTACACCTTTGTCACTGTCTTCAGACAAAGAAAAGGGTGAAATAGTATCTTCATCTTCCTTAACAGCTGTATCATGTGATAGTCTGTTAGAAGGTTCTAAAGCTTCTTTGTTTCCATTCTTTTGTTTATATGCTGCAAAAGATGTAAAAGTTAGAGTTGCAGTAATGATTAGAGCAGAATAATCAAATACCCATTTTTTCCTCTTTAGCATAAATGCCTCCTAATTTTACGCTTACGAAGGGGTGGTATAGCATATAGTTAACCACTTTAAATATTTCTTCGCTCCATATGATTAATGGATTCAGCAAAATTTGTCATATTTCAACTTTAACAGTATATCATAAATTACTACAATTTGTCCAGATTCTCACTAAAATATGACAAAAGTAATAGGTTACGCAGTAGCTATTTTTGCGTAACCCTTGCAATCATCAAACAAATAAGATTAAGTAATTAGCATCTTGTCATATAATTACTATTCTAGTTTTCATATTCTAGATAGAGTTTGCCAGTGGATCAGGAAGACTGTCAAGAAATTAGGTTCTTTCTATCACTGGCAAATTTTAAATTATTATACGATCCTTTAATTAATTTTTAGTCCCTGTTAGTGGACAAAAGTGCAGAAAATAGCAAAATTATGTGTAAAATATTAGACAAATAAATAAATAACTGCAAAAAAGTATAAAAAAATGTAGACAAACGTCTAAATTATGATATAATTATATTAAATATTGCAAATATACAACATACTTCTTTGTAAACGAATCCACACCTTATTGTACTACAAGTATGTCTTTGTTTGGTTCTATATTAAATTTGTATAGAAAATTTATAGAAAAATAAAAGGAGGAATATAAAATGAAAAAAATCTTAAAAGCAATGACATCTATGTTAGTAGCTGCTATGGTATTTTGTGTAGGAGGAGGAGCTGTTCCAGTAAAAGCTGCTGAAAAGGAAGTAAAGGTTTATGTAAAGAACACTCCAAACTGGGATGAAGTTAGCGTGTACTCATATAATCCTGAAGCATTTGGAGGTTGGCCTGGAACACTTATGACTAAAGAAGCAGATGACTGGTATAGCGTTACTGCGAAAGTTGACTCTGATACAATTAGTTTTGTAATTAATCAAAATGTTGATGGTGGAGAACAAACAGTAGACGTTAAAGATGTATCCTTAGAAACAGGTAAAGTTTGGATCGTAATTGGCGAAAAAGGCGAAAATGGACAATATGAAGCAACTGCTAAAACAGTAGCTGAAGCTGGATGGCCAGGAGCAGATGCAACAGAAGAACCTGCAGATGAAACTCCTGCAAATGAAGAAGATAAAGATGAAACACCAACAACTGGTGATACAACTCCAATTCTTCCAATAGCAGCAGTTGGTACTGTAGCATTATTAGCTTTAGGTGCTACTTCCCTTAAAAAGAAGAGTGTACAATAATAATTTAAATTGATTACTTATTAAAAACAACACCTCCATAAATATTAAAAAAGCAGACAAGCTTTTCATAATAATATGGAGGTGTTATTCTATATTTATTTACAATATTAAAATACCTATATTCAGAGGAGCTACATTATGATAAAAGTTAAAACAATACAAGTGGTTCGCATTATTTCAGCTCTTATATTTATTGGTTGTGCTCTATATATTGGTAATTATTATGTAGAACGTCATAAGTATCAAAAAGGTGTTGAGGAGCTATCAAAATTGGTTAATAATGCCAAGAATAATAAAGAAACAGATCTACCAAGTAATGAAGCTGATGATAAGAATCAAGGAGATACTAATAACAAAGAGGAGCAATCCTCTAACACAGAGAAGAAACCTGAAATATTAGCGGAATACATGGAGTTATACAAGATAAACCCTGATTTTATAGGATGGTTAACCATACCAAACACTATTATTAACTACCCTGTGGTTCAAGGTGGGGAAGAAGATTTTTATCTGGAACATGATTTTTATAAAAAACCAGATAAACGTGGCACTTTACTTTTGGATGAGGAATGTGATATATTAAAGCCTACTACTAACTTAATGATACATGGACATAATATGAAGGATGGAACGATGTTTAGTGCTTTAAGAAATTATAAAAAGAAGTCTTTTTATGATAAGAACAAAATTATTGAGTTTAATAGCATTTATGAAAAAGGTAAATATGAAATAGTAAGTGTTTTTCAGTCTAAGGTGTATTCAAAAAGAGATAAGGTCTTTAAATACTACCAATTTTACCATGCTTCATCAGAAGAAGAGTTTAATTACTTTTATGAAAATATTAAAAAAATTGCCCTATATGATACAGGAGTAGAAGCAAACTATGGAGATACTTTTATAACTCTCTCAACCTGTGACTATCATACCGATGATGGTAGATTAGCAGTAGTAGCAAAAAAGATAGAATAAAAATTAATTTTAAATATAAATTTCTCTATATAAGGAGTGTCAGCTATGGCTTTTTATTCAGATATTTCAAGTTATTATGACAAAATATTTCCAATATCAGAGGTGACCGTAGATTTTTTAAGAGAGAGTATAGGTAGGCCACCTAAAAAAGTTCTTGATGTAGCTTGTGGTACAGGAGGATATACTTTAGAGTTAGATAAACTAGGTTACAAGATAAAGGGAATAGATTTAGATAAGAAGATGATTGAAAAACTAAGTGAAAAAGTTAATAATGAGGGATGTAAAGTAAGGTTTTCCCAGGGCAATATGTTGACTTTAAGTAAAGAAGTTAACGGAGAGAAATTTGATGCAATATACAGTATAGGTAACTCCTTAGTTCATCTTAACAACTACCATGAAATTCAAAGTTTTTTTACTGATGTCAAAAAGCTACTGAATAGAAGTGGTGTCTTTATATTTCAAATTATAAATTATGATAGAATTCTTTCTAAAGCTCTTAAGTCTTTACCAACTATAGTCAATAAAGAAGTTCCTTTGAAATTTGAAAGGTTTTATGATTTAGATGAAAGTACGCAAAAAATTATATTTAAAACTATATTACATGTAGAAAATAAGAAAATTGAAAATCAAGTGTTTTTAACTCCTTTGAAGCATGATGATGGGCTATCTATGCTGAAAAATGCTGGATTTAGTGACATTAAAGTATATGGAGATTTCAAGAGAAGTAGTTTTGATAAAGATAATTCTTATGGATTTATTGTAGAAGCAAGATAATATGTTATTAATAAATAGGTTCCGCCAGACTAATATTTCCTGGCGGAATCTTTTTAATATAGGACAGAAGGCAGCATCCTAGTTTATTTTAATTCCAACAAAATTCTTTTAAAATTTCAAGGTTTTTTATCTTAAATGTAGACAGGTGAAAATCAATTACTCCCTCATCTCTTAACAGGCACATTTCTCTAGACATAGAAGGCCTGGATATATTTAAAAAACTGGCTAATTCATTTCTATTTAAAAGTAGAGTTATATTGGTATCGCCGGTTTTTTTATATTGATCCCATAAATAGGTGCAAATTTTACTGCGAATACTTTTAATTGAAAGGTATTCAACCTTTTTGTTAAGGAAGAAAGCTCTGTCTGATATTATTTTCATAAGATTTTGCATTGTTGTAATGTACCAAGTATTATTAACATCAGAGTTTCTTATAAGAGATGAATTATTAATAAGCAAAACCTTACAAGAAGCTTGGACCTTTACTGTCACTGGCCAGGTACTGTGACTTGAAAATATGAACATTTCCCCGAACAGATCTCCTTGTTTTGCCACATTCATAATAAATCCATCTCCCTGAGCATTTTCTTTTATAATAGTAGCTTCACCTTGCAAAACTATTCCAAAACATTGGATTATTTCTCCTGCAGATACAATGTATTGATTTTTACTATAATCATATATTTTAGATTTTGTATCTTTAAGCATTGATATAATATCTTCCTTTTTCATACCGTAAAATAAAGCTGACTTATTAAGTAGATTAATATAATTTTTCATCTATGGACACCAACCTTTTGTATCTGTAGATACTGAATTGTTCTAATAGTTATAATATAATGAAAGTGGAAGAAAAGCAAAGATAAATGTAAGAATATATATAAAGGAAGGGATAATAGTGATAAGAAATATAATTTCTATAGATGAAGAAAAATGTGTTGGATGTGGTCTATGTGCAAGTGGCTGCCATCAAGGAGCTCTAAAAGTAATAGATGGGAAAGCAAGACTTATATCAGAATCTTACTGTGATGGTTTAGGGAAGTGTATACCTAAATGCCCTACAGGAGCTCTTAAAGTAATTGAGAAGGATGTTGAAAAATTCTCAAGTAAACCACAAGAGGAAGATAAAAATCCTGTTAATAAAGCTTCAATAGGTTTTTCTTGTCCTTCTATTCAAGTAAGAGAATTTAAGAGAGATACTGTAGAAATTAAAGACAGGGAAGTTTACCAGGTGGATTCTCAATTAAGACAGTGGCCTTGCCAAATTAAACTTATGCCTATAAATGCTCCCTATTACCAAGGGGCAAGGTTATTAATCGCAGCAGATTGCACAGCTTATGCAAATGCAAATATACATAGTAAATTCATGAAAAATAGGATTACTATGATAGGATGTCCAAAGTTAGATAATGTAGATTATTCAGAAAAGTTAACTGAAATAATTAAAAATAATGATATTAAAAACATTGATGTACTCAGAATGAGTGTTCCGTGTTGTAGCGGTATAGAGAACGCAGTGAAAGAAGCTCTTATTAATAGCGGAAAGATGATACCTTGGAGAGTTGTTGTAATTTCAACAGATGGAGAGATAAGGGAATAGTTGTATAGAATCTATAGAGTAACTTAAGTCTGTAAAGTTATCTTCAAAGTGTTCCTTATAAACAAATAACTTATACACGGTCAAGAAGTTGGAAGAGTCCAAATTTAAAGACATGTATAAGTTATTTTTAAATTTGTAGTAAATAATAGAATTTTTTGATATAATCAGAATGTTACACAAATTGAAGGAAAAACTAATAAAATGGAACTTTCTGTTGAAGATAGGAGAGAATAATTAATGGAAAAACTGAAAATGAAACAAATCTTAATAATTATAACATATACAGTTATACTCTATATGCTGCTTAACAATTTTGTAGCTTTAACTGGCGTTTTGGCAAATCTTTTTAAAATTATTCTACCATTTATTTATGGTTTTTGCTTTGCCTATATTTTGAATATTCCTTATACGTTTTTTAAAGACAAGATTTTTTCTAAGCTAGGAAAGGGAAAGGTAAGTTTTGATAATTGGAGAAATCCTCTTGCTTTAATAAGTACATATTTATCTGTAGTCTTATTTATTATTTTAATAATTTGGTTTGTCATTCCCCAATTGGTTAGCAGTATTAGCAGTTTGGTAAATCAAATTCCAGGGTTTTTGAAAGTCTTAGAAAATAGATTTAATATAATAATTCAAGATTTAAATATAGGATATTTATTGCAAACAGAATCTAATAGTAATTGGACTGATTTTTTACAGAAAGGTCTAACTATGTTCAGCACAATATTGCAAGGAATTGTTGCTTATATGTTGGGAATGAGCAGTAGTATATACAATTGGATCATAGGTTTAATTTTTTCTATATATATGCTTAGTAGTAAAGAAAGATTAATGAGCCAGCTGAAGAAAGTTATGAAGGCTTTTTTATCAAAGGAAGTTATGGAAACAATATTGGATATAGCTGTCCGTACAAATAATATATTTAAAGGATTCATAAGAGGCAGTATACTAGATTCCTTGCTAGTAGGTGTCCTTTGCTTTTTAGGTATGACCATACTGAATATTCCTAATGCATTATTGATAAGTGTAATCCAAGCTGTAACAAATATTATACCAGTTTTTGGACCGTTTATTGGTGCTGTTCCAAGTGCTTTTATTATTCTAATGGATGACCCTATTAAAGCTCTAATTTTTATAGTTTTTATAATTATACTTCAGCAAATAGATGGTAATATAATTCAACCTCGTATAGTAGGTGATAGTATTGGATTACCAGGGATCTGGGTTCTTCTTTCAATAGTGGTAGGAA
>JAAYTB010000176.1 GCA_012523855.1 Clostridia bacterium
ATGGCGGAATAGCTCAGCTGGCTAGAGCATTCGGTTCATACCCGAAGTGTCGTAGGTTCAAGTCCTATTTCCGCTACCAGATAAAGAACTCACTAAATAGTGAGTTCTTTTTTACTTTAAAAATCATTCTCAGTATTTGAAAAATTTGTATGAAAGATTTAATATGACTAAAAGTTTTCATCAAATCCTCTTAATTATACTGCTAACACGACAATTATGACGGAAACATTAAAGGCCTATAAAGTTAGATATGGCACATTATCCACAACATATACCAAGCTTATTGATTGGGGCCCAATATGTTGTGGATAATTTATTTTTACAATTATATGTACATATGTCCATTTATAAAAATAAAAATAGATTGATGTCCTATGAAAAATTCCTTTCATCACAGTAACTGACATATATTTACATAGCCCTTTGCTATAATAAATCTGCGGCTTGAAGGATAGTCAAAAGTAGTTAGAGAGAATTTAAGCGCAATTTATTGACAGGGGGTTATTTTAATGCAGTATGGTATGGAAATTACATCATATAAAAGAAGTAGAAGAGTTCAAAGAAGTGAAGGGGTATTTAAGTATAAATGGCATGTAGGAGCAGTAGCTTGTTTTGGTATGGCCTTTTTTATAAGCAGGGTTATTTTAATTAATAATTGGGCGCCTTTTGGTATAGCTTTTGTTATTGCAGTGGTTATGAACAGGGAGGATAATACACCAATAGTAGCTGCTAGTGGATCTTTGTTAGGGTATTTGTCTATACTTAACAGTGTGGATAATGTACCCTACTATATCTTGGGCTTAGGGACTATAATTTTTGGAGCTTACTATTTTAGAAATGTGGAAAAGAAGAAAAGATTAATAGTCTTTCTAGTAATACTTTTAATAGAATCCATTACTTATAATATAGTTTTAATTTTGTATTCCGCAGGTGGTAATATTTTTTCTTCTGCTTTTGAAGTGATATGCACTTTACCAGTATATTATATTATCCATTGTGCTATGTTATGCCTAAACAAGGTAAAGACCAAGCATGTATTTAGTAATGAAGAGATTATTAGCATAACTATGGTAATGGCTCTGGTCATGTCTGGCACTTGGGGCCTAACCCTTCTTGGTATATCATTGCAGACTGTAATTACCTTTGTATTTGTTGCAGTATCTGCTTACATAAATGGCTGTTCAACAGGAGCTTCTGTTGGGGTGGCAGTAGGTTTGATAGTAGGGATGACTACGGATAATTTAGTGATGAATATTAGCATATTCGCATTATGCGGTTTTACTGTGGGATTATTTAGAGAAACTAGTAAATTACTAAGTGCCTTGGGATTTATAATCTCATTTTTTATTTTGAAATTATACTCTGATTCAGATTTAGGTTTAAGGTTAATAGAGGTCCTGGCTTCATCTGTAATTTTATTGGCTATACCAGACCAGTTTTATAGTAAATTAGCAGAGGAATTTAATTGGGAGAAAAAGAACAATGCAATTCATACTAATCATACTGAGGCTGTAAGACAAATATTTATTGAGAAATTAAGTAGTTTTTCAGATATCTTATTTAGTATGTCCTATACTATTAAGAATTTAGTTAATAATGATAAGTTGCAACTAAAAAACAAAAGTAGTGCCTTAGTTGAAAATTTAGCAGATAGGGTTTGTGCTAATTGTAATATGAACTCTATGTGTTGGAAGAGGGAAATATATTATACATATACAGCTTTTGCTGAGTTGATTCAGAATTACCATGAGAATAAAAAAGATTTTCCTGAGGAGCTAGAAAGAAAGTGCATAAATAAATCTTTGCTTATAAAAAACACAGAAGATATTATAAATAATTTTATTAATAAGGAGATCTGGAGAAATAAACTAGTTGAAGGCAGGCAGCTAATTGCCAGTCATTTAAATAATATAGGGCAAACCATACAGGAAATGGTAGAGGATTTTGACTCTAATATTGCTTTTAAAGCTCAGACTGAAAGGAAGGTTAAGAAAGCCTTAGATAGGTCAGGCATACATTTTTTAAATGTCTTTTGTATGGAAGACAAAAGTAGAAGGCTCAATATAAAAATAGTATTGAGCAGTAGTTGTAATAAAGATTTTTGTAATAATAAACTATTGCCTTTAATTAATAGTGCTACAGGTTTAAATATGAGTGTTTGCCATTATGAAGATACGGAGAATGGGCAAGGGGACTTTAGCATAGTGATTTTTGCAGAGTCTCCAAAGTTTGAAATATTAACTTACGCTGAAAGCCAGTGCAAGCATGGGGAAAATTCAAATGGAGATAGCTATGGTTATGGAAAGCTCTTGGATGGTATGTATATGGTAGTTCTAAGTGATGGTATGGGATCTGGTCCAGAAGCAAGCGGGGAGAGTAAGGCTGCGGTAAAATTAATAGAAAAATTCGCGACAGCAGGCTTTTCAAGAGAAGTTGCTGTAAACACAGTGAACTCCATAATGACTATGAAGTTTTCAGAGGAAGAAAAGTTTTCTACATTAGATATAGCCAATATTGATACTTATACAGGTCAATTAACTATGATGAAAGTAGGGGCTGTTTCTACATTTATTAAGAGAGCTGGAAAGGTAGAAATTATCAACTCTAAAACCCTGCCTATGGGGGTTTTAGATAAGGTAGATATAGATGTAACACAGAAAAAGGTTATGGATGGTGATCTATTAATTATGTTTAGCGACGGAGTTTTAGAATGTGAAGGCAACACTGATTTAATGGAAAATTGGATTCTTAACTACTTGGAAGAGGATGAAGAAGAGGATATTTCAAAGATAGCTAAAAAAATTATAGATAGGGCTAAGGAAGTAAATAATGGTAAGGCTAAGGATGATATGACTGTAATAGTATCAAAGGTTTCTGCTTCTTAAGATAGGATGGTGTTAAGCCATCCTTATATATTTAGTTTTAATCTATAACTAGATATGAAAACAGTCTTATTTTAGGAATTAAGGGACAAATATAAAAATATATATTATAATATTGACAGAAACTTAAATTCATTGGGTATAATCTATTGTAGGTGGTATCTATAAAGTAAGATAATTCGAGGTGTGAGCTTTGCTGCAAAAGGTGATAAATTATATTGACGAAAACAAGATGCTGCAAAATGGTGATAAAGTGATAGTGGCTCTTTCAGGTGGCCCTGATTCAATGTGCTTAGTACATATGTTAAAGGAAGTTCAGGAAAGATACAATATTAAATTATACGGAGCCCATGTAAATCATTGCTTGCGAGGAGCAGAGGCAGATGCAGATGAGGAATATGTAAGGGAGTTTTGTAAAAAAGCTAATATAGATTTTTATTCGGAAAGAATAGATATCAAGGAAATGGCAAGAATTAACAACATGTCTACAGAAACAGCAGGTAGAGAAGCAAGATATGCTTTTTTTAATGCTCTGAAAGAAAAGCTAGGTGCAAATTTAATAGCCTTAGCTCATAATTCCAATGATCAGGCAGAAACTATATTAATGCGAATTTTACGAGGCACTGGTATGGAGGGCTTAATAGGTATAAGACCTGTTAGAGATGGAATATATATAAGGCCTATCTTAATACTTACTAGACAAGAGATAGAGGAATATTGCCAGATTAATAAATTAAATGCAAGGATTGATAAAAGCAATTTTGAAAAGATCTATAATAGAAACAAAATAAGACTGGAGTTAATTCCTTATTTACAGGAGAATTTTAACAAAGATATATTAAATACTATAAACAGACTTTCGGAAATAATAAGTAAAGACCATGACTATTTAGAAAATGTTGCAGCTATAAAATATGACCAATACTGTTTAAAGACTGATGAGAAAATCATCTTGGATCAGCAACTATTAAATGAGCATGAAGCCATTGTAACTAGGGTTTTAAGAAAGGCAATCCGACAAGTAAAGGGAGACTTGAAGAATATTGAATTAGTACATATAAAAGAAATTATCGAGTTTTTTTCTATGGGTACTGGTAAAAGGATAACTTTGCCTGAAGGAATTATAGTGGAAAATATGTATTCAAAAACCCATCTTTATAAGAAGCAGGATAATATAACTACTAATGAATTTAGAAATGAACTTCTTATTTTTGATAAGGAAAAGTCTCAAAACCTTCCTGTAGTTAAAGAAGTAAGTGAGATAAAAATAAGAGTAAGTCTTAGGAAAACTAAGAATAATGAAGTGTTGAATTTTTCAGAGGACCCATATAAAAAGTACTTTGATTATGATAAAATTAATAGGTATATTTCTATAAGAACTAGACAGGAGGGAGATAGGTTTACACCTTTTGGAATGAAGGGTAGCAAAAAATTAAAGGATTTATTTATAGATTTAAAGATTCCAAAGGAAGAAAGAAATAAATTGCCACTGCTGTGTTTTGATGATGAGATAGCTTGGATAGTAGGGCATAGAGTAAGCAATAAATACATAGTTACCAAAAACACCAGAAATATTTTAGAGATAAAAATTACGAAAGGGGAAAACTAGATGATAAACGACATAAAAGAAATCTTGTTAGATGAGGAGAAAATAAATGAAAAGGTAACTGAGCTTGGAGGGTTAATTAGTCAGGATTATAAGGATGAGGAATTAGTACTTATCGGTGTTCTTAAAGGCTCAGTTATGTTTATGTCAGATTTAATGAAGGCAATTACTATACCTTGTTGTATGGATTTTATGGCTGTTTCCAGTTATGGAAGTTCTACTCAGACTTCAGGTGTAGTAAGAATATTAAAAGACTTAGACTACGACATTGAGGGAAAAAAAGTTCTTATAGTAGAGGATATTATAGATTCAGGTATTACTTTAAAGTATTTATTGGAATACTTAAGGGCTAGGAAACCTAGTTCTATAGAAGTTGTATGTCTTTTAAATAAACCTGAAAGAAGAAGGGTAGAGATAGAGGTAAAGTATCAAGGTTTTGAAGTGCCAGATCATTTCTTGGTTGGATATGGTCTTGACTATGATGAAAAGTATAGAAATCTACCTTACATTGGTATACTGAAGGAAGAAGTATATCAGTAATAGTAGAGTAAAAATAAAAGTATTTGTCATTCAGATTTTAAAAGGAGATAGAGTAATTTGGTGAAATAAAATTATTGTAAAGAAAAACCCTATGTGATACAATTTTATAGTATCAAGTAGAATAGCATTATTGAAAGGGGGGCCAGAATTGAAGAAATTTTCGAGTGCAACACTCTGGCTTGTAGTATTAATAGTCGTAGTTTTTGCAGCAGTTGCCTTATTGGGTGAAGGGAGAAACTCCAACACATTAACTGTTAATGAGTTCGAAAAGGCTTATAAAGAAGAAAAACTCAAATCTATGGAGATTTCTGAAGATAGAATGATCGTAACTGGCGAACATAAAGACAAGGGAACGTATCAGGCAGTAGTGCCCTATGAAAGATTACTTCAAATAATAGCAAAGTATCCCAATGTAGATGATATTAAGGAAACATATACAAAACCTACTAGTGTTCCATTTTGGATACAATATCTACCTACAATATTATTAATCGTCATGTTAGTGGCTTTCTGGTTTTTATTTATGCAGCAGTCCCAAGGTGGTGGAGGCAGCAGAGGAGTAATGAACTTTGGAAAGAGTAAAGCTAAAATAGCTTCTCCAGACAAAAAGAAAGTAACCTTCGCTGATGTAGCTGGTGCTGATGAGGAAAAAGCAGAATTAGCTGAAATTGTAGACTTTTTAAAACAACCTAAAAAATACACTGATATGGGAGCCAGAATACCTAAGGGTGTTCTGTTAGTAGGACCACCGGGTACTGGTAAAACTTTACTGGCAAAGGC
>JAAYTB010000177.1 GCA_012523855.1 Clostridia bacterium
TAACTCTCCAATGGAAAACTTCTTCGGGTTATTGAAACAAGAAATGTACTATGGAGAAAAATTTACATCAATTAAGCAGTTGGAGAAAAAGATTACAGGATATATTTACTAGTATAATAACAAAAGATTAAAAGAGAAATTGAACGGCCTGTCACCTATTGAGTATAGGCAACAAGCCGCATAATTAATATTATCCGAAAGTCCGGATTAAAGGGTTCACATCATTTTGCATAGTCTTTCTTTAAATTATCTTCTTTGTTTTCTTAAAAAAGCAGGGATTTCAAGGTCGCTATCACTATAATCTCTTGCAGGAGCCACCTCTTCAAGGGGTAGTTTTTCTTCCTTTTTTACAGGTTCAAAATCAATCTTTCTTTTTTCAGCTTTGTCATTATCAAAACCAGTGGCTATTACAGTGATTCTTATTTCATCTTGTAAGTTCTCATCTATAACAGCACCAAAAATTATATTTGCATCTGGGTCTGCTGCTTGCTGTACAATTTCAGCTGCTTCATTTATTTCTAATAGACCAAGATCTGCTCCACCTGTTACATTTAACAGAACACCAGTAGCTCCAACAATAGAAGTTTCTAGCAAAGGACTAGAGATTGCCTGTTTAGCTGCTTGCTGTGCTCTATCTTCACCATTAGCTCTACCAACACCCATATGAGCTAATCCTTTGCTCAACATTACAGTTCTAACATCGGCAAAGTCCAAGTTAACCAAACCAGGTATAGTAATAAGGTCAGATATACCTTGAACACCTTGTCTTAGTACATCGTCTGCCATTTTAAAGGAATCTAGTAGAGAGGTTTTCTTATCTACCATTGATAACAATCTTTCATTTGGAATTGTTACTAAAGTATCAACTTTATCCTTTAAGTTTTTAATTCCAAGATCAGCGTGAAGCATTCTCTTTCTGCCTTCAAAATTAAAAGGCTTAGTAACTACTCCAACTGTAAGTATTCCCATAGACTTAGCTATTTCTGCTACTACAGGGGCTGCACCAGTACCAGTACCACCACCCATTCCGCAGGTGATAAATACCATGTCTGATCCTTTTATAGCCTCAGCTATTTCTTCTTTACTCTCTTCTGCTGCTTTTTGCCCAATTTCTGGATTAGCACCAGCCCCTAAACCCTTAGTGAGCTTCTCTCCAATTTGAATTTTTTGCGTTGCATGAGATAAAAGCAACGCCTGTTTATCTGTATTTATTGAGATAAATTCAACATTTTTCAAACCTTCTTGTATCATTCTATTTACTGCGTTATTACCTCCACCACCGCAACCTATAACTTTAATTTGTGCAAATTGATGAACGTCTACATCAAAATCTAACACGATAATACCTCCCTTTATCTAAAATCCTGAATAAAATGCTTTATTTTCGACATAATGCCCTTTTTTCTTTTCTTTTTACTTTCATCTGTCGAGGAATTTGAATTTTGCTTTCTATTAGTATTTATAGTTTCTAAAACTAATTTCAACATTCCTACAGGTATTGAATAAATATAATTATTTTTTTCCATAATATTATTTTCTATCGGAGTAATTGACTTATCAATTCCTTCTTCAAATTTTCTAATATTATCTTTGTAATGTAGAATCCCCCCACCGGTGATGAAAAGATTGTCTAGAGATTTCAAACTTTTTTGATTATGAATCTCCTCTAAGGCAAAGCTAAGTAGTTCATCTGCTCTTGCTTCAATAATTTCGTCAATCATATTACCATTATACTTGTCATATATATTGACTTCTTCATCATTTTTGGTCTCTTTTTCCTTTTCAACTTTTAATTGTTTTTGGTTCAATTTAATATTTTCTGCTTCTTCAAAGGATATGCTTAAACAAGTAAGAATATCTTTCGTAATGTTATTACCACCTAATGGTATATGGCTAGTATAAATTATACTGCCATTTTCATATATGGACAAGTCTGTAGTTTCAGCACCTATATCAATTATACCCAGGCTTTTGTCCTTATTTACATCATTAACCACAAGCTTTTCTAAGGCTAAACTCTGCGGTATTATTGCCTTTACTTCAATGCCAGCTGCTTCTACACACTGTACTAAACTTTCAATATTAGCTTTACTTGCAGTAAATAGCTTAGCATTAAGAGATAATTCTTTAGCTCTTTGACCTAAAGGATTTTTTATACCTGCATGATTGTCAACAATATATTCTAAAGGATAAACCCAGATAACTTCTTCACTATTTGGTACAACACTGTCTTTAGCTATGGCTATAGCTTCATTAACATCTGCCTCAGTTACCACTTTCCCAGATATAGTTTCCACAGTTGCACTAGAATCAACTATTTTGCACAAAGCACTATCAATATTAATATAAGTCTCATTAATTGGTTGATCTACTAGGCTCTCTAACTTTGCTTTTAATTTTTTAATAACTTCTGTTGTTTGCTCCATATTAATTATGACAGACTTTCCAATACCATAATTTTTTACGGAGGTAACTGCAATTACTTGCATTTGTTTCAAGCTATCTACCTTCGCTACCACAGCGCTTATTTTATATGAACCTATGTCAAATGCTACCAGTAGATTGTTCATTTTAGCCTCCTCCTATTTATATACCTTCAAACTTATATATTCAACATAAAAGTTATTTTTCCTCCATTTTTTCATTAAATTTTAATAAAACATAATAACTTTTTAAAAAAATAAAGAGGAAAGTTCCTCCTTATTTTAATTTGCTTTTTCTAACTCATTTATACTAACACTTCTTGTATGGGTAGTATGGCACCACTCTTTCTTGTCTTTATCAATTACTCCCATAACAGATATAGGTATCCAAGTAAGAACATATACCGGATATACTAAATAGTATAGCAAAATTTTAAAGCTAAGTTTCTTTTCTAGAGCTAAAACTAATGGTGTATATATAAACTGCATAATTAAAACAAAAAGGGCACCGATGTTTATAAGATTAAAATTTAAAAATACGTCAGCGTTAAACTGTGATAAATAGTCCCCTAAGTTAGCAAAGACTTTTGTGTAACCAACGAATTTTTGTATGAGATTCATAAAAACACCAAAACCAGCCACTATAGTTATAATAGGCTGAATACTATAAATAGCACAGTCTAAAGCAACAAAGTCAAACTTTGTTACTGCTCTTTTTATCAACTTCCAAAAATACCTTGTTGCAACGTCTGCAAAACCTTGCATCCATCTTTTTCTTTGCCACCAAGATTGTGATAGAGTTAGAGGCTTTTCATCGTATATTACTGCCTCATGAGCCCAACCAACTCTTCTTCCATTAAGTACAAGCTTACAAGTAAACTCCAAGTCTTCTGTCAAACATGTAGCTCCCCAGCCTAATTCCTTTAGAGTTTCTGTTGCTATACAAAAGCCTGTTCCACCTAACTGGCTGGAAAGACGCAAATTACTTCTAGCATTTTGGAACATTCTATTGGAAGTCCAAAAGGAAATAGAGTAGCTACCAGTTATCCAAGTATCGTTAGGATTTTTACTGTCTAGATAGCCTTGAACAACCTCAAAGCCTTCACAAAGCTTATTGTTCATTTCTTTCAAGAACTGTTTAGATGCTAAATTATCTGCATCGAAAATTACTACTGCATCATATTTTCTTTCCATTTCGAAAATTTTGCCAAACATCCATTCCAGGGCATAACCCTTACCTTTTTTTTCTTTATTAGTTCTTTCATACACTATGGCCCCAGCATTTCTTGCTAGAGTGGCAGTATTATCTGTACAATTATCTGCGATTACAAATATATCGTATAATTCTCTTGGATAATCTAGATTAATTAAACTATGAACAATGTTTTCAATTACCGTCTCCTCATTATGAGCAGCCACCACTAAGGCAAAAGACTTTTCTGGTTCAAATTTCTTTTTGCTTTTAATTCTTATGAAACCAAACAAAGATAACATAATATAATATAATGAATAAATGAACAAAGCCTTGGTGTATACTGTCACAATAGCGTCAAATATAGTTTTTAAAAGCCGCATCTAATAATCCCCCCTGATTCAAGGTTATTTTAGCACAAAAGAGAATCTATTACTATAGATTTTATTTTTTTGTATAATTTTTTAGAAACACAATGATTAAATACAGCATTTTTACACACTTTCAAGTTTATAACACACACCATATATATTATTCCCAGTTTTTAATAAATTATCTAATAAAGACAAAAGTGGCATATTAGCCACTTTTGAATAGATGATAGCAGATACCGAAGTAGAATGCTAATTATTAATTTTCGGATTTTAGATAAGTAGAAACTATTTTTAAAACTTATTATAACATCATAAGTCTCTTTATCATATCCTTATCAATAGCATAAGTTAAAGCAGTTTCTGCTGTTATAATTCTCTTCTTGTATAATTCTGTTATAGCCATATCCATTGTTTTCATACCATACTTACTACCAGTCTGAACAGAGGATTCTATTTGATGGGTCTTTCCTTCTCTTATCAAGTTTTGTATGGCAGAAGTAATAGTCATAGTTTCCAAGGCTGCTATTCTTCCTTCACCGTCTGCTCTAGGTAAGAGCTGTTGAGAAATAATACCCTGCAATACAGCAGCTAATTGAATTCTTATTTGCTGTTGTTGATGAGGAGGAAATACATCCACAATTCTATCTATTGTTTTGGCTGCACCGATTGTATGTAAAGTTGAAAATACCAAGTGGCCTGTTTCTGCAGCGGTAATAGCTATAGATATAGTTTCCAAATCTCTCATTTCTCCAACTAGAATTACATCAGGGTCTTCTCTTAATATAGATTTTAATGCTTTTGCGTAACTTTGACTGTCCTTACCAATTTCCCTTTGATTTATCATAGATTTATCATGTTTATGTAAAAATTCTATTGGATCTTCTAAAGTAATAATATGACTTGATTGTGTTGTGTTTATTTCATTTATCATAGCAGCTAAAGTTGTACTTTTACCACTTCCTGTAGGACCAGTTACTAGGACTAGACCTCTTTTCTTGGTGGTTAATTCTCTAACTATATTAGGAAAGCCCAATTCTCCTATAGTAGGAATTTTTAAACCTACAACTCTTATAGCCAGGGCATCGCTACCTCTTTGCTTGAAAATATTTACTCTAAATCTTCCTGTTCCAGCTATAGAGTATGAGGTATCCACTTCCCCTTCAAAAGCATATTCATCATATTTATCCTTTAACACTGCTCTAGCATAAGTTTCTGTATTCTCAGGTACCAAATAATCTTCTTTTATAGGTACAAGCTTACCATTTATTCTCATAATAGGAGGAACCCCAACAGTTAAGTGTAAATCTGAAGCTCCTGAATCAAGTGTTAATTCTAATAGTTCATTAAACGATAACATAATTAACCCCCTTATAAAAATTGAAGGGATAGCTCCCTGACTTTTTTCTCTATTATATATAATTCTACACAATATTATAAATTCCTTTTATAATTTTAATATTATAAAAGGAATTTATACACTCACCAGTCATATTTCATCTTTCCATTAAGCTCTTTATTTAATTTTTTTAGGGCTCTTTTTTCTATTCTTGAAACGTATGAACGTGATATACCTAATAAATTAGCTATTTCTCTTTGAGTCTTTGTGTTACCATCTATGAGACCATATCTCATCTCGATAATTATTTTTTCTCTTTCTGACAAACAAGTGTTAATCTTAGCGTATAATTTTCTAACTTGTATTTTATTTTCTACTATCTCTATGACCGAATCTTCTTCACTGCTTAATACGTCCATGAGTGAGATCTCATTCCCCTCTTTATCAACACCGATGGGATCTTGTAAATAAACCTCTCCTTTTATTTTCTTATTATTACGTATAAGCATTAATATTTCATTTTCTATACAACGGGCGGCGTAAGTAGCAAGTCTAGTACCTTTTGAACTATCAAAGGAATCAATAGCCTTAATTAAACCAACGGTACCAATAGATATTAGATCATCTATATCTTTACCGGGATAGGAGTATTTTTTTACTATGTGGGCTACCAATCTTAAGTTTCTTTCTACCAAGATACTTTTAGCTAATAAATCTCCTTCCTTTAATCTTGCAAGATAATACTTTTCCTCCTTTTCATCCAAGGGCTGTGGAAAAGAATTGCCACTGGTTATATAGGCAGTTAAGAAGGTTACACTGCCAAACATATCCAATAGATAATTAACAAACAACACAGGATGCTCCCCCTAATAGTGCTTATTAATATTCTATTCTAGCCCTATGGATTTGTTGCCTATTTAAAAAAATCTTTTCCACCACTGACTTAAAAATTGGAGCAGCTGTTGTCCCTCCCCCTTCATTTTCTACATCAATATCATGAACATAAACAATAATGGAATAATATTTACCTTCTTTCTTTACATATCCAGCAAACCAGCCATCGGAAAACTTTTTAAGTTCACTATCCTCCAGACCATATCTTGTGTTTGTACCAGTTTTCCCCCCGCATTCAAGACCCTTTACATAAGCTAGTTTTCCTGTCCCCTTATCATCTGTTACCACTTTTCTCATATGTCCCTTTACTATTGAGGCAGTACTTTTTTTTAAAACCTTATTTTTAATAGTGGTAAACCTTTCAATTTCATCACCATTATTATTTACTAAAGAATCTACTAAATATGGCTTTACATAGACGCCATTGTTAACTACAGTATTAACTATGGCTAAAGCTTGCAAGGGAGAAACTCTCATGCTCTGCCCAATGCCAATCATAGATAAAGAAGAAGGAGCAAAGGATATATTCTTTAATTTATTGTAGTCCTTTCCAAATAACTTTTTTAAATCCAACTCTTCTGGAGCTACGATATCTCCAGTAACCTCATAATTTCCGCTAAAATTTAATACCTTTTGAAAAAAACCTTGATTAAAAGCTGTCATATATATATCCTTAAAGCCTACCAAGGAAGCTAACTGCTCATAATAGGTATTACAAGATAGGGTATAGGCCTCTTCCATGTTAATTAGCCCATGGCTATTTTCACTTTCATTACATCTTGTAGCTAAATTAACTAGACTCTTATCCTTTTCTAAGGCTGCCTCTTCTACTATGGTTTTAAATATTGATCCGGGCTCAAAACCATTCTCAGTAGCTGAACATAAGTTTATGTTAGGTTTCCAAGAATCTCTTTGAACCATAGCCTTAATTTTCCCTGTGGAAGCTTCCATGACAACTACTCCAATTTGATCATAGTCTTTCCAATCATTATTACTTATCACTTCTTTGATTTGATCTTCCATTTCTCTATCAGTTGTTAGTTTTACATTGATATTTTTCTCAGGAACTACGTATTTCCCATCTTTTATGGCGCCATTTACGTCTTTTTCAAAGGAAATATAAGGGTAAATGTTACTTTCGGTTACATTAGCTATGTAACTTTCAATAGAACCTTCTTCCTTTGGCTTATTATTGCTGTCTAAAGGACTAGTTAGTATATTCTCATAGTCCCAGGAGTTGTAACGATCCACTACGTTTTTTACAAAAGAATAGGTCCCCTTTATCCCCCTAATATTCTTTAGTTTATAGTAAGTTTCTTCATCTACTTCATAATACAATCTTTTATTAGTCATATTATATTTAAATTTTGTCAAGTCGTAATCCTTATTGTAACCTCTTAAGGTATATATTAATGTATTTAATTGAGCAATGTCTGTATCTCGATTGTTCTTGATATAACTATCTACGTCAACTGCAAAATAAAACTTATTTTCGTACTCTAAGAGTTCTTTGTTATTACTGTCTAGTAGCATGTACTTTATATCGCTGATAGGTTCATTTATTATATATTGCTCTCTTGTTATTACGCTTAGTTCATTGCCCTTAAACATATTGATATAAACTATTCTAAAGATCAACAATACTAATATTAAAGATAATACGAGGGCTGCTTTTACCGATCTTCTTTTTACTTCTATAGATAGCATAAACCACTTCACCTCAGCTAAATTCTAGCCTATAGTAAAGCGGTTTATTCAATAATCTTATTATTTTTTTACTATTAACATATCATTTTTTTCAAGTTTTACATCAGAACTTATAGTATAAATCATTTGAGCAACAGGGGTAGACTCAATTTTCTTGCCTTCTAAATTTCTTATATCATTAAGTTTAATTTTAAAATAATCTCCTACAGGTCTTAAAACCTGAGCTTCTTCACCTTCAAAAGCCTTATTTCTCTGTTCAATAGTGGCTATTTTAGTTTCCTCATCATAGCTTTTTACTACTCCCACTATATCATAGTTTCTAATATATGAAGAGTTTTCATATACCTGTTTGTTGGGATCATTAAAATAAAACCCTGTATAGTATTGTCTGTGGCTAACCTTATCCACATCTTCCAACCACTTTTTGTTAAAGGTATAGTTTTCAGGATCTTTCCAATATGCATCTAAAGCTTCTCTATAAGCCTTAGTAATTACAGCTACATAAAAGGAGCTTTTCATTCTTCCCTCAATTTTAAAAGAAGATATACCAGCGGAAACTAACTCAGGTATATGTTCAATCATACACAAGTCTTTAGAATTCATGATATAACTGCCTTTATCATCTTCTATTATCTGGTAATACTCTCCAGGTCTCTTTTCTTCTGTAAGATAATATTTATATCTGCAAGGTTGAGCGCAAGCACCTCTGTTGGCATCTCTCCCTGTTAAAAAGTTTGATAGCAAACATCTGCCTGAGTATGCCATACACATGGAGCCATGTACAAAAGCTTCAATTTCACAATCAGCAGGAAGTTTTCTTCTCATATCTTTGATTTCTTCCATGGATAATTCTCTTGCTAATACAATTCTTTTTATACCTTGTTTGTACCAAAACAAACCACTTCTGTGATTTACATTATTTGCTTGGGTACTTAAATGTAACTCTAAATTTGGAACAACCTCTCTAGCAGTCATTATTATACCAGGGTCTGACACTATAATTGCATCTGCACCAAAATCATATAATTCTGTTAAGTATTCCTCTAAACCATCTAAGTCTTCATTATGAGGGAATACATTCATGGTTATATATACCTTTTTAACTCTGTCGTGAGCATATTTTATACCTTCTTTTAAATCCTCATTAGTAAAATTATCTGCAAAGGCTCGAAGGTTCAACTTACTTCCACCTAAATATACTGCATCTGCACCAAAATCAATGGCAGTTTTTAATTTTTCAAGATTACCTGCTGGTGATAAAATTTCTGGTTTTTTCACTTCTAATCCTCCTAGTTTTAAAGCTTCCTCTTTATAACCGCTATACCATCTCCCATTGGTAGTATGCTAGTTATAAGCTTATCATCTTTAGTTATCATATCAATAAACTTTCTCATTCTCTTTACTATTGTAATTTTTCTTCTTACTACAAATTCTTTGGATACCACCATACCTTTATAAAGTACATTATCCGCTATTATTACACCATCGTCATTTAATAATCTAATACAGTGTGGAAAAAATTCATTGTAGTGACCTTTCCCAGCATCTATAAATATGAAATCATATTTTTCCTTTAAACCTTCTAATACTTCCATACACTCTCCCTGTAGTATATGTATATTTTCTTTTAAACCAGCCTTTTCAATATTAGCTTGTGCAAGAGCTACCATCTTTTCATCTCTTTCTATGGTATCTATATGCTCAACAGCCTTACTGCTCTTATACATCAGTATGGATGAATAGCCAATAGCCGTTCCTAGCTCTAATATCCTTACCGGCTTAATTATATTAACCATTTGTTCTATATAATTAGCAACTTCCTTATGGATGATTGGAACCTTATTTTCTTCAGCAAAGTTTTCTAGCTCCTGTAGAATCCCTTGACGGCCTTGTAATAATCCTCTAATATATTGTTCCATAAAATCATAAGTAATATTGCTCATTTCTTTCCTCCAAGTCTTTTAGTTACTTTGATATTTTCTTACTGCTGCATCATGCTTTTCAAAAGTTACATTGAATTCGTGGGAACCATCGTTCCTTGAACAAAAATACAAGTAATTAGTATCCGCCGGATTTAAAGCTGCTTCTATAGATGCTTTTCCAGGATTACTTATAGGGCCTACTGGCATAGCAGGTATAACATAGGTGTTATAAGGTGACTGAATCTTATAATCCTCCATAGTTAACTTCTCTTTATGGGTCCCTAAAGCATATTGAACTGTAGGATCAGATTGCAGAGGCATGCCAATTTTAAGCCTATTGGCAAAAACCGATGACACCAATGGTCTTTCCTCTGCTACTTGAACCTCTTCTTCAATCATAGAAGCTAGGATTATAATACTATCAATATCTTCATCCCTTAGTTCTTTAGAACTATTGGCCCTAACCTCTTGAATTCTATTCTCAAAATTTCTTAACATAACTTTAATAATAGCTTTTCCACTGGAGCCTTTAATAAAGTCGTAGGTATCAGGAAATAAATAACCTTCTAAAGGATATTTTCTATTAGAATCCTTTTTAATATATGAGGGAAGTTCATATTTTTGGCAGCTTTCCATAAAGTCTTTTTTAGTTATTATACCTTTTTCTTCAAGAATTGCGGCTATTTCTTCTAGGTTTTTACCCTCAGGTATTGTGACCCTAGCAACACCAGAATCGGCAGAAGGCTCTGCTTGATCTATTGCAAGGAGTAACTCATCTAAGGACATATCATCGCTAATAGTAATTTCACTTTTCTTAACACTGATATCTGCTGGGTTTAGCTTCATATAAAGTCTTATTAATAAAGAATTTTTAAGCTTACCCTCATCCTTTAACTTATTGATAATAGATTTAACTGTATCTCCTCTATCGATAGTACGTACTTCAGTGCCATTAATATTTTTTAAAGGTTTTTTAATAATACTAATATAATAGCCTCTGTAACCAATAATTATAACCATAATTGCAATCCATACTTTAGCTACAATCTTTATTATCTTCTTTTCCATTTTATTTCCCCCATATAAAATGTTTTTATCCGTCGTTTCTCCTAGCTGCCTTCTTTCTCATCTCTGCATTTAGTATTCTTTTTCTCATCCTAATGGATTTTGGTGTTATTTCAACTAGTTCATCATTTTTTATAAATTCTAAACACTGTTCTAAGGACATTTTTCTTACTGGAGTTAGTTTCAAAGCATCATCAGAACCAGAAGCACGAGTATTAGATAAATGTTTTTTCTTACATACGTTAACCTCTATATCATCTGCTCTTGAACACTCCCCTGCAATCATACCTTGATAAACCCCAGTTCCAGGTTCTATAAACAAGGTTCCTCTTTCCTGAGCGTTAAACAAACCATAAGTTATAGCCTCGCCAGTTTCAAAAACCACTAAGGATCCCCTGGACCTCTGAGGTATGTCTCCCTTATATTCCTCATAGCCAGAGAAGATACTGTTCATAATACCATTTCCCTTTGTATCAGTCATGAATTCATTTCTAAAACCGATTAGGCCTCTTGATGGAATGGAGAACTCTATTCTCACATAGCCGTTTACTGCAGAGGTCATATTCTGCATTTCGCCCTTTCTTGGTCCTAACTTTTCTATAACTGCACCCATAAATTCTTCTGGTACATCTATAGTTAAGAATTCCATAGGCTCTAAAGTTTTTCCTTCTTCTTCTTTAAATATTACGGTAGGTTTTGATACCTGAAATTCGTAGCCTTCTCTTCTCATAGTTTCTATTAGAATAGAAAGATGTAATTCTCCTCTACCGCTTACTTTGAAAGTATCTGGTGATAATTCCTCTACTCTTAAGCTAACATTGGTTTCTAATTCCTTCATAAGTCTATCTCTTAAGTGCCTAGAAGTAACAAATTCTCCTTCTCTGCCTGCAAAAGGAGAGTCATTTACTAAAAAGTTCATGCTAATGGTAGGCTCATCTATGTCTACAAAAGGTAAGGCTTCTGGAGTAGCACTATCTGCAATAGTCTCACCAATATTCACTTCTCCTAAGCCACTGACAGCTACAATATCTCCAAGTTTTGCTTCTTCTACTTCAACTCTTGTTAGTCCATCATATACATAAAGACCTGACACCTTTACGTTATGTGAACTTCCGTCTCTATGAAGTATAGTTACATTTTGATTCCTTTTGATAACTCCTCTTTCTATTTTGCCAATACATATTCTGCCAACATATTCATTGGAATCAATGGTTGTAATCAAGAGTTGCAATGGCTTATCTATATACCCTTCTGGTGGCTTTACTTGTTCAATTATAGTGTTAAATAGAGGATCCATATCAGAGCTTTCTACATCTGTATCAAGAGTAGCATAGCCTTCTTTTGCAGAACAATAAACTAACGGGAAGTCCAGCTGCTCATCATCTGCCCCTAACTCTACGAAAAGGTCGAAAACTTCATCAATAACTTCTATTGGTCTTGCGTCTGGTTTATCAATTTTATTAATTACCACTATGGGTTTTAAACCAAGCTCCAAAGCCTTCTTTAATACAAATTTTGTTTGAGGCATAGTACCTTCATAGGAATCTACAACTAGTAATACACTATCTACCATTTTAAGTACTCTTTCTACCTCTCCACCAAAGTCAGCATGTCCAGGTGTATCTACAATATTAATTTTAATATCTTTATAGCTAACAGCAGTGTTTTTTGATAAAATTGTTATTCCTCTTTCTTTTTCAAGGTCGTTAGAATCCATAACTCTATCTTGGACCTTTTCATTACTTCTAAAAATACGACTCTGTTTTAACATAGCATCTACTAAAGTAGTTTTACCATGATCAACGTGAGCTATAATTGCGATATTTCGTATATCTTCCCTAATGTATTTGTTCATATTTTCCTCCGTCTATATATAAACTGTGATAATAATCAAAAATAAAATTGGATACCTTGTACCCAATTTTACCTATGCCATATTAATTCTAATATTTTGATTATAAAATGTCAACTTTTTAAAATTAACACTTAATAATTGGTTCATCCATTATATTTAATAAGCAGATATGAAAATCCAGGGGAGCTGGTTTTTTCAGCTCATACTTAAATTTCCATAATAATAGGAAGTATCATGGGCTTTCTCTTAGTTCTCTCATAAAGGAAGTTTCTTAAATCTTCTTTCATTCTAGTCTTTAAAGTGGCCCAATCTCTAATTCGGTTTTCTTCACATTCTCTTAAAGCATTCTTGACAACAAGCCTTGCTTCTTCCATCAAATCCTCTGATTCTCTAACGTAAACAAAACCTCTAGATATAATATCTGGTCCTGCTATTACATTTCCACTTTCTTTTTCTATAGTTACAACCACCGTAAGTATACCATCCTGGGACAGGTGTTTTCTATCTCTTAAAACAATATTGCCAACATCTCCAACTCCTAATCCATCCACAAAAACATTTCCGGAAGGAACACTACCGTTAACTCTCATTGAATCTCTTGTAACTTCAATTAAATTTCCTACATCAACCACCATAGCGCTGCTACTTTTCATTCCTAGTTTAACAGCTAATTCTGCATGTTGCTTTAAATGTCTAAATTCACCGTGAACTGGCAAGAAAAACTTGGGCTTTACCAAGCTATGCATAAGCTTTAGTTCTTCTTGACAAGCGTGTCCTGAAACATGAACATCAGCTAAATCTTCATAGATTACCTCTGCTCCATTTTTGAATAACTGATTCACAACCCTTGAAACAAATTTCTCATTACCGGGAATTGGTGTAGCAGAAATAATAACTGTATCTCCACTACTTATAGTAACTTTTTTATGTTCATTGCTAGCTATTCTGGAAAGAGCCGACATTGCCTCTCCTTGACTGCCAGTAGTAATAATAGTTACTTTTTCAGAAGGATACTTGTTTATAGCATAAACACTAATAAGAATGTTATCATTAGCTTGAATATAGCCTAATTCCGTTCCCACAGTTACCATGTTTTCTAAACTTCTGCCAGAAACAGCTACCTTTCTACCATACTTTTCTGAAGCAGTAATAATTTGTTGAATTCTATGAATGTTTGAAGCAAATGTTGCTACAATAATCCTACCAGTTGTTTTTGAAAATATTTTTTCAAAGGTTTCACCTACAGTGCTTTCAGACATGGTATAGCCTGGTCGCTCTACATTGGTACTATCTGCTAGCATTACAAGTACACCTTTGCGACCTAGTTCGGCAAACCTGCACAAATCAATAACTTCTCCGTCAATTGGAGTATAGTCAATCTTAAAATCGCCTGTATGAAGTATTATCCCCAGTGGTGTATGAATAGCTATAGCCACCGAATCAGCTATACTATGATTTGTTTTAATAAATTCAACAGACATTTTTCCTAATTTAATAGTATCCTTAGGACTTACTGTTCTCAAATCTGTTGAGCTTAACAGATTATGTTCCTTTAACTTGGTTGCTAATATACCTAAGGTTAACTTTGTACCGTATACAGGCACATTAATTTGTTTTAAAACGTAAGGTAGAGCTCCTATATGATCCTCATGTCCATGTGTAAGGAATATTCCCTTAACCTTATCTGCATTTTTTAATAGATAAGTTATGTCCGGTATGACAATATCTATTCCAAACATTTCTTCATCAGGAAACTTTAAACCGCAATCAATTACTATTATTTCCTCTTTATATTCAATAACGTAAAGGTTTTTCCCAATCTCGTTAACTCCCCCAAGAGGTATAATCTTGATCTTATCCTTCTCCTTCCTCATTGAATCATCCTCCTTCTACTTCTGCTCAGCCTCTGAACACTCCTTACATAGTCCAAAGAACTTTACACTGTGGTCCATTATTTTAAACTTGTATGTTTCTTCTATGGTTTGTTCTAATTGGTCTAGTAAGTCTCCCTCCACTTCCATTACCTTAGAACATTTATTACATACCAAATGATGGTGTTGATGATTCTCTTCTTCATGAACCAATTCATATCTACTTATATTATCACCAAGATCTAAACGACTAACAATGCCTAATTCCTCCAGCATAGCGATAGTTCTATATACAGTGGCAAGACCTATCTCAGGGCAGTTTAATTTAACCAAGTCATAAATTTCTTCTGCTGTAAGATGTTGTCCTTCACTTTTAACTATACTATCTACTATAGCTCTTCTTTGAGGTGTAAGCTTATAACCCTTAGCCTTTAAGTCTTCTCTTAATTTATTTATTTCATCAACACGCATCTTTGACATTCCTCATCCCTCTCTTACTTAATTAAAATCATTTTCTGAAAAAATAGCCTCATAAGCCTCACAAACCAATTGGAACTCTTCTTCGTCCTCAATGGTTATTAATATGTCATTATCTTCTTCATCCTTTTCGATTTTTAAGGCTATAGCTTCATCTGCTTCCCCTTCGACAGGAATTACAATAACATACTCCTTATCCTCAATATCGAATTTAGTCACTACATTAAATTCAGTTTCTTTACCTTCTTCATCTGTTAGTACAATTGATTCTACATCGTTTTCCAAATATATCCTTCCTTTCATTTTGATATTTATTTTTTTGACATTCTGTCAAGATAACCTTGTAATATATACATAGCCGCTAGTTTATCAACGATTTTCTTTCGCTTGTTTCGTGATAAATCTGCTTCTAACATAACCCTATGTGCAGCTACAGTAGTAAGCCTTTCATCCCAGGTATCTACCTTAACACCAACAAAAGTTTCTATTTTTTCTGATAATTTTAAAACCTTCTCTCCTGAAGGTCCAATGCTGCCATTCATATTTTTAGGTAGTCCTACTACAATAAGCTCACATTTATATTCTAACACATGTTTTTTTATTTCTTCTAAATCTTTATTTAAGCCTTTGCGCCTTATAGTACATACACCTTGTGCAGTAAAGCCTAAAGGATCGCTTACTGCTACTCCTATTGTTTTTTCTCCTATATCTAGTCCTAGAATTCTCATTTTCTTCACCCTTAAAATAAAAATGCCCTAAAAAGGGCATTTTTATTTTATTCCTAAATAAGATTTTATAACTTCTTCAAGAATTTCATCACGTTCTAACTTTCTAACTAACGCTCTTGCACCATTATAGTTAGTTATGTAAGTAGGATCTCCGGATATAAGATATCCAACTAGTTGGTTCACCGGATTATATCCTTTTTCTATTAGTGAATCATAAACTTGAGTTAATATTGCCTTAGTCAAGTCCCTTTTATTGTTTATGAAATTAAACTGCATGGTATTTTGATTCTTTTCCATATCAACCTGTTTAAAACCACTTTCATGATTTATAACAGTTTTCACCCCCTTGCTATAATGCTTTAGCGAAAGGCTATTTACACATTATTTATATAGTAAAACATATAATTTATCATATCCTCAACGGTCACTCTATATTTATATTATAGAATAAATTTTAGTAAAAGTATACTACTTAACCAAAGTTTCTAGTAATTTTTCTACTATTTCAATGGCCTCTTTTAATTTTTCCGGTTTCTTTCCGCCAGCTTGGGCCATATCAGGCCTTCCGCCTCCGCCTCCGCCAGTTACTGTTGCAACTTCCTTAATTATTTTTCCACAATGTACTCCCTTTGCCACAGCTTCCTTAGTTGCCATAGCTAATAATAGCACTTTATCTTCATTGACACTACCTAATACTACAAGACCACTATCAAGTCTACTTCTTAGTCTGTCTCCTAATTCTCTCAGATTTTCGCTATCCATATTTTCTACAGCGGCTGCGATATACTTAACACCTTTAACTTCTTTAATGTTATTTAATAATTCCCCTTCAGCTCCCTTAGCTAATTCCTTCTTTAACTCATTTATTTCTCTGTCCTTATCCTTTAATTCTTGAATTATTGATTGGGACCTATTAATAACTTCCTTTGGGGAACACTTTAAATTTTGTGAAACATCCTTTATGGTTTCCAATTTGTCATTTACGTATCTTATGGCATTAAATCCTGTAATGGCCTCTATTCTTCTTATCCCTGCAGCTACTCCAGTTTCTGAAATAATTTTAAACAATCCAATTTCACCAGAATTGCTAACATGTGTACCACCGCAAAGTTCTATGGTGAAATCTCCAACAGAAACTACTCTAACAAGATCACCATATTTCTCATCAAAGAGGGCTACCGCACCTTTCTTTCTAGCATCTTCTAGAGACAACTCTTCTGTTATCACTGGTTCTGCTTCCATAACGTTGGAATTAACTAATTCTTCTACCTTTGCTATTTCCTCTTCTGTCATAGCTGTAAAATGGGTGAAGTCAAATCTAAGCTTATCTTCTTCCACCAAGGAACCTGATTGATGTACATGATCTCCTAATACAGCTTTTAATGCTGCATGCAATATATGGGTGCTGGTGTGATTTTTTCTGATTTTATTTCTTCTAAGTTTATCTACCTCAAGAGTTACGCTATCTCCTTTGTTGAGTGTTCCTTCCACAACTGAAACAATATGAAGAGTTTTCCCATCAGAGCTCTTTTGGCAGTCTTCCACTATAGCCTTAAAGTTATCATTATATAGTATACCTTTATCGCCAATCTGACCACCCATTTCAGCATAGAAAGGAGTTTCCTCTGTGAGTATAATACCAGTATCACCGGATTCTAGCCTATCTACCAATTGGTTATCTTTAATTAAAATTGTAGCTTTTGAATCATACTCAGTGAATTCATAACCAACAAACCTTGTAGTATATTCTGCTGGAATACTATTGGTTACACTTTCCTCACTACCCATATAATTAGATTCTCCTCTAGCATTCCTTGCCCTTTCCTTTTGTAGCTTCATTTCATTATCAAAGGCTTTCATGTCAAGGCCAAAACCTTTTTCTGATAAAATTTCTTCTGTTAGCTCTACTGGAAAACCATAAGTGTCATAGAGTTTAAATACAAGCTCTCCTTTTAAAATCTTTTCTACTGTCTTTTCTAGTTCTTCAATGTATTCATTTAGTATACCCATACCGGAGTCAATAGTTTCTTCAAATCTTTCCTCTTCAATTTTAATTACATTTTTAATATAATCTTTTTGTTCTTCTAATTGAGGATATGCTCCTTTGGAGTTTTTTACTACCACATCGCATAGGTCATATAAGAAAGCCTCCTTTAACCCTAGAAGTCTGCCATGTCTTGCTGCTCTTCTTAGAAGTCTTCTTAAAACATAACCTCGTCCCTCATTAGATGGAAGGACACCATCACATATTAGCATGGTTACACTTCTAATATGGTCAGTAATTATTCTTAAGGAAATGTCTTTACTGCTATTTTCTCCGTAAGTAGTTGAAGATACTCTACAAACTTCATCCAAAATAGATTTTATTGTATCTACCTCAAATATAGTGTCTTTTCCTTGCATTATAGTTGCTATTCTTTCAAGGCCCATACCTGTATCTATGTTAGGATGTTCTAATTTATTGTAAACTCCATTTTCATCCTTATCAAATTGTGTAAATACAAGGTTCCAAAATTCTACTACCCTATCAGCATCTGCAGCAGCTAAAAACTCTTCTACTGTTTTTATAACTCCTTCCCCTCTATCGAAATGTATCTCAGAACATGGTCCACAGGGGCCTTGGCCTATTTCCCAGAAGTTATCTTCTTTTCCTAAACGAAATATCCTTGCAGGATCTACATCTGTGCTCTTTGTCCAAATATCAAAGGCTTCATCATCCTCAAGATAGATGGTTACATAAAGCTTATCTTTAGCTATCTGTAAAACCTCAGTTACAAACTCCCAAGCCCACGGTATAACTTCTTCTTTAAAGTAATCTCCAAAAGAAAAATTTCCAAGCATTTCAAAGTAGGTAGCATGTCTTGAAGTCTTTCCTACATTCTCTATATCACCAGTTCTTATACATTTTTGACAAGTAGTTATTCTTGTTTTTGGCGGCTTTTGTAAACCTGTAAAGTATGGCTTAAGTGGTGCCATACCAGCATTTATTAACAATAGACTTTTATCGTTTTTAGGTACTAGTGGAAAACTTTCAAGTCTTAAATGTTCTTTACTTTCAAAAAACTTTAAATATGCTTCTCTAATTTCATTTAAACCCATTGATTTCATTGTACTTCCTCCTATAATAAATTTATGTATAAAATAAAAAAAGACCTACATCCCTCAAGGGACGAAAGTCTATTCCGCGGTACCACCCTAGTTACAGGAAAATTCCTGCATCTCATTAAAATATAGCTCAAGGACAGCTTCGAAGGACCTACCAAGAAGTTTTCACCAACCACTTCCTCTCTGAATGGATCAATCAATCTACTAATTCCTATCATCACCAACTATTAAATATATAGAGCAATTATAATTTATTGAGCAAAATCTGTCAAGAATCATTTATGAGTACATGTAGTAATCCAGGTCTTCTATTATTACTTTAACAATTACAGCTATAGGTACAGCCATTACCATACCTACAAATCCACCTATTTTTCCCCCAGCTATAAGTAGTAAGATAATAAATAAGGGATGTATATCCACAGTGTCTCCAGTTATCTTTGGGGCTATTATATCACCCTCAATTTGCTGAATTAAGTTTAACAATAAAGCAGCCCAAATAGCTTTTTTAGGTGAATCTAACAAGGCTATTATAACAGAAGGTAAAGATCCTAAAAGGGGGCCAAAATAGGGTACAATATTAAATATACCATTTAGCAATGACAACATTAGTGGAAAATCTATATCTAATATTATTAGGACAGTAAAAGTCATAGCACTAATCAAAGCACTCAAAAGAAATTGACTTAATATATATTTAGATAGTATTACATTTATGTCTCTGCATAATTTTCTTATTATTCTCCTATTTTTAAGAGGAATTAAAAAAATAAGACTCTTACTTAGAAGCTCCCCGTCAGCTAAAATATAGTAGACTAATATTGGAATAACAGCTAAAGAAAAAATATTACCAGTCTTTTTAAAAACACCATCAAACAAATTGCTAAAAAAAGTGCTGGCTAAAGTTTCGCATTTATTCAAGGCAATTTTAGTAACATTTTTTAAATACTTATTATTTGACAAGTTTTCAATGCCCCTGCTTACATTTTGCATAAAACCTTCCATTTCATCAAAAGTAGCGCCTAGATTCAAGGCTTCTTTAATTACACTGGGAATTAAAAAAGCAAATAATAAAACAACTCCCAATAAGACTGCCAAAAGCAAAATTATTGATGATAGTTTCTTTCCAATGCCCTTTTCCATCATTTTTCCTTGAACAGGTTTTAAGGAATAGGCTACGACAAAAGCTATAAAGGCTGTTTTAGATACTTCTTTTAGGATTGAATTAGTGGATATGAGGTATACTAACAATAGGGACAATATAATTATTATAGCATAACGTATATATTTATTCATAATAATTTGCACCACTTATGCTGTGACGTAAAATTCTAAATCGTATATTATTCTTTCCATAATAGAGAACACTGTTGTCTCCAACAATTATATCATTTATTAACAAAACACCTTTCCCCACTGTGATTTTTCTCAATATTCCAGGGCTAATGATCATTCCCTTCATACTAAAGTCACCATCAAAAAGAATATCTTCAACTATGCCTATAATGTTACCTTGCAGATCTAATACCTCCATCCCCTTAATAGCTGAAAAGGTTAAATCTTTTGATTCTGTTACCTTCTTAACAATTAAACTTTCGTCAAAGTAAATTGTATCTTCTATATAAACTATTTTATTTTTTCTACCAAATATATTGATTCCATTTACAGAGAAACCTCTTACTTTCTTTTTGCTAAAATTCACAGCTAAATCAGTAACAGTTCCAACTTTCTTACCATCGCTATACATAACCTTCTTTGTCAAAAAATCTTTTAAGCTATACATTTAAATACTCCTAATCCTTTATGATAATGTTATTATTTCACAGTTTGGAAAAATTATTATAAAGAAAACAATTAAATCATAGGTTAAATTTTAATAAAGAAAAAACGCAGGAAACCCTACGTTATTAATAAACTATTATTTTATTCTCCATGAACATGATCATGGATATCATCATGTTCTGTCATTTCCCAGGGCTCCAAACCTTGGCCTATCCTATAATCGTTAATAGCCTTATGGATGGCCTCTTCTGCCAATACTGAACAATGCATTTTTACTGGTGGCAGTCCATCTAAAGCTTCTGCCACTGCTTTGTTGGTAATCTTCCAAGCTTCTTCTAAGGTCTTACCTTTGATAAGCTCTGTAGCCATACTAGATGAAGCTATTGCAGATCCACAACCGAAAGTTTTGAATTTAATATCTTTAATAATATTATCTTCAACTTTTAAGTATATTTTCATTATATCTCCGCATTTAGCATTACCAACTTCTCCAATACCATTTGCGTCTTCTATCTCTCCAACATTTCTAGGATTTCTAAAATGGTCCATTACTTTTTCACTATACATTTTGGCATCCTCCCTGTTTTGCAACGTCTTCCCACAAAGGAGACATCTCTCTAAGTCTTGCTACTATTTTGGGTACAACTTCTAAAACGTAATCCACTTCTCCCTCTGTATTGCTTTCCCCTAAACTTAGCCTTAAGGAACCATGAGCAATTTCATGGGGCAATCCAATGGCCAAAAGCACATGAGAAGGATCTAGAGCTCCAGAAGTACATGCACTACCGCTAGAAGCGCAAATCCCTGCATCATCTAATAGTAATAGCACTGACTCCCCTTCAATAAATTGAAAGCACACATTAACATTTCCAGCCAATCTATTTTCGCTCTTTGGTCCATTTAATCTTGTATAAGGCACTTTTAACAAACCGTCTATAAGCTTATTTCTCATAGCTATTAATTTTTCATTTTTTTCTTCCATATTAGTAACTGCCAGTTCAATAGCTTTACCTAAACCAACTACAGCAGCTACATTTTCTGTGCCAGCTCTTCTAGCTCTTTCCTGGCCACCACCATGAATTAAATTATCTATTCTAACACCTTTTCTTATGTATAAAGCTCCGACACCTTTAGGTCCGTAGAACTTATGACCTGCTAATGAAAGCAAATCTATATTCATATCCTTAACATCAATAGATACATTACCCACAGCCTGCACCGCATCTGTATGGAATAATACTTTTTTCTCACGACATAACCTTCCAATTTCTTTAATAGGCTGAATGGTTCCAATTTCATTATTTGCAAACATTACAGATACTAAAATTGTAGTATCTTTTATGGCTGCAGCTAAATCATCAACGCTAATAAAACCTTCCTCATTTACAGGCAGATAGGTAACCTCAAAACCATGTTTTTCTAAATACTCACAGGCATGTAGTACTGCGTGATGCTCAATTTGAGTAGTTATTATATGATTACCCTTCTTTTTATTTGCAAAAGCGATGCCTTTAATGGCCCAGTTATCAGCTTCAGAACCAGAACCAGTAAAAAATATTTCTGATGCATCTGCGTTTAAGGCTTTAGCAACTCTATCTCTACTAACATCTATAGCTCTTTTCGTTGTTCTAGACAAAGAGTAAATAGATGATGGGTTACCAAAGTTTTCTGTAAAATAAGGTAGCATCTCATCAACTACTTCTTTCTTTGTGTAAGTAGTTGATGCATAGTCCATGTAAATAGTTTTGTTCATTATTTCACCTTCCTTGATTTATGTCAATTATATAGCTATCCAAAAGGTCTAAAGAAGGAATCCAATTTCAATATATAGATCTATACTCTATATCTAAATTAGCTTTGAAATTAGATATCTATAGCCTGATGTTTTTTAATTGTATCTTTTCTTACTATGTTAAAGAATTTGTATTTTTCTTTTTTTTAATCTTATAGTAATCTTCTACTATGTCATTGAGAGTAGTTGAGTCTAGAACACTATCGATACTATTTTTTATCTTTTCCCATAGAAGCCTTGTAGCACAGTAATCTTCATTGCTACAAGCAACACCTTCTATACAATCAGAAATCTCTATAGGCCCTTCTAATACTTGTATAATCTCAGCAACAGTAATCTGCTCAGGAGACCTATTTAAAATATATCCACCTTGTGCACCTCTTATACTTTTTATTATTCCAGCCTTTCTTAAAGGTCCAAATAACTGTTCTAAATAATACTCGGATATTCCCTGCCTATCAGAGATGCTCTTTATAGAAATAGGGTCATCTCCATAGTTAACAGCTAGATCAACCATAGCTTTAACTCCATATCTACCTCTGGTAGACAACTTCATCTAATCACTTCCTTTAAATCCGACTCTTTTACTAGACTTTATTTTTACAATAGCAAATCCTAGTAAAATTGTCAACTATAATTTCTTGTTTTTTTGCGCAAAAAAATAAGAAGTTCAGCACTTCTTATTTAACAAGTAATTTCCTTCAAAACTACAGCTCTGAGGCATTTAAAATGCCCCGGAGCCTCCTCCGCCACCACCAGTAAAGCTACTTCCACTGGAGAAACCACCAAATCCACTTCCGTCATCAGAAGTGCTTACTCGATCAATATCATAATTAATTCCGTCCCACATAGTATGATTAGCCATAAAGAAAGGATAGTAATAATAGAAAAAGTTATTATTATATCTATTCCTTGGATGATAGGAATTATTTACTCTATCTACTAGCTTTTCCAACTGATTATCGTTGGCTATTAGCACTGATGCATATATAAGGACCTCATCTATCCTATCTACTTCTTCCCTACTTGTATTGTTGACAAAGGTTAAAAGATATTTTTTGTAAGCAAGCCATTTCAATTTTTCATCGTAATATACATTACTTAAGATTCTTCTATTCTCAATAGATACATAAAAACCTAGCTCTCTAGCCTCTCTTTTTATAATATTTTCCCAGTTTGAATAGGATCTTTTAAAATCGAGAGCACCTGACCTTGTATTTACTTTATTTTTTATAGCCTTCAGTGACAATTGGCCATTTAGCTCGTATTTTGACATCCATTTAATAAAGTTTCTTAGGTGTTCTGATGCTGGTAATGATTTTTGGTAATTACGCCTAAAGACTAAATCCCCCTTTTTCCTCTTAGATAAACTAAACTTAGAATGGGAATCTTCCGCTAAAGTATAGTAACCTTTATGGCATAGGTAATACAAAGTAGCAGATAATACTGAATGTGATATATAATTCTCATTAATCAAGAGATTAACTAGTGCTGGAGGCATTTCGCTAGGAGCCATAGTTACTAGATCACCGTTGAAATGCAGATATTTAGATCTATACTCCTCAACAGCGGCTTTATACTTTTTATTTTTCTTAACCATAGAATTTACAATTGCAAGGATAGAAATAAAAATCACTGCTAATATAGCTAAGCCAGTAGCGCTCCCTCGTCCTTTTTTTGTAATGGGAATATTCAAATACTCTGGCTGAAAGTGGACCTTTACACCTAGTTTTCCTGTTAAATTCTTACCTTTCATTTGGAAACCTTTTTCATTGTAGCTATCCGTTAGATCCTTGCCGTCAATGTAGCCCCAGTGCTTGAAAATTGACATATCAAAATTTCCATTCTTCAATGATAAATTTAGGGCAAAATTATTGACTGCTACATTGTTCTCTACCTCATAAAAGGCCCAATTCAATTCTCCCAAGTTCTCTCTCTTAACAACAGCTCCATGAATAGTGTATTTAATTGTAAACTTTTTTCTTTCATTATTACTTTTAGAGAATATTTTTACATTGGTAACTGAACCGGATCTATCCAATTCATAATAATTGTTATTAGATCCCTGATTTTCTTTTAAGCTACTTATATTACCTTGATGATCTTCTAATAAGACCGCTGATATAGTAATATCTTTAGCTCCTTTCTTAGAGAAATTTCTGTATATACCATTAAAGTTTCCTTTAAAGTAGTAGGATAATTCCTCTTCTACATAAACATCTCCATTTTCTGATATTGTAGCATTTATAACCAAGTTTTCAATACTATAAGTTTTTGTAGAAGCAGCTTCTACCGGAGATGGTGACAGAAAAATACTTAAAAACAACAAAACTACCAAAAACTTCTTCATCAATGTCCCCCTTAATAAGATTTCTTCCCTATTTATCTTATGATTACATAATTTTATTATATCATTTACCATCCATATTACTACCACTTTTTACTTTTTTCTTCATATATAAAGAACTACCCATATTTAATATGAATAGTTCTAAAAATACATAAATCACTGATTTAGTTAGCTGTCTCTGTTTTTTAAAATCTTAAGCTCTTTTTAGGTCTCCCTTTTAGACTTCTACTTGAATCATACTCTTCCCAATAGATTCTTTTTTCATTATATTTTGCCTTTAAGCTTTTAGTTTCATTTGGATAGCCTACACATACAATTCCTAAAGGAATTACATGTTCAGGTATATGCAACATTTCTTTTATAGATTCTATTTTCTCATAAGAAGGATATATAATACACCATTCTGCGGCCAAATCAATACCTGCACAAGCCAGAACTATGTTTTGTATGGCAGCACTACAGTCTTGTAAAAGTGTATTTTCTATATCTACTTTCCCTAACTTAGTATTTCCACATACTACAATTGACAATGGTGCATTACAACATTTAAATTTAGTTTTTTCTTTTAGTTCCTTTGATTTTTCTTCTTCTGAAATTACGATAAACTCCCAAGGATCATTACTACATGCACTTGGCGCCGCCATAGCAGCCTCTAACAAAAGCATTATTTTTTGTGACTCCACCTTTTTATTACAATAGTTTTGAACAATGCTTCTTGAGTAAATGTAGTCAATTAAATTACCCATATTAACCACCCTTTAATCTTCGTATTACATTAGTAAAACTTCATCTTGATTACATAAATGCTTTTCCAGTTGTCCATAAATATTCTATTGCAATGTAGCAACCATAATGGCTTTAATAGAATGCAATCTATTCTCTGCTTCATCGAAAACTAAGGAATTGTTACTTTTAAATACCTCTTCATCTACTTCCCTAATATCTATCCCCTTTTTCTCCATAAAAAACCAAGCTGTTTCCGTTTCAAAGTTATGATAAGCTGGCAAACAATGCATAAACTTAACGTCTTCATTGCCAGTAGCTTTCAACATATCCATAGTAATCTTGTAGGGAGATAAGAGCTTAACTCTTTCTTCAATTTTATCTTCCTCTCCCATAGAAGCCCAAATATCTGTATAAAGAACATGGGAACCCTTTATATCTTCTATATTGTCCGTTACAAGAATTTGACCCCCAGTTTCTACTGCTATTGATTTAGCTTTTTTTAATACTTCTTCACTTGGCCACAGATCTTTGGGTCCAAATGCTACAAAGGTCATACCCATTTTAGCACAGCCATACATTAAGGCATTGCACATATTGTTTCTTGTATCTCCAACAAAAGTAAGCTTTATTTCTTTTAAAGGCTTATCTATATTTTCTTCTATTGTCATAAAGTCTGCTAGCACTTGTGTAGGATGATCTTCATCTGTTAAACCGTTCCACACTGGCACCCCAGACTTTTCTGCCAAAATCTCTACTATTTTTTGGTCAAAACCTCTATATTCAATACCGTCAAAATACTTGCCTAGAACTATTGCTGTATCTTCTATTGAATCCTTCTTGCCCATCTGGGAATTAGTTAAATAAGTTACATTAGCCCCTTCATCGTAGGCTGCAACCTCAAAGGCACATCTTGTTCTTGTTGATGTCTTTTCAAATATCAAAGCAATATTTTTACCTTCTAATTTTTTATCCCTGATTCCCATCTTCTTTTTCTTTTTTAAATTATGAGCCAAATCTAAAAAATATCTTATTTCTTCCGGTGAAAAATCTAATAGTGTTAAAAAGCTTTTCCCCTTCAAATTAGCTTTCATATAATCGCCCCCGTTTTATACTTATACCTACACTTTAATAATTATACAACTATTATACAACAAAAACTCTCGTTATGCACGAGAGTTTTTTTATATTTATACGTATAATCTTATAATTATTCTTTATAATGCCCAATTTTCCTATACTTTTCATATCTATTTAATAATAATTCATCTTTTGATAACTTGCATAATCTTTCAAAAGTATCTATCAATCTATCTTTTAGTAGAGTTGACATAGCATCTATATCTTTAGAAGCATTACCTTTAGGTTCTGCTATTACTTTATCTATGACCTTTAATTTAAGCAACTCTTCCGCTGTAAGTTTCATAACATCAGCAGCTTCTCGGGCTCTAGAAGAATCCTTCCACAAAATGCTAGAAAAGCCTTCCGGTGATAAGATTGAATAAATAGAATTTTCCAGCATCCAAACCTCATCAGCCACTGCAAGTGCTAGTGCACCACCACTACCTCCTTGACCGATGACCACTGAGATTATAGGTACCTTTAAATTTATCATGGTCATAAGATTTTTAGCTATAGCTTCTCCTTGACCTCTTTCCTCAGCGCCTACTCCACAGTAAGCTCCTTGAGTATCTACCAAGCAGACTATAGGCCTGTTAAATTTCTCTGCCTGCAACATCAACCTAAGAGCCTTTCTATAACCTTCCGGATGTGGACACCCAAAGTTTCTATATATATTGTCCTTTGTATTTTCACCTTTCTGGACCGCTATTACTGTAACTGGCTTTCCATCAAGCATGGCAATGCCACCAATTATTGCATGATCATCGCCAAAATTCCTGTCACCGTGGAGCTCCATAAACTTATCAAAAATTCTATCTATATATTGTTTAGCCGAGGGTCTTTCCTGAGCACGGGCTATATTAACCCTGTCCCAAGCACTTTTTCTCTTACTCATAGCTATCCCTCCCATGGAGCTGTAAAATATTAGCTAAGGTACTTCTAAGCTTTGTTCTGTGGATGATACTGTCAACAAAACCTTTTTCTAGTAAAAACTCTGCAATTTGAAAGCCCTCTGGCAACTCTTGCTTTATAGTGTTTTGTATAACTCTCTTTCCTGCAAAACCTATTAAGGCACCAGGTTCAGCCAAGATTATATCTGCCTCCATAGCAAAGCTTGCAGTTACCCCTCCAGTTGTTGGATCCGTCAATACAGAAACATAAAGAAGTTTATTTTCATCATGTTTAGCTATAGCCCCACTTATTTTAGCCATTTGCATTAGGGATATGATTCCCTCCTGCATTCTCGCGCCACCAGAAGCAGTAAATATTATAACTGGTAGTCTATGCTTTGTAGCATATTCCACAGCTCTAGTAATTTTTTCACCTACTACAGATCCCATACTTCCCATCATAAAATTACTATCCATAACAGCTATAACCGTATGGAAATCTGCAATCTTACCTCTTCCTGTTATAACTGCTTCCTTCATATCTGTAGCAAGCTTAGCTTTATTTAATTTGTCTTCATAATTAGGGAATTTTATAGGATTTACACTTTCCATATTTTTATCAAACTCTACAAAGGAGTCCTTATCCAGTACTAATTCAAGTCTTTCTTTTGCTGTAAGTCTAAAATGATAATTGCAGCTTCCACAGGTATTGCAGTTGTCCTCTACATCACTTTTATATAATATTTTACCGCAGTTATTACATTTAACCCACATACCATCAGGTATTGTCGGCTTATGTAACTCTTCGATATTTAAATTCGAAGTGCTGATTGTTATATATTTTTGTTTTCTAAACAAATCCTTAATCATTCACTTTTCACCAACTTATCCTTTAAGAATGAAGTATTATAATCTCCTTTAATAAACTCCTCATCACATAGTATATCAAATTGAAAGTCTATATTTGTAACGATACCTTCAATCAGCAGTTCTCCTAAAGCTCTCTTCATTCTTTCAATGGCACTATCCCTATTCTCAGAATGCACTATAAGCTTAGCTACCATAGAATCATAATAAGGGGGAATAGTATATCCTTGATATACAGCACTGTCGATTCTAACTCCAGGTCCTCCTGGCACATTTAATCCAATAATCTTACCTGGTGAAGGTCTAAAATCCTTACTAGGATCTTCTGCATTAATTCTACATTCTATAGCATGACCTCGAAGCTTTATGTCCTCTTGAGTTAATTCTAACTTTTCACCTGCGGCAATTCTAATCTGCTGTTTAACTATATCAATACCTGTAACTAATTCCGTTATAGGATGTTCTACCTGGATTCTAGTATTCATTTCCATAAAATAATAATTTAAATTACTATCTACTAAAAACTCTACAGTTCCAGCGTTATGATAGCCCACTTTTTTTGCTGCTCTAACTGCTGCTTCTCCCATCTGACGCCTTAACTCAGGAGTCAATATATTGGATGGTGCTTCCTCTAGAACTTTTTGATTTTTTCTTTGAGCAGAACATTCTCTTTCCCCTAAATGAATTATATTGCCATACTTATCTCCTAAAATTTGAAATTCAATATGACGTGGCTTATCAATAAACTTTTCCATGTATAAAGTATCGTCATTAAAGCAAGCCTGTGCTTCAGTTTTCGCTGTATTATAGGCCTTAGAAAGCTCTTCCTTATTATAAACTATCCTGATTCCTCTACCACCACCACCGGCAGCAGCTTTAATCATTACAGGATAGCCTATTTCTTCAGCCATCTCTAAAGCGTGTTCTTCACTAGTTAGAGAACCTTCTGTTCCTGGTATTATAGGTATATCTGCCTCTTTCATAATCTCTCTAGCCCTGGACTTATTCCCTAGCAAGTCAATACTTTCAGCATCAGGACCAATAAAAACAATATTACATTCGCTGCACATCTTAGCGAACTTGCTATTTTCAGAAAGAAAACCGAATCCTGGATGTATTGCTTCTGAGCCGGTTAATACTGTGGCGCTTAATATGTTTTGTATATTTAGGTAACTATCCTTGGAAGCAGGTCCTCCAATGCAAATAGCTTCGTCTGCCAGTTGCACATGCAGGGCATCACGGTCTGCTTCTGAATATACCGCCACAGATATTATGCCCATTTCTCGACAAGCTCGTATGATGCGAACAGCAATTTCACCTCTATTTGCAATCAATATCTTTTTAAACATAAGCCCTCCTCCATTATCTTCCGACAATGAATGTAATCTCAGCCTCGCAGACTTTCTTATCATTTACTTTAGCAACAGCCTTACCTACCCCAGCTGGTCCCTTTACCTTGATTACCTCAACTTCTAATTTTAATACATCTCCAGGCACTACCTTTTTCCTAAACTTCGCCTTATCTATACCTACAAAGTATGCTATCTTACCCTTGTTCTCTTCTAAACTCAAAACAGCCATAGCGCCAGTTTGAGCCAAGGCTTCTATTATTAGGACTCCAGGCATTACTGGTTCCTGTGGAAAATGTCCTTGGAAAAAGTATTCATTCATAGTTACATTCTTAATTGCAACTGCTTTTTGCCCTGGCACTAGTTCTTCAATCTTATCTATCAATAGAAAAGGATATCTATGAGGCAATACCTTTTGTATTTCAGTTATATCCATAATAACACCAACTTTACAATTTTATTTTGAATAAGGGCTGACCGTATTCCACCATGTCGCCTTCATTAACCAAAATTTCTGCTACGGTCCCATTGCCTTCACATTCAATTTCATTCATTAATTTCATAGCTTCTATTATACAAACTACGTCTCCCTTTTTAACAGCCTTGCCCACAGTTACAAAAGGCTCACTGTCCGGCGAGGGTGCAGGATAGAAGGTTCCTACCATAGGCGCCTTTATTATAGTATACTCACTACCGTCTACTTCCTCCATTTCAGGAGTAAGATCAGTACCTACCTCAGTCTCCTTGCTAACAGGGGATTCGTGTTTTTTACTTTCTGTAGGTATATTATTAACTACTATAGTTTCTTCTCTTTCGCCTATATTCTTTTCCATTTTAATTCTTAAATCTTTAAATTCTATTTCCATAGAGGAAAGTTTAGAATTTTCCATCATATAGACAATTTCTCTGACTAAGTTTAAATCCATATCCTACCTCTCTTATTCTTTCCATTTCTTTAATAGTATAGTTGCATTATGTCCACCAAAACCTAAAGAATCAGACATTGCAACATTAACTTCTGTCTTACGTCCTACATTAGGCACATAGTCCAAATCACACTCTTCATCCTTCACCTTTAAACCAATGGTGGGCGGAATAAAATCATCTAATATAGAGTTTATACATATAATAGCTTCAATAGCACCGGCAGCCCCTAATAAATGTCCTGTCATAGATTTTGTAGAACTAACAGGTATTTTATAAGCTTGCTCTCCAAATACTTTTTTTATAGCTATTGTTTCAAACTTATCATTGTAAGGTGTGCTGGTACCATGAGCATTTATGTAGGATACTTGATCCTTACTAATTCCAGCATCAGCTAAAGCCAATTCCATAGATCTGGCCGCTCCTTCTCCATCTGGGTCTGGTGAAGTCATATGGTAAGCATCGCAGGTTGAACCATATCCTACGATCTCACATAGAATATTTGCTCCCCTTTTTAATGCATGATCCAAAGTTTCCATAATCACTACGCCGGCCCCTTCACCTATGACGAAGCCATCCCTTTCCTTATCAAAAGGAATAGAAGATCTCTCCAAATCATTTTTTGTGCTAAGAGCTGTTAAAGTAGTAAATCCTGCAACACCTAATGGTGTAACAGAAGCTTCTGATCCACCTGCTATCATTACATCAGCTGTGCCCTTCTGGAGTATGTTGAAAGCTTCTCCAATGGCATTAGTTCCACTAGCACAGGCAGTAACAACACTAGTACAAACACCCTTTGCACCGTATCTTATAGCTACATTTCCTGAGGCCATATTAGATATTGCCATAGGAATGAACAAAGGGGAAATCCTTGAAGGTCCCTTCTGAAAAAGCTTTCCACATTCCTTTTCAATAGTTCCTAAACCTCCAATACCAGATCCTATAAGAACACCAAATTTATATTTATCTAGAGTATCCAAATCCAATCCACTTTGTTTCAAAGCTTGCTCTGATGCAGCAATAGCATATTGACAAAATTTATCCATTCTTTTTGTTTCTTTTCTAGCTATATACTGTTCTGCCTCAAAATCCTTTACTTCTGCAGCAATTTTAACTTTAAAATCCGTTGTATCAAAGCCTTTAATATAATCTATCCCTGATACACCATTCTTACAGTTTTCCCAAAAAGTCTTTACATCATTCCCAATAGGAGTAACTGCTCCCATTCCTGTAATAACCACTCTATTCAACATCATATCACCTCTCTTTATACTACCATTCCGCCGTCAACATGTATAACTTGCCCCGTTATATAGGCCGCCTTGTCGGATGCTAAAAATGCTACTAAATTTGCTACATCGTCAGTTTTTCCCATTCTCTTTAAGGGAATATTGTCCATTATGGCATCCTTAACTTTCTGTGACAACACTTCTGTCATATCAGTATCTATATAGCCAGGTGCCACTGCATTAACTGTAATTCCTCTTGTACCTAGTTCTTTAGCCATTGATTTAGTAAGACCTATCACACCAGCTTTTGAAGCAGCGTAGTTGGCCTGACCAGCGTTCCCAACTAAACCTACTATGGAAGAAATATTGATAATTGTTCCACTCTTTTGCTTAAGCATTATTGGTGAAACATGTTTTATACAGTTAAAACAACCTTTCAAGTTAGTTGCTATAACACTGTCAAAGTCTTCTTCCTTCATTCTTAGCATTAAATTATCCTTAGTAATACCTGCATTATTCACTAATATATCTAGGGAACCAAAAGTATCTTTGGCAGTTTTTAATAGATTTTCTGCTTCATCAAATTTACTAACATCTGCTTTTATAGCTAGAGCCTTTCCACCTTTACTTTCAATGGCAGCTACCAGCTCCTGCGCTTCCTTTTCACTATTTCTATAGTTTATAACTATCTTGGCACCTTCTTCAGCCAACTTTAATGCTATAGCTTTACCTATTCCCCTTCCAGCACCGGTAACAACAGCACACTTTCCACTTAACATAAGATCCTCCTCAAGAATATGTTAGATTTTATAATTCTTTTAATTTTTCCAATGTATTATTAAGAGACTTCATATCCTGTACATTTAAAGCTGTAACTTTTCTATTTATTTTCTTCATAAAACCTGTAAGAGTTTTACCAGGTCCTAATTCTATAAAAATTTCAACGCCATCTTCTATCATTTTATTTATTATATTTTCCCAAAGTACTGGACTCATAGCCTGTTTCACAAGTAAGTCCTTTATTTCACTTTTATCATTTATATAATTTCCATGTACATTAGTTAGTACTGGAACTTCCATATCCTTTATATTTACTGTACTTAATTCCTTTCCTAAGTTCTCTGCAGCCTTCTTTAGCAAAGAGCTATGAAAAGGGGCACTTACAGGCAAAGGTATACACCTGCCACCTTTTTCTGTTAACAATTCACTTGCCTTAGCCAAAGCTTCCTTTTCACCAGCTATAACTACTTGACCAGGGCAATTAAAGTTCACTGCCTCAACAGTGCCAAAATCCGAAGCAGCTTTGCAACCATCAATTATTATCTGTCTATCTAATCCAAGTACCGCTGTCATTCCACCTTTTCCAAGGGGTACAGCTTCCTGCATAAACCTTCCTCTTTTTCTCACCAAAGCTACTGCTTCAGTAAAATCTATGACTCCACTACAAACTAAAGCTGAATATTCTCCAAGGCTGAAACCTGCAGTTACGTCAGGCTTTACACCATTAGCCATAAGAGCCTTCATTGCAGCAATGCTTACTGTAAGTACTGCTGGCTGAGTTATCTCTGTAATATTCAATTCTTCCTGGCTTCCCTTAAAACAAGTTTCCCTTAAGTCAAAGCCTAGGGCCTTATTGGCATCATTAAAAACTTCTTTACAATCTATAAAATTATCATATAATTCCTTGCCCATTCCAGGATATTGAGAACCCTGTCCTGAAAAAATAAACCCTACTTTTGCCATAGGCCACCTCTTACTCCAAAATTCTTTATTACTAACTCAGCTTCAGAGAAAATTTCTTCTACTATTTCTTTAGCGCTCTGCTCCTTCTTTACTAAACCTGCGATTTGTCCTGCCATTAGGGATCCCATATTTATATCTCCCTCTCTAACTGCTTTTGGTAAAGCGCCTCTTCCTAATTCTTCGTATTTTTCTAGATCAGCACATTCCTTTTCTAACAATTGGAACTTCCTAGCCAACTTGTTTTTTAGTACTCTTACAGGATGTCCTGTAGCCCTTCCGGTTACTATTGTGTCAATGTCCTTTGCATTTAATACCTTTTGCTTATAATTATCATGAATTGTACATTCTTTAGCTACTAAGAATCTAGTTCCTAATTGCACTCCTTCAGCACCTAACATAAAGGAAGCTGCAATTCCTCTGCCATCGCCAATTCCTCCTGCAGCTATTACAGGAATCTTCACAGCATTTACTACCTGCGGAACTAAAGCCATAGTTGTAAGTTCCCCTACATGTCCCCCGGCTTCACAACCCTCAGCTATAACTGCATCTGCTTCAGTTCTCTCCATTCTTATAGCTAAGGCTACAGAAGGAACTACAGGAATTACTGTGATGCCGGATTCTTTCCACTTGCTAATATACTTGCCAGGATTTCCTGCACCAGTTGTTACAACTTTAACTCCCTCATCACAAACTAATTGTGCCACTTCATCAGCATTACTACTTAAAAGCATAATATTAACACCAAAAGGCCTATCTGTTAATTCCTTTGTTTTTCTAATCTCCTGCCTAACCCAATCTACGGGAGCATTACCTGCTGCAATTATTCCCAAACCTCCTGCATTACTTACTGCTGCTGCTAAGGAACCATCCGCTATCCATGCCATGCCACCTTGAAATATGGGATATTTTATGCCTAGAATTTCACATATCTTTGAATGAAACATAACACTCCTCCTACACTACATGAAGGGCCAGATTTTCATCTGACCTTGCTAAACTATTTCTGGGACTCGATAAATTCTACAGCGTCTTTTACACTCTTAATACTCTCAGCATTTTCAATCTTAATATTAAATTCTTCCTCAATCTCAATAACTATTTGAAATAAATCCAAAGAATCTACACCTAAATTTTCAAAGGTTGTTTCCAGAGTTATTTCATCTTCCTCAACACCTAATTGATCCACAATAATTTCCTTTACTTTTTCAAATACCATTTTTACATTCCTCCAATTTTAATTATTTTTGCCACTTTATTAATGCAGATCCGAAGGTTAATCCTCCCCCAAAGCCTACAATAATTAAGTTATCGCCCTTACTTAGAAGTCCTTTTCTATTAATCTCATCTAGAGCCATTGGTATGCTAGCGCCAGATGTATTACCATATTTATCTAGGTTAACATAAAATTTATTAATATCTGCTGATAGTTTTCTAGCAGCATAGTCTATTATTCTAAAATTAGCTTGGTGGGGAACTACATATTTTATTTCTTCCATTGTAAGCCCTTCCTCTTGGAGAACTTTTTCTATACTATCTACCATAATCCCCGTAGCAAATCTAAAAACTTCTCGTCCGTCCATAGTAAGATAATGATTATTTATCTCTGTATTACTATCCTTAATATAAGGATTGTTTATTGGCAGAGCACAACTCTTCAATACATCTCCCTTACTCCCATCAGATCCTATAACTATGGATCCTACTCCTTTATCAGCAGAACTGCTTAAAACAACAGCACCGGCACCATCACCAAACAATACACAAGTACCTCTGTCTTCCCAATTTACTATTTTAGATAGGGTTTCTGATCCTATGATTAAAATATTTTCACTGGAACCGCTTTTGATAAGATGAGTAGCCACATTCAGTCCATATATAAAGCCTGTGCAAGCAGCATTAATATCAAAAGCTGCGGCCTTTGTAGCTCCTAAATTCCTTTGAACTATACAAGCTGTAGATGGAGTAAAATTATCTGCTGTTACTGTTGCAACAATTATATAATCTAAGTCTTCTGCACTAATACCTGCGTTATCCAAAGCCTCCCTAGCAGCGCAAGTAGCCATGTGAGAAGTATTTTCACCACTACTTATCCTTCTTTCTTTTATACCAGTCCTTGATGTAATCCACTCATCGTTAGTGTCCACTATTTTTGCCAAATCTTCGTTAGTGACTACATTTTCTGGAACGTGTCTTCCGGTACCTTTTATATATACTTCTTTCATATCACTTCTCCCCACTGCGCTTATTCAAATTATATTTGTCTTTAAAAAAGTTATTAAGCCGATCCATAGCGCTAATTAGGATCTTTTCTTCTTCTTGACTTAAGCCTTCAATTGTGGCCATAATCATATCCTTATGAAATTTTTCGTGAACCCTATAAGCAAGTTTTCCTTTTTTAGTGAGTTTAATTAATACAACCCTTCTATCTTCTTCTATCCTCTGTCGTTCTACGTAGCCTTTTTTTATCAGCTTGTTTATAGCTGTAGTTAATGTTCCTACTGTAATCCTTAAATCTGCGGCTACCTCTGACATACTTCTTGGTTCGTACATCCCAATAGCATCTATGGTATGTATCTCAGTTACAGAAAGATCATTTAATTTTCCCTGCTTTAATGAATTCTGCTCAATTTGAAGAATATCATTAAAAAGATCTACCAATAATTCATTTAAAACATTAAAACTTCTTTCCATATTTACTGTAAAAATTCACCTCATCCCGTTTGCCTATCAAATACTTTGAATATCAAACAATGTATTTTGATATTCAAAGTATATTACAAAAAAAAATACTTGTCAACCTAGAGATGAAAAAAACAAGAAATTCAACCCTAAGGTTGAATTTCTTGCAAAATAATATATTTACTTCCTTTGGTAACAACTAACTATTTCACCATGATAGATAGTATGGTAATCATCATCAATATAAGATGTATTTACAATATCATCTCTTAGGAAATCTGGAGACATATCTTGCTTATAAATAACCTTACATTCAAAATACATACCACAGTCTGCAATTACAGGTGTATCTACTACTTTTCCTTCTATAGTAGATATATTAGCTTCCTGAAACTTATTTACATCTCTGCCGGATTTAGAACCACATATAGCCAAGGCCTGCTTTAAAGTATCCTTCATAGGTATGCTTACTGTAAATTCTCCACTTTCCTCTATTATATGATGAGTATGTCTTGACTTTCTTACAAAGACAGTAAATATAGGCTTACCCCAAACATATCCTACATTACCCCAACTTATTGTCATAGTATTCAGTTCATCAGCATTTTTAGAGGTTAAAAAACCTCCCTTTCTGTGAAAGTAGTCCATTACCTTATCTAAATGTTTTGTAAAATCTACAACCATTGCTAGCCTCCTAAATCCTTATATTATCGGTATATAGGATAATCCCTACATAGCTTTTGAACTTCTTCTTTAATATTACTTAAATCCTTATCTTTATTTTCAATTACATAATTAATATAATAAGCGATCTTCTTCATTTCATCTTCTTTGAAACCTCTTGTTGTCACTGAAGGAGTCCCTATTCTTATTCCGCTAGTTACAAAAGGACTAAGTGTTTCAAAGGGAATTGTATTTTTATTTACTGTAATTCCCACTGTATCAAGAAGCTTTTCTGCATCCTTCCCTGTAATTCCCTTGTTAGTTAAATCTACTAGCAGTAGATGATTATCTGTTCCGCCAGATATTAGTTTAAAGCCATATCCTGATAGCGCCTCTGCTAATACTTTAGCGTTCTTAACTACCTGATCCATATAGCTCTTGTATTCCTCAGTCATAGCTTCCTTAAAGCAAATGGCTTTAGCTGCAATAGTATGCATTAAAGGTCCTCCCTGCATTCCTGGGAATATAGTTTTGTCTATGTCCCTTGCATACTTTTCCTTACACAGTATAGCTCCACCTCTAGGCCCCCTTAAAGTTTTATGGGTAGTAGTGGTAACAAAATCTGCATAAGGTACTGGATTAGGATGAAGTCCTGTAGCTACAAGTCCAGCAATATGGGCCATGTCAACCATAAAATAAGCCCCTACTTCATCAGCAATGCTACGGAACCTTTCAAAGTCTATTACTCTTGGATAGGCACTAGCTCCTGCTACAATCATCTTTGGTTTATGTTGTAATGCCAATTCCCTAACGGTATCATAGTTTATTCTTTCCGTTTCCTTATCTACTTCATAGGATATAAAATTAAACAACTTACCGGAAAAATTAACAGGACTTCCATGGGTCAAATGTCCTCCATGACTCAAATTCATTCCTAGCACTGTATCTCCAGGATTTAGCACAGCAAAATATACTGCCATATTAGCTTGTGACCCAGAATGGGCCTGAACATTAGCATGTTCTGCTCCAAAAAGATCCTTTAACCTTTCCCTAGCTAGATCCTCTACCTTATCTACAACTTCGCAGCCACCATAATATCTTTTTCCAGGATAGCCTTCAGCATACTTATTAGTTAGGGGGGATCCCATGGCTTCCATTACCGCTTTGCTGGTAAAGTTTTCAGAAGCAATAAGTTCTATATTATCTTCTTGCCTTTTAGTCTCAGACTCAATTAACTGCAAAATTTCCGAATCTACAGTTTCAATATGCTTATAATTCATTTTTTCACTCCTCCTTATTAATTACGAATCATAATTCAATTATAAATATCAATCTTTCATTTATCAACAGGTTTTACCATATAAATTATAAAACTAGAATATTTACAGAATATATCTCTATGATATACTTAATAGTTAAGAAATATAAGTGTTAGGAGCATTAAAGCTATTTTCACAAATGACATATAAGAAATAATATTATATCATAGATATAAGCAGGTGATGATATGAATAATAAAGATATTAACGCCGTGGTACACATTGCAGTAGAAGCAGGACGGATCATATTAGAAAACGGCGGTGAAACTTACAGGGTGGAAGATACTATCAACAGAATTTGTACAGCTTTTGGAGTAAGACAGGCAGAAAGCTACGTTACCCCCACCGGGATTATAATGTCTGTTATAGCTATAGACGGCAGTACAATTTCCACTGTGAAAAGAATAAAAGTTAGAACGGTAAACTTAGAGAAAATATGCAAGGTCAATGAACTATCAAGAAATATATGTAAATATGTAGACTCTATGGAGGAAATAGCAAAGCTATTAAAGGAAATAGATAACACTCCAAGATATAGCCGGACAAAAACCATATTCTTTTCAAGCTTAGTAGCTGGCTTCTTTACCCTCCTCATGGGTGGATCCTTTCAAGATTTTTTCATGGCCCTAATAACAGGATTTTTTATCAAATCTACTACCATATATCTAAGTAACTTACAGATAAACGACTTTTTTATTAACATAGTTGGTGGCGCTCTTGCAATGTTACTGTCGCTAATTCTAAAAAAGATAGGTTTAGTAGCCAACTTTGACCAATTAGTTATAGGTTCTATTATGCTCTTGGTTCCTGGCCTAGCCATAACCAATGCAATTAGAGACACTATCGCTGGCGACTTAGTATCAGGATTAGCTAGAGCTATAGAAGCCTTCCTTGTTGCCATTGGTATTGCTATAGGAAGCGGTATAATACTGGGATTCTGGATTTCTACTTTTGGAGGTTTAAGCTAATGTTACTAGAAACTTTATATTCTATGTTAGCAACTTTAGGTTTTGGCGTTATTTTTAATATAAGAGGAAAGAACTTATTTTTTGCTTCCCTAGGCGGGGCCATAGCTTGGTTTTCATATATGTTCTTTCAAGAAATAAACTTTAGTATTACTACTGCAAATTTCATGGCTTCAATTATTATTGGTATATACTCTGAAGTCATGGCTAGAATAAATAAAGCTCCAGTAACAGTTTATGTAATATGCTCCCTTATCCCTTTAGTACCAGGTGGCGGCATGTATTATACTATGTTTGAATCTATAACGGGAAGTTTAGACAAAGCCTTAAAACTTGGGGTAGAAACCTTAAGCAGCGCAGGAGCTTTGGCAACAGGTGTCTTGCTAACTTCTTCTATTTCCAGATTGCTTATACAAACTAAGGAAAAAAGAAAAAATTACTGACTTTATCTCAGCAAGGGCAAAAAAGTAGATTAAGCCACTTTTAGTGGTCGGAAGTCAGAGGTCAGAAATAATAGATAGCTATAAGGTATGAACCTTTGGTTTTTTTATGATAATGATGAGTTTGTATTAGTAGTCTAGGATATGCTATTTCAACTATGTGGCTTTGTTTTAAATAAGTGTTGATGGGTAATTTTTCGGCCTTGTCTGGAATTTTTGCATCAACACTTCTTTAAAACATTGTACTATGATCTTTGAAGACCATTATTTTATTTATTCACTTTTATTGCTGACTTATATCATTAAGATTTAAATTAAAATTTATATGCTAGTCTCATAATCTGTAACTACTCTAGCCTCTCTAACTTTACCAACAAATTCTGCAACTCTTAAATGCTCTTGATGATTTTGGTATATGTTTAAATCTTCTATACTATTAAACTCTGAATATAAAACCACATCATAGGCCTGTTCAGATTCATTAATATTTATACCAACTTCAATATGCCTAATCTCTTTAATTTTATCTTGCAAGGCCTCCAAGTCTCTTTTTATTATTTGGGCATTTTCAAGTTTATTTTTCCCTTCAGCAAATTCTTTTAATTTCCACATTACAATATGTTTAATCAAAACTATCACCTTCTATTTTCTTTTATTTTCTTAGTCCACCTTAAAAGTATAAACTAAAAATATTTCCTCTATTCCAATTATAGCATCTATAGCAAATACCCTGTAGCTCAATAAGTGTTGGAATTGCATAAAACATTCATTTGAAAATAGCAATCTACTTTAATAAGCTTATAGCATTTCTATAGTCTTCAATCACTTGATCTACACCTTGAATTTTAAATAATGCCTCTTTATCAAGTAAGGAAGCAACTCCAACTATTTTGCAAGCACCAGCTCTATGTGCTGACAATATGCCAGACTTTGCGTCTTCAAAAACCATACACTCATTTATAGAAACTCCAATTTTATTAGCAGCTCTTATGTAAATCTCCGGCTCAGGTTTTCCTGGTATTGTTCCATCATCGTAGACTACATTACCTATATCAAACCAAGTAGCTAAATCTAAATACTTAAAAAAGAATTTAACATTATTTAACCCAGAAGCGGTAGCAATTGTAAAA
>JAAYTB010000178.1 GCA_012523855.1 Clostridia bacterium
AGTTCCATATATGTAGGAGATACAGCAGGGGATCAGAAGGCGGCAAAAGCTGCAGGAATTCCCTTTGTTTATGCTAGGTATGGTTTTGGAGAAGTTGAAGAATATGACTTTGCTATAGATAGTTTTGAAGAGATTTTGAAGATAAACAATATATTTTATTTAAAAAGGATAGTGAAAGAATATGAAAGCAGAGGAAATGTGGAATTTATATACAAAAAGTAATAATGTGAAAAATAAGACTTACCATGCCTGGAGTTTCGGCTCAGATCCTTTAACGGCAAATGAACTTGCTAAGCTTGTTGTAGATGGTGTCAAAACAGCCACAGCATCAGCCTATCAGTTATATGCACTTGAGAAGTGTCCACTACCACCAGTGGGTGGCTTGAATATTATTTTAGATGGGGACAATAAGGCGGTTTGTATAACTGAAACAACTAAAATTTATATTTGTCCCTTCATGGAAGTATCAGAGGAACATGCTTTTAAAGAAGGTGAAGGAGATAAGTCCTTATCATATTGGAGAAAGGTACATAAAGATTTTTTCTCAAAAGAACTTAAGGAATTTGGACTTGATTTTGATGAGGAAATGTTAGTTGTTTGCGAAGAATTTAAGATTATTTTCAAGTAGTTGGAGTTCTTTTGATTAAAACACATCTGTTTATCAATAGATATACTAGAATTTTTTGAAATATTCTTACCTGGTAATAGAAGGAACAACTATCTGTAATAGTAGGCAGATAGTTGTTTTTGCTTTATATATTATAGTAGTAATGGTATAATTTTCATACAGTTGATTTTAACATAAATTAAAAAAATCAAAGAGGGGTTTCGGTATGAGAAAGGATATAAAGGTCATATATTTCGACCTGTTCTTTACTTTAATCAAACCGAAGAATAATGCTTTGAGAAACGAGAATGATGTATTAGGAATAACAAAAGCTGAGTGGGAAAGATATGCAGAGGATAAGGAATTGTACAGGAGAAGAGCATTAGGAAAGGTGAGAAACCCTGAGAGGATAATTGATGATATACTTGCTAAGATGAAAATAAAGGTGAATGACCAGCAGAAGAAGGAAATTTTGAGATTAAGGGAAGAGAGATACAAAAGAGCCTTAATGGAAGTAGAGCCTAAGGTCTTAAAGGTATTAAAGAATTTAAAAAGAAGAGGGAAAAAGCTTTGCTTAGTTAGTAATGCTGATGTTATTGATGTGAAGCATTGGCATGACTCTCCTTTGAAGGATTTATTTGATGAGACAGTGTTTTCTCATGAAGTAGGCTACATAAAACCTCAGTTAGAGATATATTTGAGAGCCTTGGAAAGGATGAAGGTTGATCCTGAAAAGTCTATTTTTATTGGAGATGGTGGTTCTGATGAATTGAAAGCTGCCAAAAGGTTAGGCATTAATACTGCCTTAACGGTTTACTTATTAAAAAGAGATATAAAGGAAAACAATGCTATAAAGAGATATGCAGACTATTATATTGAAGACTTTGAAGAGATCAACAGTATGTTTTAAGAGTTGGTATCCATAATAAGACTGCTTGAAAACTATTGGGCAAGGTTCGATAATAAAAATTAAACTACAGCAGAAAGGTAAGATACAATGCATTTTAAGGAAGTTAAAGGAATATTATCAGCGCAAAATGGTATGAACCTATATAGAGGCTGCACTCATGGCTGCATCTACTGCGATTCTAGAAGCAAGTGTTACAATATGCAACATGAATTTGAGGATGTGGAAGTGAAAATAAATGCTGTCCAGCTGCTGGAAAAAGCATTGAAAAGTAAAAGAAAGAAAGCCATGATAGGCACTGGGGCCATGAGTTATTCCTATATACCTATAGAAAATCAGCTTAAGCATACAAGAAAGTGTCTAGAACTAATTGAAAGATATGGCTTTGGTGTTAGTATACAAACTAAATCTGACAGAATCTTAAGGGACTTAGATTTATTAAAGAAAATTAATGAAAAAACAAAGGCTGTGGTGCAAATTACCCTAACAACCTATGATGAAGACTTGTGCAAAATCATAGAGCCTAATGTATGCACAAGCAAGAGGCGTTTTGAAGTTTTAAAGATAATGAGGGATAACAATATTCCTACCGTGGTATGGTTAGACCCTATTCTGCCCTTTATTAATGACACAGAGGAAAATTTGAGGGG
>JAAYTB010000179.1 GCA_012523855.1 Clostridia bacterium
ATTTATATATAGTATAAAGGGGAATAAAATATGAAAAGAATAAGATTTAAAGTTTCTTATTTAAAATATGACTTGGTTATTTGTAACTATAGAAAAAGTATGAGAATCTGTGTATAATTATTTTAAAGAAGACTAGTGGAGGTGTTTTATTGAGAGAGATAGATATTTCAGAAATTATTGAAACAGTGAAAGCTTTATCCATGGAAGCAAACTATAACTTATCTCAAGATATTCATCATAGATTAGAAGAGGCTTTGGAAGAAGAAAGATTGCCCCTGCCTAAGGATATATTAGCTAAAATATTAGAAAATGCAGAAATTGCCCAGAGGGAGCAGGTGCCTATGTGTCAAGACACCGGTATGGCTTGTGTCTTTGTTGAAATAGGTCAGGAAGTTCATATTACTGGGGGGAGTTTAGAGGAGGCAATAAATGAAGGGATAAGAAGAGGCTACCAGGAAGGATATTTAAGAAAGTCTGTAGTAAAGGATCCTATTTTTAGAGAAAACACTAAAGACAATACGCCTGCTATAATATATTACAATATAAAGCCTGGTGATAAGCTGAAAATAATTGTAGCCCCTAAGGGCTTTGGTTCTGAAAACATGAGTCAGATAAGAATGTTGAAACCTTCAGAAGGTATAGAAGGAGTCAAAGACTTTGTATTGAAGGTTGTAAGGGAGGCTGGCTCTAATCCTTGTCCTCCAATAGTTGTAGGAGTAGGTATAGGAGGAACCTTTGATAAGGCAGCTTTCTTAGCCAAGAAGGCCTTGCTTAGACCTATTAATCAAAGAAATGAAAATCACTACTATGCTGACCTTGAAAAAGAAATGTTGGAAACTATAAATAAAACTAATATAGGGCCCCAAGGCTTTGGAGGAATAACTACTGCCTTGGCTGTTAACATAGAAACTTTTCCTACCCATATTGCAGGCTTACCTGTGGCGGTAAATATAAACTGCCATGCTAGCAGACATTTAGAAAGAGAAATATAAGGAGGGGGATAAAGTGGACAAGATTATAAGAACTCCTTTTACAAGAGAGGCAGTAGAGGAACTTAATTGTGGTGATAGGGTATATATAACAGGCTCTATTTACACTGCTAGAGATGCAGCACATAAGAAAATGACGGAATTGTTAGCTGAAGGTAAGGAGCTGCCAATTGACATAAAGGATAGTATAATATACTATGTTGGAGCTACACCGGCAAAACCGGGACAGGTAATTGGGTCAGCGGGACCTACTACCAGTGGAAGAATGGATGCCTATGCACCAAAGTTGTTAGATTTAGGCCTTAGAGCTATGATAGGTAAAGGGGAAAGAAATGAGGCTGTTATAGAATCTATGGTTAAAAATAAGGCTGTTTATTTTGCAGCTATCGGTGGTGCAGGGGCCTTGATAGCGAAAAGTATAAAGGCTGCAAAAGTTGTAGCCTATGAAGAATTAGGCACCGAGGCTATAATGGAGTTGCAGGTTGAGAACTTTCCAGCCATTGTAGCTATCGATTGCAGAGGGAAGTCCATATATAAGGAAGATTCTTCTCAGCTTAGCTGAGAAGAATCTTCAAAGACATGAGTAAATAAATTAATTGTTAAAGGAAATTACAAAGGTAAAAATATTAATATTAAACTTTACTTCTTTAATATTAATATCTCTAGTATAATGTTTGATTAGATCCTTAATATTTACAGATAGTCCATCATCAGATAAATAAAATATATCCTCATCTATATCTTCAAGTTCGATGTTATTTACGAAAGCTTGTAACATTTTAAGGGGATATTTGCTGTTTACATCAAACTTCATTAGACCTTTCTGAAAAGATTTGTAGGACAAGATTACCAAGATATCTGGTAATAGTTTTGACACAGAAATTGTAAGTCGAACTTTATTTTTATCAAACAGTTCAACCCTTTTAACATTGTCAGCATTTTCGGAAAGGGTAGTTTGTAGAATAGAAACTGCTTCTGACATAGATATGGTTAACTCTGCCATCTGATCCTCCTTGACTTTTAATATTATTTTTTTACATG
>JAAYTB010000180.1 GCA_012523855.1 Clostridia bacterium
TGTAAAATATTGCAGAAACGAAGGTGATTAAATGTCTGGAAAGGATAAATGCAACTTTGTTATAGGGATAGACTTAGGGGGAACAAAGATAAAAGGTGCGCTGGCGGATTTAGAAGGAAATATTATAAGTTCCAACACCGTACTTACAGATGCTTTTAAAGGAGAAAAAGCAGTACTGGACAGAATTAATGGGGTAATTGCTAGGGTCCTAGAAGAAGGGGGCAAGACCATTAATGAAATAAAAGCTATAGGAATTGGATCTCCAGGACCATTGGATTCAAAGAAGGGAATTATTATTACTAGTCCAAATTTACCTTTTAGAAACTTTAACATAGTAAGTGAAGTTAAGAAGGTTTATGACCTGCCAGTGTATTTAGAGAACGATGCCAATGTAGCAGCTATTGGTGAATATATGTTTGGCGCAGGTAAGGGAAAAAGAAATATGATATACGTTACAGTGAGCACAGGAGTAGGTGGAGGAGCTGTGTTGAATGGAAAGCTTTACAAAGGCTCTACTTCTAATGCTTTAGAAATAGGACATACCACCTTATTACCTGATGGTCCAAAATGTAATTGCGGTAATTATGGATGTCTTGAAGCTTTTTCATCAGGTACTGCCATTGCAAGGCAGGCCAGAGAGGCTTTAGAAGCAGGCCTAGAAACTTCTTTATCTCAATATGAAAAAGTTACTTCTTATGAAGTTTATGTAGAGGCTCAAAAGGGTGATAAGGTGTCAAAGGATATTCTTGAAAAAAGTTTCACATATTTAGGTATAGGTATTGCTAATACAATTGTGTCCTTTGATCCAGAAATGATAGTAATTGGTGGCGGAGTTTCAAAAATGGGCTCTGTTATGTTTGATAAAATTAATGAAGTTGTAAAAGTAAGAACCTTAGAGGCTATGGCAGATGCTTGTGAAATAGTAGTAGCTGGTCTTGGGGAGGATGCAGGAGTAAAGGGAGCTGTAGCTCTAGCCATTACAGAGACAGAATAGATAGTATGGAGGAAGTTTAATGTTTGGAAAAATTGTAGACTGCGTTCAGGAAGCTAATAAGCTTTTTATTCAGTATGAAAAGCAGGAGGTTACAGTGGAGGTTATTACACCTTCTATAATCAATTTTTTTGCTCCACTTATGAGAGAAGAACGTGCTTCCAAGGCTGTTGAAGGATTAAAGGCTCAAGAATGCAACTTTTCAGTGAAAAATGAGCTTGGAAAAGTAACTCTAACCACTGATAAGTTGATTGTAAATATATTCGATAATTTTAAAGTTGATCTGTATGACTCTACAGGGAAAATCCTTTGTGAGGACTATAGAGGTGAGGCGGAGCCTTTTGCAAGAAGAGGGGCAGAGGACATCGCTATAGCTGCAGAAGAAGGACATAAGATAGAAGCAGAAGAACGTAAATGTAAGATAGAAGTATTAAAGAAAATGGATGAGGACATGTTTTTCTATGGTTTAGGTGAAAAAACTGGCCACTTAAATAAAAAAGGTTATCACTATAAAATGTGGAATACCGATGACCCAAGTCCTCATGTAGAAAGCTATGAAGCTTTGTATAAATCCATTCCTTTCCTAATAGCTATGAAGGAAAAAGAAGCCTTTGGTATTTTCTTTGATAATACCTTTGAATCACACTTTGATATGGGTAAGGAAAATAGTAAATACTATTATTTTGGTGCTGTAGATGGTAATTTGGATTATTACTTTATATATGGACCAAGCATCAAGGAAGTAGTTGGAGGATATACATACTTAACAGGAAGAACTCCACTACCTCAGCTTTGGACTCTTGGATATCAACAATGTCGCTGGAGCTATTCTCCAGAAAGCAGAGTTAGAGAGATAGCTAGTGAATTTAGAAAGAGAGAGATACCTTGTGATACCATAAATTTAGATATAGACTATATGGACGGATACAGAGTATTCACCTGGGATAATAACAAGTTCCCAAATCCAAAGGCTACCTTAGAAGAACTAAAAGAAGATGGCTTTAAGGTAGTTACTATCATAGACCCAGGGGTAAAAAAGGATAAGGGCTATAAAATATATGATGAAGGTATGGAAAAGGCCTATTTTGCCACTGACAAGGATGGAGTTACCTACGTAAACAGAGTTTGGCCAGGAGATTCAGTTTATCCTGACTTTGCCAACGAAAAGGTTAGACAGTGGTGGGCAGATAATCACAAGATTATGCTGGATTACGGCGTAGCTGGAATATGGAATGACATGAACGAGCCAGCCAGTTTTAATGGTCCTTTACCAGATGATGTTGCCTTTAACAATGACGGTATAGAAACTAACCACAAGGAAATCCATAATGTATATGGACACTATATGTCTAAGTCTACTTATGAAGGTATTAAGAAATACATTAATAAGAGACCTTTTGTTATCACCAGAGCATGTTACGCTGGAACTCAAAAGTATTCCACTGTTTGGACTGGTGACAATCAAAGCCTATGGGAGCATCTGAGAATGTCCCTTCCAATGCTTATGAATCTAGGTCTTAGTGGATTCTCCTTTGCTGGTACAGACGTAGGTGGCTTTGGCCATGACTGTACAGGAGAGCTCTTATCAAGATGGGTACAGGTAGGTGCCTTTACTCCATTGTTTAGAAACCACTCAGCCCTTCATACTAGAGACCAGGAACCTTGGGCCTTTGACAAAGAGACAGAAGATATTAATAGAAAGTATATTAAATTTAGATATACTTTAATACCATATTTATACGACATAATGAGAGAAGGGGAAATCAATGGACTACCAGTGATAAGACCTCTAATGATGCATTATCAGCATGATAAGAACACTTATGAAATCAGCGATCAGTTCCTATGCGGTGAAAATATCCTAGTTGCTCCTATAGTAGAACAAGGTAAAAAAACAAGAATGGTATACCTGCCAGAAGGACACCAGTGGGTTGATTACTGGACTAAGGAAGTATTCCAAGGTGGCCAATATATAATTAAAGAGGCTCCTTTAGATGTATGTCCAATATATATAA
>JAAYTB010000003.1 GCA_012523855.1 Clostridia bacterium
TTATATAGTATTCACCCTGGTCTTAACAGTGCTACTTTTGTAAGGCTTATCTAGCTCTTGGCCAAGACCATGATTTTATTGAACAACAAAAGAGCACCTTATGAGGTGCTCTTTGTTATACCTTATTATTCTCCGAAAGAGATTCCTATGCTCTTTGCAACCTTAACTAATTCACCGTCTGGGTCTACATTCTTATTGTTTCCTATAACATTTTCTAGGCTTTCATAAGAAATTTTATTACCCTTTAAGCAAACCATGTTTCCAAATTTGCCAGAGTTAATTAGTTCTACTGCAGCAACTCCATATCTTGTTGATAGAATTCTATCAAATGTTGAAGTGTTTCCACCTCTTTGGATATGGCCTAGAACTGTACTTCTTATTTCTCTATCTTTAATTATTTGTTCTAAATCGTATGCTAATTTGTTTGCTATTCCACCTAATCTAATTGGATCTGGGCTGTCTTCAACTATTTTGCTTACAACTACTTCACCGTCTTTAGACTTTGCTCCTTCAGCTACTACTATAATGCTAAATAGCTTACCTTCTGCCTCTCTTTGTCTTACTTTTTCTACTATCTTATCTATATCATATGGAATTTCTGGTAGTAGAATAACGTCTGCAGAACCAGCTATACCTGCTTCTAGAGCTATCCAACCAGCATTTCTTCCCATAACTTCGCAGAGCATAACTCTGTGATGAGATTCAGCTGTAGTATGTAATCTATCCAAGGCTTCTGTAGCAACTTCAATTGCAGTATTAAATCCAAAAGTAACATCTGTAGCTGCTAAGTCATTATCTATAGTCTTTGGTACACCAATTACGTTAACGCCTTTTCTAGCGAAATCTCTAGCACTTGTTAAAGTACCATCGCCACCGATTATAACTAATGCATCTACTCCTTCTTTTTTCAAGTTTTCCACTGCTACATCTGAAACATCCTTTTTAACCATCTTTCCGTTTTCTTCAACAGTGTAGTCAAAAAGATTGTCTTTGTTAGAACTATATAGGATAGTTCCTCCTCTATGAAGGATTCCAGTAACACTTTCGAGGGTTAGTGGCACAAAGTCATTATTATATAATCCTCTGTAACCAAACTTGTATCCTATTACTTCATAACCGTATTGCAAAATTGCTGTTCTTGTAACCGCTCTGATAACTGCGTTTAATCCTGGACAGTCTCCTCCACCTGTTAATAAAGCTATTTTCTTAATTTCCTTAGCCATTTAAACTCTCCCTCCAAGCCCGTTTTTTCTTTTATACACCAGTATCGTGTATTTAAATAAGGGTATTCTGTTTTTATCGCACAAAACAATTAACACACTAAGCAGTAGTATATCATATGAATTATTAAAATGTCAATTTTATCTATAAATTATTTTGCTGATTTTCTTTAATATTTCATAGTATATTTAAAATCTGCTCCTTATCTGATTTTATTATTATATACAACAACAAAAATATACACTAGATACAAAATATATTTTTATATTAATAATATTATTATTGTTTCTTATTAATGGCGATTTCTCTAATAATCTCTTTACCATCTAAAGATAAACTTATAGTATTACTGCCTTCTTTTAAAGCTATTTCCTTATACCTTTTTACCCTTTCCCATTCCTCATCATTAACCTTTAAATAATAATCATCGACCATGACACTATTTTGGAATACACCAATTACAAAGGTTTTGTCGTCACCCTTATCTTCCTCTGTAACTTTTTTCATTATTATCATAGTCGGAATTTTATCGCTCTTGTCATCGACATACTCATCTTTAGGCGATATGTTAAACAAGGCTCTGTTATTAACATATATAGTTGGTGGTGCATATCCCTGTTTCAGCTTTAATTCAGGCATCTCACCCTCAGGCAAATAGGTAATAAATGAATTGCTTCTTTTCCTGCCATAGATGGTATTATCAATATTTATAGTGTATGAATAGGTATAGTCCTTAAAATTTTTAATATAGTCCTTAGAATCTTTTATTCCTTTTACCTCTACATTGTCAAGGTTACTCTCAATTATCTCCATAGCACTTAGAGGGATATCTTCCTTTGTAATATAAACCCCTTTAGAAGGATCCACCATTATCCACTTGTTTAACTTTTCACTCCAGATCTCATTTACCCTGTAGTAATCTCTACCTTTTGCTATTTCCGCGTATTTTACTCTAAATACCCCTATTCTTCCATATATGCCTAGAGCAGAGCAAACTTGGTTAAAGACTATAGAAAATTCTCTGTCAGATGCTTTAGGAGAACTTTCCTTTTCATTTAGGATTTCAAGGGCATCTTCTTTTGTACTTATAGCCCCTTGATTATATTCCATCTTTGTATGTAACCATTCTGATACTTTTAGAGCCCTTTCTAGTTCGTCTCCCTGACTTCCTATGGTACCCTTAAGCTTATAAAGCCTATTTAGTTCTTCTATTTGAGTATTTGTAAAATCTTCATAGTAAAAATGAATATTATTACCTTCATAAAGATTATCCCACTTTGTTACTTCTTGGGTCAATTTTAACCTTTCTTTGCTACAGCCAGATAAAAGTAACAACGATGTTAGAATGGTAGCTAAAAAAACTTTAGTTTTTTTCCTATTCAAAACTTCACCTTCTTTTCTTTTGATTTGATTTTTTTGGAAAATTCTTTTGTACCAAGTTGGGTACGTCCAATCTTTGACGTACCCAACTTAAAATATCTAGTCCCTATTTAAAAATTATAAACTTATTTAATAGAAAAGAGCAAATTCTGGAACGGTAATTGTTTCATTGTCATTAGTGGTGCCAGCATTATATTTTCTATAGATTTCATCTATTTTATTATAGTTATCCAGAATAGTCTTTTTTACATTCTCATCTGTATTATCCTTTATACCTTTCTTAGCTTCAATGAAATAGTTTCTTGATTTAGCTATTTCCACGTTAAAGGCAATATGGTAGCATCCTAGATTGTTTACGGTTAATATATCACTTTTGTCTAATTCATAGGCCTTTGACATTTCAGCAAATGCTTCCTTGTTCATAGTACTAGTGCCACTAGCTTCATCCATTTTTAAATATATGGTAGCTAAGGATCTGTGATATCGAGCTATATTGGGGTTAATTTCAATACATTTCTTAAGAACATTAGCTGCCTCTTCCCAATTTTGGTTGGTTAAATATATTTGAGCAGTTAAATACTTAATTTCTGAATCTCTTGGCCTAATTATTTCAAAGAAATTAAAGTACTCCAAAGCCTTAGCATCGTCTTTGGCAGTAAGCCAATAGTACTCAGCAATAGTTTGTAGTATATTGTAGTTAAAAGGCTCATAATATAGGGCTGTTCTAAAGTAAGGCTCCCCTTCATCACTCTTTTCCATAGCCTTTAAAATATCTGTCATTAGAAATCCATAGTTGTCTGCGTATTCTCTATTTTGAAATATGGAATTTTTACAATATTCTAAAGCCTTATCATACTGTCCCTTTTCATAATAGAACAAGCCAGCAGTATGAAGAATTCTATAATCATCTCCTGCTTCTTCTATTAATTTGTTCATAAGCTCATCTGCTTCTTCTATTTTGTTACTATTTTGATGTATACGGGCCTGTAGAATGGTCTTTTGAACTTCTCCAACTTCTGAATCCAACTTTTCTGCTTGGTCTAAATGCTCTTGAGCTTTGGCAGCAGTTTCTGGCCTCATGGAATAGATCTTAGACAACCACATTTTATAGGCAGCTTCTTGGGGATGAGCCTCTGAAAGCTTTGTTATTTTTTCTATTAATATATCCTGATTGTATTTAGATATAGAAGCTAATACATCATATACTTTAACTTCATCCTTATCTTGATACCAAGATGCTTTTAACACTGAAAGTCCATAGTCCCAATTATCAATAAGCATATTTAGATATGAAAATTGGGCTAATTCGTAGGAAGAAGTTCTATCAACAGGATAGCTAGTAACTAACTCCTTAGCTAAATCATATCTGTTGTTAGCCATATATACAGGAATCATTGTCCTAATAATCTTTTTATCGTTCTTATATAATTTTAATACATTTTCCCCGTAATTCATAGCCTCTTCATAATTCTTATTCATTAATTCGGTGAATACTATGTAATCTGCTACTTGAGCATCAATTGCCTTATAGCTTTCATATTTTTCTTCTGCATCACCAGTCAAGTTTTCCTCCCTGATTTTCTTGGCCTTTTCCAAGTATTGATTGGAATCTTCTAGGTTTCTTTGAACTGAATAAATTTCAGCTATTTTTACAGCCCACATGGGATTATCAGGCTTTTCTGCCAGAAGCTTTTTATATTCCTTTATAGCCTCCTCATACTTACCATCGTAAAAGTACTCTTCAGCTTGGTTGTTAGCGATGCTAAGGACTTCCTTTTTCCTCATAATTCCACCATTATCGAAACCATAAAAAATTAAGGACGCAGAAAATGTAAGTAGTAGCAAATATATAAATTGCATTAGCTTGCTCATCTTTACCTTTTTTACATTTATCTCTCCACGAGAAAATCTTCTATAAAAAAACAAAATTATTCTTCCCATACCCATCTCCCTCTCAAAAGGTCTCTTTAATATTTTACCAAATAAATACTAATAATTCCACTTTTAAATTTTTTGGTTTCTTTTGTTGCTTTTGTAGGTAAATATCCGTTAGACAAACGACTAGTAATAATATAAAATATTTATGAAGAAAGGAAGGAAGTTAAAATGGCAAAACGCTATAAGAAAAGACAAGGAAGTTCTAAGGTTTTTCTCTCAATTACTATTATAATTTTATCGCTCTTGGCAATTTCAGGCATCGTTTTTATATCTTATTCCGTAACTAAATATTCACAAAGAAAAAATGAAGAAATAGAAAAGAAAAATTCTGCTGCTAAGGATAAAAAACCAGATGATTCTAAAAATGAGGATACTACTCCTGTAGTTACCCCTCCAATAATTGAAGAAACTAATGTAATACTTTCAGCAGTTGGAGATAGTACTATTGGTACAGACACTAAGTTCTATCATGCTACCTCCCTACCAGCTATGGTGCAACAGAATAATAATGATCCTAGCTATCTCTTTAGCAATGTAGCTCATATATTTGAGGAAGATGACATAACCATTGCAAATCTTGAAACTACTTTTACAAATGCAACACAAAAAAGAGATAAGGGACACAAGGTTCAATATCATTTTAAAGGAGATCCAGAACTAGCAAATTCTCTTGTTTCTGCATCAATCGAGGGAGTGAACCTTGCTAATAATCATATCTATGATTATGGTCAAAAGGGATTTGATGACACTATAGATACTCTTGAGAAGATTAATGTAAACTACTTTGGTGAGGGACATAAATGGATTACAGAAGTAAATGGTATTAAATTTGGCTTCCTTGGTTATCAAGGCTGGGTTGCCAGCGAAAGTTTATTAGAAACTATAAAGGAAGACATAGAAAATCTAAAAAAAGAGGTAGAAATTGTAGTAGTTTCTTTCCATTGGGGTATCGAGAGAGCAACTACTCCAAATGAGGTGCAAAAAACCTTAGCCTATTACTCAATTGATAATGGGGCAGACTTAATTATTGGCCATCATCCACATGTTATCCAAGGCATTGAGTATTACAAGGGTAAATACATTAATTACAGCCTAGGCAACTTCTGTTTTGGAGGAAATAGCAATCCTTCCGATAAGGATACCTATATATTTCAAGCAGATTTTAAATTTAAGGATAAAAAACTAAGCTCCATAGGGGTAAGGGTTATCCCCTGCAGCGTATCTTCAGTAAAAAATAGAAATGACTACAGACCTACACCTATGGCTGGCGATGAAAAACTAAAGCTACTAGAAAGACTAAATGGCTATAATATGAATTTAGACTTTCAAATAAACGATAGTTTTCAGTATATAGATATTCAATAGATATCTACTACTAAAGAATCTTTTAAGGTCTATTATAAATCTAAAAACAGGTGGTGTCTAAAATTAAAATTAAATCACTTATTAGTATTGTTACAGCAAAGTTAACCTTATTTCTTTCAAGAAAAATATTTAAAGGGGGAAGTTCCTTTCCAGGCAAAGTGGCCTTAAAATTTGACAGCCACATACTAGCTGTAGTTGCAAAGCATTATAAGACTATTCTTATTACTGGTACTAACGGGAAAACCACAACTACCAGCATGATTTACAATATTATTGAAAAATCCGGTAATAAGGTTATAACTAACAGTACCGGCGCTAATATGATTTCAGGAATTACAGCAACCTTTATTGATAATTATAAGCTTTTTGGTAAGAATGAACCTGCTTATGCAGTCATAGAAGTAGATGAAGCAAATTTAAAGTTTATTACTAAGTATATCTCTCCTGAACTTATAACTATAACTAATCTTTTCAGAGATCAGCTAGATCGATTTGGAGAGGTCTACTCTACTCTATCTAAGATAATGGAAGGCATAGACAATGTTAAGGGTTCTAAATTAGTTCTTAATGGAGACGAGTCCCTTTTAGGAGATCTTGAAACAGATAATCAGCTATGCTACTACGGCTTTAATGTAAGCCCAGATGATTCTAAGATTGTAGACTTAAATGCAGACTCAAAGTTCTGTAAGAAGTGTAAAAACCCTTATGAGTATAAGCTTATAACCTTTAACCATTTAGGAAGTTATTATTGTTCTAGCTGTGGCTACCAAAGGCCTGACCTCAAATATGCTGTCAATTCTATTACAGAAATGACTCCCTATTATTCTAAGGTAACAATAAATGATAAAGATTTGATCATTAATCAACCGGGAGTTTACAATATATACAATGGTCTTTGTGCCTATTCTATCTGTAAGGAAATAGGTATAAGTGATGACATTATTTTTCAATCCTTAGAAAGTCAATCCAGCCATTTTGGTAGACAAGAAACTTTAAACATTGAAGGCAAAGAGGTTAAAATTATACTTGTAAAAAATCCTGCAGGCTATAACCAAGCTATTGACACAGTATCACTAGACCAAAGAGCTGTAAGTGTTGTTTTCCTCTTAAATGATAATTATGGCGATGGCAGGGATATCTCTTGGATCTGGGATGTTAATTTTGAAAAGATGACTTCTCTAGAAATCCAGCAGCTTCTGATAGCAGGAATTAGAAATTATGATATGGCTATAAGATTAAAAATATCCGGCTTTAATACAGAGAACTTTAAAGTTAGCCAAGACTTTGATAACTTATTGGATAATATAAAAAATTCTCCTAGCGGCTTTATATATGTCTTGTCTACATACACCGCAATGATTGACTTTAGAAAGTATCTGCACAGTAAAGGCTATATTAAAAAACTATGGTAGGGAGGCTATACAATGGAGCTAAATATTTGTCACCTTTATCCAGACTTACTTAATGCTTATGGTGATATTGGTAATGTATTGATTCTTAAATATAGGGCGGAGCAAAGAGGAATAAATGTAAATGTATTAAATTGTTCCATTGGCCAAAACTTCGAAAAAGAAAAATACGATATTGTTTTTTTCGGTGGCGGTCAAAGCTATGAACAATCTATAGTATCTTCTGATTTAATAAATGAGAAGAAAGCTTACCTACAGGAATATGTAGAGGATAATGGTGTGTTGTTAGCTATATGCGGAGCTTATCAGTTACTTGGAAAATACTATGTTACAGCAGAAAAGGAAAAGCTAGAAGGCCTAAATATTCTAGATATATATACAGAAGAAGGAAGTGACCGACTGACAGGAAATGCAATTATTTTCAACGAAGAATTTAATGAAAACTATGTAGGTTTTGAGAATCATTCCGGCAGAACATATATAGGAGATTTAAAACCACTAGGGACTACTGTTTTAGGTCATGGAAACAATGGGGAAGACGGCACTGAAGGCTGTATATATAAAAATACTTTCTGTAGCTACTTTCACGGTTCTTTACTATCAAAAAATCCTGATTTAGCAGATAGGCTATTACTGGCTGCCTTACAGAAAAAATATGATTTATCAGAGCTTTCCCCACTAGATGACAGCTACGAAATTAAAGCTCGAGAACATATACTAGCTTTAGCAAAGAACAAATAAAAGAA
>JAAYTB010000181.1 GCA_012523855.1 Clostridia bacterium
AATTACTAAAGTGACTTTTCCCTCAGTCGAAAAAAACAATATTTTGTGCTATAATATTTTCTAAAGCGATAGTGTAGGAGGTCTTCAAATGAACAATACAGATAAACAATATCTAACCTTAGTAAGAGATATTTTAGAAAATGGTTTTTATGAAAGTGAAAACAGAACTGGAATGCCTACTTATAAACTTCCACATAAAATATTTCAATTTGATCTTCAAAAAGAGTTTCCTATTCTCACCAGTAAATTTGTAGCCTTTAAGACAGCGGTGAAGGAATTGTTATGGATTTATAGAGATCAGTCTAATGACGTAAAAAAACTTCATGAACAAAATGTACATATCTGGGATGAATGGATGAAAGAAGATGGTACCATTGGAACTTCTTATGGTTGGGTTGTTAGGGAATATAATCAAATAGATAAGTTAATAGAAGATATAAAAAAGGACCCTCAAAATAGACGACATATTATGAGCCTTTGGCAAATTCCTCACCTAGAAGGTGGCTCCTTGTATCCTTGTGCCTTCATGACTATGTGGGATGTTACAGATGACAGATTAAACTGCATGCTGGTGCAGCGTTCAGGAGACATTCCTCTAGGAGTCCCCTTCAATATGTGCCAATACGCAGTACTAGTTCATCTAATAGCTCAAGTAACTGGCTACAAGCCTGGACTCTTTACCCATGTTATTAACAATGCTCATATTTATGAGAATCAAGTAGAAGGTATGAAACTTCAGCTTACAAGAGAAAACGACACCTATCCAAGCCCTAAGCTTTGGTTAAATCCTGAAATTAAAGACTTTTACGATTTTACTATAGATGATATTAAATTAATTGACTACGAGCATCATCCAGCTATTAAAATGGAGGTATCAGTATAATGCTCAGTATTATAGTAGCTATTGGTAATAACAATGTTATCGGAGGTAACAACGGTTTGCTTTGGCACCTTCCTGGAGATTTAAAAAACTTTAAAAAAATCACAACTACTGCTAGCAAGACTATGATTATGGGTCGTAAAACCTTTCAATCCCTTGGCAGAGTATTACCAGGAAGAAAGCATATAATTCTTACTAACAATAAGGACTTTCATGTTGAAGATGAAAATGTAGAAGTGTTCCATGATATTGAAAGCTTAAAACCATATATCGATTCTGAGGAAGAGTATTTTGTAATTGGTGGAGGTCAAATATATAAACTACTCCACCCCTATACTTCTAAAATGTATATCACTAGAGTTTATGGTGACTTTCAAGGTGATACCTACTTTCCACAGTGGAATGAGAGTGAATGGAATACAGTTAATGAAACAGTAGGTGTTCAGGATGAAAAAAACAAATATCCTTACAAGCTGATCACCTACATAAGAAAATAATAGACTTTTCTTAAAAAGAGCCCTCTAAATGTTAAATTTTTTACCACTTAGAGAGCTCTTAAATATTTATTCAAAAATTAGTTCCATAAATCTTCTGTCAGTATTTCTATTTCTTTCTTTCTTTCTTCTGTTTCTTCTTTATCTATAGTAATATTATTTTCTTGAAGGACTAAAACATCTCCTTCCTTTGCTTCTACAGGAAGCTTAGACCTTTCAATATCAATCATAGATCGGTCAGGCTTTTCGCAAACTGCATACTGACCTTCGAACCTGTCAATTACAACCTTCATTATCTATCTCCTCACTTGAAAAGTATTTTATCTATAAAAGTTTTTACAGCCCTTTGATACTCTGTCATATTAGTTGCATATGAAGCACCGTGTCCCGCTCCTTCAATTAACAATAAGTCCTTATTCCCATTAACAGTATTATAAAGTTCATGGACCATACTAGTAGGTACAAAATTATCCTTATATCCATGAATAAAAAGTATTGGCAATTTACATTTCTTAAGCTGTTCGATAGCTGAGGCTTCTCTGAAATTATAACCTGATCTTAATCTACATAATAAACTAGTAGCAGGTATTACAGGAAACTTTGGTAATCCATACATTTTTCTTGCTTGATAGGTTAGAATCTTTTCTACAGAGCTGTAAGCGCAATCGGAAATGATGCCCTTTACATTTACCGGTAGTTCCTCTCCAGAAGTCATCAACACTGTGCTAGCTCCCATAGAAATCCCATGCAAAAATATTTTCTCATTTTCGCCTTTGCTTTTTACTATATAATTGATCCACTTAATAATATCAAGTCTATCATGCCATCCAAATCCAATATAGTTCCCTTCACTTTCTCCATGACCTCTTAAATCTGGCATTAAGACGTTAAATCCCAACTTTTCATAATAATATTCTGCAAAAAAACCCATATGCTTTCCTTTGCTGCTATATCCATGAACAAGAATGATTGTTACATCCGATTCTTTCTTTGACTCAATGTAATATCCCTTAAGCTTCAAGCCATCATGGGATAGAATACCAATAGTTTTGCAATGATTTTTCTCTATCCAACTTAGCCCACTATGATTTAATTTACTTATGTCTTCTGAAAAGTCATCATTATTAGAAAGAAACTTCTTTTCCTTTCTGAAGATTGCCAAATTATAAAAATACAGCGATGCTATAAAAATCGCTATTATCAATACTAATAAAGTAATACAAGAAATTAGGTATAATTTCACTGGAATATAACCTCCAAACTTTAATTCAAAATTAGTATATCAACTTTGTACTTTGTTTTCAATGTGATATACCAATATTGACAAGGCCCATATAAAAAAAGATGTCATCTGACATCTCTTTTTAAAGTTTCTAGAAAACTAGACCAGTACTCTTTTATATTTTATATTAATAAGATCTTTACTTCTCCCGGCTTAAATTTCAAATGTAAATTCCAATGGTCATCGAAATCATAAATATCATGATTCCATTCATATGGGGAATACATTAACCAAGCCTTTCTTGATGCATTGCCCGATTGTCTTCGTATATTCTCAAGATATAGAACATACTCTCTTTCATTATCAAGGTCAGTGTTACCTACTACTAGAAGCACATTATCATGAGTCTTCCATCTTCGGCCATCTATCATCCATGCCAGACCAATAGCAGGCACCTTTGGACTTTCAAAATGGACTGGAACGAAGTTTTCAGGGTTAGCTATAGTTTTTAAATATTGTCTCCTTATATTTGAAACTATTTCTAAAGTATCAGGCAGATCCCATCTATCGGGGTTTGTCCAGTGTAATTGGTACTTATCGAAGAAAGCTAACTTATCATAATAAGGGTCATCTTTTGGCAACCTTAATCTTTCATCAGGTTTACAATCTAGTCCTGTATTCATAGGTTGAGTCTCATATATTTCCAATCCCGAATTTATAAATGGTACAGCATTTGGTACAAAATGATTCATTATTGTTAGGAATTTGGAAAGTACTTTACCTCCATCACGAGCAGCTAGCCTTGGTGTATCTGCCGTTTCCGCACATGCAAAAACAGGCGCCTTATAATTTACTGCTTCATACATGAATTCATGAGTTTTAAATTTTGATATTCTTGGTTGAAGCCACCAACCAAAACCAATAATCATGTTATAACTATTTTTTCTTGCTTCCTCACCTGCTTCAGTTTGAAGCTCCTCAGCGATAAAAGCAAAATCTCTATCTAACTTTCTAGGTCTGTCTAATATCATTTCAACTAGTTCACTAGGTAAAGCATGACCCATATCCAAGCGAGCACCATCTATACCAAACTGTTCTTGATAATAAGGTATAATATCAGCTAAAGTATTCCATAATTCTTCGTTTCTTCGTTGACCCTTAAACATATTGTTTTTAATTGTATCAAATAGTATATATGGAGCTAAGCCTTTACCTGCTGTATATTTTTGTGATGCTACTGGATCATCTAAATATAATTTTACATATGTAACGTCAGTCCATGGTGGTTGAGGATCATTAATACAATCTGCAAAAGCCGGAGCTGTTGTCAATCCAATTTCTTCTTCTATTAAATCAAAAAAGTCTAAAGAAGGATCTTTTTTACACCTTTCTTTTATGCTTTTCCATTTTTCTGGAGCATAAACATCAGGTGAAGGACAAAATCTTCTAATATGTTCCCAAACTTCTGGAGAACGATAAATTAAGTGGATATTCTCAAAAGTTGGCTTTTCTGCTGGTGGAAGCCCTTCAACTGTAGGTGGTTTGTAGTATTGTAAATCATCTTTTTTAATCCAATAAAACCAATCTGGATGTTCTAATATTAAATCACTATCTCTAGAAGCAGTTCTTGGTATAAGATCTATCATCACCCTAATTCCAAGTATATGAGCCGCTTCCACAAAGGCTCTAAACTCTTCTTCAACTGTTAAATCATCATCTGTCATTGGATCTTTAAGATTGGAGTCTAATTTAAAATAATTCTTAACTGAATAAGGGGATCCTAACTCTCCTTTTTTAAATTTAGTGCTGTAAGTAGAAATTGGTAGCAAGTATATTGCTGTGATTCCCATTTTCTTTAAAAGTGGTAATAGAGCTATTGACTTAACAAAAGTTCCAGTATCTTTTAAACCAAACTTATCCTCTTCCTCAAGCTTTCCACTATCATCATGATCCCATGAAGTAGATGTTCTAATATGCATGGAATAAATTGTGCTTTCTTTTATCCAGTCCCCTCCCAAATAACCGTACTTTACTTTAAAATTATCAGTTAGTAAGGAAAGTGACTGGGCATAGTTTAATTTTTTATCGTAATTTTTCATTATGTAATCCTGAATGCAACTATAATAAAAGTGATAAGGATTAACATAAAGTAAGCCTTCCTTAGTTGTTAATATTTGCTCTTCCGGATAGCCAAAACAATTCCATAAATCCGGTACAGCGTAGTTTAAATCTTTACCTTCATCAATTTTTTTTCTTAGCTTATTCATAAGTTTAACTAAGCTACTGCCCTTTGTCCTTGACATTATTTTGCCTCCTTTTTATGTACGTACTTAATATTATACTTCAGATTATTAATTGATAAAATATTTTTTTAGTAATTTACCACTCGATTTGTAAAATATTTAGTATATAATCATATTATACTATATTTCTTGACAAAAATGTCTACGCATATTAATAAATTTCATGTATAATATAAACATAACTATTATTGGAGGTGATAATTTGAAAAAATTCCTTATTGTTTCAATTATCCTATTAATTCTTATAGGTTTTGCTGGTTTTTTTTCTGTTAAGTACTATGATTATCGAAATGGTAAAACGCTTAATTGGGTTGATAAGCACTTAAGAATAGAAAAGGATCTATCTTTTGAAGAAGGCATCGAATTATTAAAAGAGGAGTCTTATATAACATCAACAGAAGCCATAAAATACTACGCAAAATACTACAAGCTTAACAAACCAATAAAAGAAGGGAACTATTTAATAAGCTCAAGAACTAATCTTGAGGATCTTCTTGTGAAAATACAAAGTGGTAAATCCGATTTTGAGGTAGTTACAATACCAGAAGGATATAGCCTTTACCAGATAGCATCAACATTAGAAGAGAAAAATTTACTTAAAAAAGAAGAGCTATTAAATACAAAATGGGAAGATCTTCAATTGACTTCTCTAGTTGAACCATCCCCAGATATAAAGTATCATTTAGAAGGCTACTTATTCCCTAGTACCTATTATATTCCTGTAAATGCAAGTAAAGAACAAATCATTGATAAATTATATGGTGAGTTTTTAAAGGTATTCAATGAAGACCATCGTAATAGAACCAAGGAATTAGGGTTGACTGTTAATGAAGTTGTTACTATAGCTTCCTTAATTGAAAAAGAAGCTGCCAACGTCGAGGAAATGGCAAGAATTTCAGGTGTAATTCATAACAGATTAAGAATTGATATGTTGTTACAAATAGATGCAACCCTAATCTATGCACATACCTTTGGTGAAAAATCTTTTTCTCCAGGAAATAAACATAAGGAGATAGATTCTAAATTTAACACATACAAATATAAGGAAATTCCCCCTGGCCCTATAGCTTCTCCACGTAAAGAAGCCATAGAAGCAGCCTTGTATCCTGAAAGCCATGATTTTCTCTATTATGTAAAAGGGGATGACGGCCACGTATTTACTAAGACCTACGAAGAACATTTGATTAATGTAAATAAATACATCAAATAATAATGATATAAAGGTCCTCTTTATAAAGTCAACCTGTATAAGTTTGAGTTTATACAGGTTGACTTTATATAGTTTAACTATTTACTTTTGTATAAGATATTAAAAGAAAATTAGCTTGCACTTTTGTGCTTATACAAAACTGCTTTTATAGCAGAATACTCTATATTTGAAGGCAACGCTTCCTTAATAGGCTTTAATTTCCCTTTATGGTCCACTCTTTCTATAGCCTCCAGTATTATATTTTCATACTTTTTTGGAATCAAGTCATCTAAGTTAATGTCTAACCCTTCTTCATAACACTGAAAAATATGATTTTCCACAGTAAGTAATGTTAGTCCCCTTTCAGAGGATATTTCCTCTAAAGACATACCAGAATTATATAGATTATATGTTACCATATGACTTTTAATCTTATCTTCCTTGTTTTTTGAAGAAGTCTTTTCTTCTTTAATGGTTTCTTTATGTTCAAAGTTTCCTTCTATTCCTTTTTCCTTCATGTAATCTAAAACTAATTGGCATACTACGTCACCATACAAACTTACTTTTTTCTCTCCGCAGCCTTTAATGCTTAGCAACTGTTCTTTATTTACTGGTAGCTTTTCTGAAATTTCTTTCAAAGTGCTATCATGAAATACTATATATGGAGGAAGTCCTTCCCTAACTGATATATTTTTTCGTAAATTCTTTAAAAGTTCTAGTAGTTCATTATCTATTGTAATTTTTTCTTCAACTTTTTCAAGTTTCATAAATACCTGAACCTTGTTTTTTAAAACTTCTAAAGATTTAGGAGTAAGTTTTAGTACAGGGTAGAACTCTTCTGTCATTTTCAGATAACCATCGGCGCATAACTTATTTGTAATTAAATTAATCATATCTCTATGGTCTGTAGCCATGATACCGTAGGTTGAAAGCTGATCAAGATTATTTTCTTTAATCTTTTTAGCCTTTGACCCCTTTAAAATATCTATAATCATATTTTTCCCATATCTTTCTTTTGCTCTGTATACACATGAAATAATCTTTTGAGCCTCAATGGTAATATCTTGTAGTTCCCTTTCATCACAGCAGACACTACAATTGTTACAATTTTCTTCCTGACTTTCTTCTCCAAAGTAATCTAATATAAACTTTCTCAGGCAAGTAGATGTATGGCAATAATCTACCATCCTTTGAAGCTTTTGATATTCTGAAGTTTTTAAGTCTTCTGAAAGATTAGACCCATCAATAAAATACTTTTGGGTTTGCACATCTCCAGGGCAAAAAAGTAAAACACATTGACTATCTTCGCCATCTCTGCCTGCACGGCCTGCTTCTTGATAGTAGGCCTCCATATTCTTTGGCATATTATGGTGTATTACATATCTTACATTTGATTTATCAATACCCATTCCAAATGCGTTAGTTGCTACTATCAAATCAATGTCATCGTAAATAAAGGCTTCTTGAAACTTGCTTCTTTCCTCATCTGCCATTCCGGCATGATACATACCTACTTTTATTCCTTTTCCTTTGAAATAATTGTAGATTGACTCTGTTTCTCTTCTAGTAGCAGCATAGATAATACCTGCCTCCCCCTTATGTTCAGACACAAACTTACTGATATATCCTTTTTTATCTACTCCATTAACAACTGAAAACTTTAAGTTCTTTCTATCAAAACCTGTTAGAACCAGCTCAGGATTTTTTAGGCCTAATAGATTTATAACGTCTGACTTTACTCTTTCTGTAGCAGTTGCAGTAAGAGCCATAACCACAGGGCGATTTTCAAATTTGTTAATAAAGTCTGATATTTGCCTATAACTAGGTCTAAAATCATGGCCCCATTGGGAAACACAATGAGCTTCGTCAACAGCTATAATGGATACTTCCATTCCCATTAACCTGCTACAAAAACCTTGAGATTCGAGCCTTTCTGGGGAAACATAAACCAATCTATATTCACCCAAGTAGGCTCTATATAATTTATCCTCTATTTCGCTGGCAGAAAGAGTGCTGTTTATATAAGTAGCGGGTATCCCAATACTATTTAAAGAATCCACTTGATCCTTCATTAGGGCGATTAGAGGAGAGATAACTAAAGTTATGCCATCTTGCAACAAGGCTGGAATCTGATAACATAATGATTTACCTCCGCCAGTAGGCATAATAATAAAAGCATCCTTCTTCTCTAAAACACTGGTTACTGCCTTTTCTTGCCCTATTCTAAATTCATGAAAGCCAAAATATTTTTTAAGCAACATATTACACTGTTCTATCATGGTCACACCTCATGGTAAATATATTAAATTAACTCTCATTGATTATTAACAAAAACTAAAATTTTAATCATTTTTCTTATAATCTATAAGTCATTATTTGATAAAAGACTTAACTGCTCTATAGTATTAGCTTTAAGATTTGACACAGTAAGTCCTATTAGTCTAATTTTTTCTTTTAAATCAATTTCATCTAAAATTAAAGTAGCCTCATTACTTATATCCTCTTCTTTATTGGTATAATAATTTAAGCTTTTACTTCGCGTATGGTTCTCAAAAGCTGCTGTTTTTATTTTGACAGTAATATTATTACAGCTGATATTTTTTTCTTTTAATGAGGCTGAAATAACTTTTGAAAAGTAGCTTAAATATTCCTTTAATTCCTCTTTATTATCGGTATCTACCCTTAAAGTAGTTTCTTTTCCAATAGATTTTCTTTTCCTATGGACAGTAACAGGCCTTCGGTCTATACCTCTAATTCTTTCGTATATTTCCACACCTAGCTTACCGAAATATTCAACTAAAAATTCTTGAGGCAGTTTATATAGTTCTTCTACGGTGAATATAGCAATATCATTAAGCTTTTTTGTAGATTTCTTACCTAATCCATATACTTTGCTTATAGGCAGTGGAAATAGGATCTTTGGCAACATTTCTTCAGTGATTATTTTAAGACCATTGGGCTTATTCCAATCAGAGGCAATTTTAGCCAGAAACTTATTGTAGGAAATACCAACTGAAATAGTTAGTCCAGTTTCTTTTTTTACCCTTCTCTTTATAAATTGGGCCGCCTCTTCAGCTGTAATCTTTACATCTGATATATCTAAGTAAGCTTCATCAATACTTAAGGGTTCCACCAAATTTGTTAGCTCATAAAATATATTAAATATTTGCCTAGATACTTCTTTATAACGCCAATTTCTGGTAGGAAGAAATATTCCATTAGGACATTTTCTTTTAGCTAGATAAATAGGCATGGCACTTCTAACGCCAAAAGTTCTAGCCTCATAGGAGCATGTTGCCACTACACCTCTTTCTGAAGTGCCACCAACTATAACTGGCTTTCCCTTTAATTTAGGATTATCCAGCACCTCAACAGAAGCAAAGAAAGCATCCATATCCACATGCATTATTACTCTATCCACTGAATCTTTCCCCCCTGTAACATACCTTTATCCTAAGCTTTTAATTCTTTCCATAAGAAAGTTAATCTCTATCCTCTAACAATCTTAGGATATCTTCCTCTGATAAGGATGAGAATTCCATTTCAATAGTCTGATTATCTTCTACAACTTTAGATATTAATTTCTTCTTGTCCTCCTGCAAAGCAAGAATTTTTTCCTCTATAGTACCTTTTGCAATAATTTTAATTACCTCAACCACATTTTTTTGACCTATCCGATGTGCTCTGTCCGTAGCTTGATTTTCCACTGCCGGATTCCACCATGGATCAAAGTGGATAACTATATCTGCAGAAGTTAAATTTAAGCCCGTACCTCCAGCCTTTAAACTAATTAAGAATACTCTATTTGCTCCCTCATTAAAATCCTTTACTAGTTCCATTCTTTTTTTCGAACTTATAGAGCCATCTAAATAAGAAAATTTTACACCTTCTCCCTTCAGCCTTTTAGCTATATTTTTAAGAACAGATGTAAATTGAGAAAATACTAATACCTTATGGCCACCTTCATTACTGTTAGTTATCAATTCCAGCAGGGCTTCAAGTTTTCCGTTTCCTCCCTTATAATCTTCCATAACAAGGCTAGGATCTAAACATAGCTGTCGCAGTTTAGTAATATATGAAAGAACTTCTATTTTACTTTTTTTAAATTCGTCTTCCTGTACTTTCTTTTTTATAAGCTCTAGGGCATGATTTCTGTAAGCTTGATAAACCCTTTTCTGACTATCATCAAGAGATATGGTTAAAAGTTTCTCTATTTTTTCAGGCAATTCCTTAATAACATCCTTTTTCTTTCTCCTTAGTATAAAAGGCCTTATCAGTTTATTTAAGTCTTCAATTACTTCTGGCTCTTCCCTAAGTTTTTTATGGTACCTTACACTAAAGGTTTTTTCATCAAATAAAAATCCTGGCATAACAAAATCCATTATTGACCATAAATCCATTAAGGAATTTTCAACTGGTGTTCCAGTTAAGGCAAAACGTCTTTTAGCCTTTATGGCCTTAACAGCCAAAGCGTTTTGAGAACTTCCATTTTTAATGTTTTGAGCTTCATCAATTATGCAATAATCAAAATAGATATTTTCATATAGGTCCCAATCTCTCTTTAATAAATTATAACTAGTGATGATTACATCAAAGTTATCTAATTCCTTAATGATTTCTTCTCGCTCTAATTTGCTCCCATTCACTGCTGCTACCCTTAATGTAGGGGCAAACTTTTCAAACTCATTGATCCAATTGTATAGCAAAGAAGTAGGTGCTACTATTAAGGTCTTACTAGCTTCATTTGATAATATAAAAGATATAGTTTGTAAGGTCTTCCCTAGCCCCATCTCATCTCCTAATATTCCCCCAAAGCCGAGGTAATCCAAAGTCTTTAACCAATCGTACCCTTCTTTTTGATATTTTCTTAAAACCGACTCTAGGGATTCAGGTACTTTAAAATAGCTTTTATCGGCCTTGGTAAGCCTCTTTTTAATTTCCGATAAATTCTCTCTACCTTCAATGGAAAAAGAGTCTAGGTCCTCTATACAATCTTCTACATATGAAGCTTTACTTCTTGGTATAGTAACCTTGTTTTCCAATAATTTTTCTGGCGCTAGACTATTTAAAAGTTTTAAAAACTGCTTAAGCTGTATCTGCTCCAGATCTAAATATTCGCCATCCTTCAATTTATAATACTTGAGATTATCTCTGAAAGCTCTTAAGATTGCACTTATTTCCTTTGGAGCTAGATCCCCTATTTTAAAGTCCATTTCAAAATAATCGTACTTGCCAGACTTTATAGTACCTACCATACTACTTTCATTAATTCTTCTTATGCCTTTAAAGTTCTCTGAATAGTAAACTTCTCCTAACTTTTGAAGCTGACCTATCTCCCTTTTAAAAAAGTTGAAGATGTAATCATCGTCCTTCATAAGGTAGAATCGTCCCTTACGCTGCTGAAAACCTAAAAAGTTTAATTTTTTCTTTATATCATTTTCTTTTTTAAGATCCCTATAAATAACTTTTTCAGTGTAATCTTCAAAAATATTAAACTGGTAATTACCGTACTTAACTTTAAGTTTTAAAGTTACATCACTATCCTCCATATCAAAATAAAAACTAAACTGACAGGGTTCTCTTACAATTTTGTTTTCAATGGCCCTTGATAAGCTTACGTTAGAGGATAAAAAATTTAATTGTGGTATTAAGTTCCTAAGAAGTTTCTCTTCTTGAGTTACAGGTATTGTAACAACTTTTGCAGGGTTAAAAGCTTTAATATAAGCTGCAATTTTATAGCAAAAATCATAATCAGGAAGATAAATTATAGTACCATATAAAAAGACATCATTTTTACTGCCTAACACCATAGGCATTCCTCCCGGAGACTTTAAAACATAATTATCCTTTATTATCTTTAAATCAAAATCTACCGGCGGCTTTTCCTTCAATACTTCAGTTTCAACTGGCCTATGAAAGAAACCTTCGTTTAAATAAACACGATGGTCTTCAATAGTAGTGAATAAATCTCTTGTCATGTAGCTTGGAACATGAACATACTTTCCGTCTATAACAACTTGTTTGTTTTTATAAACAGTTGCAGCATAAGACATCTGTTTTAATTTATAAATAAAATCAATAAGTCTTTTGTCTTTAGTAGAAAGAAATTGTTCTGCTATATTAAAAGTAAAGTTCTTACCATAATAAATAGGCACTCTATGTTCTAAGGATACTAAAAATTGATTAAGGTCTTTTAAGCAGTACAAATTGTTAGAACTCATGTCATTAGTTCCTATTTTAAGCTCAAAGCTTATACCATCATCCCATTGATCTTTGTTAATATAAACCTCAAGTTTAATTAAAGTCTTATTAGCTTCCTCAGTCAGTAGCATATCTAAAATATTACTGCTTTCCCCTATAAGCTGTCCTGCCTTATCCTTTTCCAAAAGCAAGGGATGCTTTACTAAGTCCTCTAATGATTTATAAAAGACAGCATTTAAATGCTTGCAACAATAATTTTTCTTCTTATCTTTATATTTTGCAAAATCATCACAGCTGCAATAAGTGGACTGAATATGATTTTCTTCTGTATCAAAATTAATCTTCGTACTATACTCATTAAATAGATTTTCTGATATAACATTTCCACTAAGAATAATTACTTTTTTGTCCTCTAATATATCAACATTTGCTACTAAATCATTTTTTATAACTCTATGGGCATCTGCCTGCCTCTTACCACTAGTTTCCTCATTAAAAAACTGTAGCAACTGATCTTCTGTTATCATAACATCACCTACATAGGATACTTTAAATATAGATTTATATTGTAATTTATTATAACATAACTTTATAAAAAATAATTAAAGAAGCATAAAGCTATCTGTTAAACATAAGTTTATGCTTCTTTTATGAAGTCTATTAGAAGAGCTATTCTAACGACAATAGGAACTTACCATCTTTGATATCTATAGAGCACCTGCCTCCCTTATTAAGGTTACCAAATAATATTTCATCTATGAGCAGCGGTTTCAATTCTGAACTTAATATTCTTTGAATTTCTCTAGCACCGAATTCCTTAGAAGTACCTTTTTGGGCTATATACTCTACACAAGGATCTGTAACATTCATAACAACCTTCTTCTTAGACAGCTTTTCCCTGAAATTTTTTAACTCTTTTCTAGCTATATTCAAGGCCATTTCCTTGTTAATATGGTTGAAGACAACTACTTTATCCAAGCGATTTCTAAACTCTGGTGCAAAAACTTTCTTAACTTCTTCCATAATGGCCTCTCCACGGACTTCTCTATCACCGAAGCCTACAAGGTTTTTACCAATATTTCTCGCCCCAGCATTTGATGTCATGATAATAATTACATTTCTAAAATCTGCCTTACGTCCCTGATTATCTGTAAGAGTTGCATAATCCATAACTTGTAAAAGTACATTTAGTATATCCTTATGTGCTTTTTCTATTTCATCCAATAATAGAACACAATGAGGTTTCTTTCTAATGGTATCTGTTAGTAAGCCCCCTTCTTCATAACCTATATAACCTGGAGGTGAGCCAATTAGCTTTGAGGCAGCATGCTTCTCCATATATTCACTCATATCAAATCTTACTAACTCAATTCCTAAGTTTTTAGCTAAACTTCTAGCTATTTCTGTCTTTCCAACTCCTGTAGGTCCAACAAATAGCATAGAGGCCACAGGTTTATTATCCTCATTAAGACCTGCCCTTGACATCTTTATACATCGCACTACTTCTTCAATAGCCGAATCTTGGCCAAAAACATTTTCTTTCAGGAGGCTTTCAAAGTTTTTCAAGGCTGAAAGCTCATCACTTTCTACAGTTTTTTTCGGTATCTTGCACATTTGAGCTACAACCTCTTCTATTACTTTTTCATTAATTGTTATTGTCGCTTGTAACTTCCTCATTTTTATTGAAGCATAGGCACCTGCCTCATCCATAACATCTATAGCCTTATCTGGCAGATATCTTTCATTTATATATTTATCACTTAAAATAACAGCACTTTTAATAGCAGCTTCAGTGTATTCTACTTGATGATAATTTTCATAGTTCTCCTTGATTCCCTTTAATATTTCTATAGTTTCTTCCACAGTAGTTTCCTTAATATCTATTGTTTGAAATCTTCGACTCAAGGCCTTATCTTTAGAAAAGTACTTTTTATACTCATCGTAGGTAGTAGCTCCAATAAATCTAACCTTTCCTTCCATTAGATATGGTTTTAAAAGGTTAGAAGCATCTAGAGAACCACCACTCAAAGACCCGGCCCCTACTAGGTTGTGAATCTCATCAATATATACAATAGGATTAGGATGTTTTTTTATTTTTTCCAATATCTTTTTAATTCTTTCCTCAAAGTCTCCCCTATACTTTGTTCCTGCCAGGATAGACCCTATGTCCATGGCAAAAATTTCAGCATCTTTAAGTTTTTCAGGAACCTTTTCTTCTGCTATAAGTCTGGCTAATCCCATAGTTATAGCTGTTTTTCCTACGCCAGGCTCTCCAACATGTATAGGATTGTTCTTTGTCCTTCTGCAAAGCACTTGTATGGTTCTGTTTAAGATATCCTCTCTGCCAATTAAAGGATCCCTCTTCTTTTCCTTTGACAAAGCAGTTAAATTAACAGTGTATTTTTTAAGTATAGAACTTTCGGATTTCTTTGAAGACTTCCCTTCCTTTTCTCTTTCATTTTGCCCTATGTTATCTTCCTGTTCACTCTTTTCAGTATCATGACATAGTGCAAATAACAAATCTCGTAAATTAATCCCCTCTTCTTGCATATAGTAACTAGCATAAGAATCCTCTAATGTATAAATTGCATTTATAATATAATCTAGGGAAATAATATTTCTTCCAGAACTTTGGGCTTGCAAACCGGCTCTATAAATTATCTGCTTAAATGCAACACTCTCTGTTGGTTCAGCATCTTCCTTCTTTGTAATATATTCATCTATATATTCTTTTAATTTTGATTTAAGACTTTCTACGTCTCCTCCACAGCTTTCTACACTAGTTATAAATTCTTCTTGGAACAAGGAAGCATAGAGTATATGTTCCGGTGTAATAAATTCATCCTTATTCATTTTTGCCTCTTGAAAGGCTCTTAGAAAAATATCATTAACAGATTTAGTTATTTTCATAATTTACTCCTCTTCTACGGTAAGTTTGAAAGGATATCCTTCTTTCTCCGCCGCGTCCATAGCAATGGCAGTCTTCGACACTGCAATATCATAAGGATAAATCCCTGCAATACCTCTACCTTTTTCATGAACCTCCATCATGATCCTATTAGCATCTTTCAAGCTTTTATTAAAGACTTCAATTAATATATATACTACAAATTCCATAGTAGTATAATCATCATTATGCATAATTACCTTATAGTGCTTAGGTTTTTTAACTTTAATCTTGCTTTTCTCTACTATGGATGGATTATTTTCCAAGCTATTCACCCCTTCAACAGAGATTTTTATTTTCATTTGAACTTCATTGTTATATAATTATTATACATTATTTTTTAATCCTATTTCAAAATAAAAAGGGCCCTTTAGGTCCCTTTTACTTTTTTAGACTATCAAAGAAATCTAATATTATAGCTTTTTCATCTTCTTTAAATTCATAGTTATCAATTTCTCTAGAATTTATCCACTTAACCTTATTAACTTCCTTGTGCAAGGACACCATTTGTCTAATTCTCCCTGTGAAAACTTGCACTGTACCCTCCTCTTCAGAGTTTAACGAATACTCTTTAAACAGTGCTAAATCAAAAATTGTACAAGATAAATCTTTATCTATTACTTTTGTAGCACAGGTTTCTCCAGTTTCTTTTCCCCTTAAATTTCTTCCAAATATCCCCCAAAGTTTCGGAGAATCCTTTTTTCCTTTTCCACGCTCAGCAATAAGCACATTATTATAGTCATCGTAAACAATAACTAAACTCTTAATAACTTTGCTCATATGTCCCCCTCCAAAATATTAATTCATTTGTTAATGATATCTTTTCTAGCTATAATATTTTTCATCTTTTAGGAAATTCCTTCGACAATATTAATCATATCTTAAATTTCCTTCTTCTTCAACATTATCCTGCTCATATTCTAACCCTTCATCCACTTCTTTATTAACTTCCTCTAAAAACTCTTCCATATCAACAGTACTTTCTTCAACTTCATTAGAGATTGGCTCATGAACTTCAGGTGGTTCATCCCCCTCTAATACATCAGCAAACTTTTTTATATTATCAACTAAGATTTCTGTTTTCCTCATTTCTTTATCTAACTTTACAAGTAATTTTTCAAAAAAAGTTAGTTGATTAATATTTATCTGTCCTCCAAAACATTCCTTGGCCCAAGCTCTCCGCAACATTTCCTGCGTGAAGGACTTTTCCAAGTACCTGCTAGCTTTCTCTTGATTGCAACAACATATAAAGATTCCAATTCTTTTATTTAGTATCTCAGAATAGTTCTTATCACAAAATTTGATAATAGATTTTTGAATTTTTCCCAGATAAACTGAAGCAGCTATGATTACTCTATCATACTCTGATATATTATTTACAGGTTGATTTTCAATATTCACAAGCTGTATTTTACCAGAAAGTTTGCCAGCAAGACTTTTTGCACACCTTTCAGTTAATCCATATCTAGTGCCATAAACTATCAAGGTATTCATTAAAATTCCTCCCTATACAATTAAATTATGTATTTATCTCAATTGTTATATATTCCATTCCTTCTTAATAGGATTGTATATCAATCTTATCTCTAACTTCTTAATATTTACTCAATCTGTTTATATAATTATACCATATATAACATATTATGTCATTAATTATTTCTAACTGCTTACAATATTCAATTATCTTCTAGTATCTTTTTCAAGCTTTCAGGGCATCACTTTTACTGTAATAGATTTTAATAAAAGAAGGTGCTATCCTTGAAGATTGAAAAAAAAGCTATGAAAATAATGATACAAATTTTACTTTTATGTTTTATCTATAATAGTCCATTTATAAAGACTTTTTATGTTTCTGCATCAACGCCAGCAGAAAATTCCTATGATAAAATTATTCTAATAGATCCAGGTCATGGCGGTATGGATGGTGGAGCTGTCTCTAAAAATGGTGCTAAAGAAAAAGATATTAACCTAAGTATTAGTATTAAACTTAGAAAGGTTTTAGAAAACTATGGATACATTGTAATAATGACTAGAGATAAGGATCAAGGTCTATATAGTGATGAGAAAGGATCAATTTCTCGCAGAAAATACGAAGACTTAAACAAGAGATGTATCTTAAAAAGAGATTCTAACTGTCATATGTTTATTAGTATACATCAAAACTCCTTTCCTGAAAGTAAGTATTCAGGAGCACAGGTCTGGTACTCTAACTCAAAGCAAAGTGAAGTCTTAGCAAATATACTTCAAGAAAACTTAAGGCTTGACCTAAATAAGGAAAACAAAAGACAAGCTAAACGTTCTATAAATGACTATAAAATACTTCGTTGCAACCCGGAAATCCCTTCAGTAATTATTGAATGTGGGTTTCTAACTAACAGAGAAGAAGAAAGAAAACTGAAAGATGAAAGCTATCAGAATATAATTGCTGAATCTATTGCAAATTCTGTTAATCAATATTTCGAAACAGAATTATAGGCTAATGTATAGCTATTTATATAAAAGGTAAAAATATAATTACTTTATTATGATTGGAGGAGCTAGTATGTATAGTTTCTTTGGTTCAGCTGAAGATAATAGTAATGCAAATTCTAATAAAAATAATTCCAACAAAAGCCAAGGTATGGAAAGTTCAAATAAAGAAGA
>JAAYTB010000182.1 GCA_012523855.1 Clostridia bacterium
CCCTATTATTGACACTGGCTCTTTCTATTGCAACTTCCATTATGCCTGGAACGAAAGTTAAAGCAGCAGAAGAACAACCTGCTATAAATGGACTAGCTGCCATAACCCTTGATTATGAAACTGGTGAAATAATTTACGCTAAAGACATAGACGAGAAAATGTACCCTGCTAGTACAACTAAGCTTATGACAGCATTACTTTTAGCAGAAAACAAAGAAAAATCAGATTCTATAACATATACTGAAAGTGCTTATAAGCAACCTGCATACTCTTTAAGATCAAATATATACTTCAATCTTAAAGTTGGAGACACAATGTCCGCTGCAGATGTAATGAATTCATTGCTTCTATTCTCAGGTAACGACACTGCCTATATGGTAGCAGATGCTGTAGCTGGAGATGCAGACAGCTTTATTAAGATGATGAACGAAAAGGCTAAAGCTTTAGGTATGTCCAGTACAAACTTTGTAACTGCCAATGGACTACATGACCCAAATCACTATACAACTGCTTATGATCTGGCTATCTTAGGTGCATCTGCCTACAAAAATGAATGGGTTAGGGAATCCATGGGAACTAAAGAGGCCAAGATTACTCTTTTAACAACAGGACAACCTGCCTACATTGAAAATAGAAATAAACTTCTTGGTGTAGATGGTAACCTAGGTGGTAAAACTGGTTATACAGATCTTGCTGGTAAATGCCTTGTTTCTGTTTATGAAAGAGATGGCAGAAAGATTGTAGGTGTTGTTTTAAGAGCAGCCTATGATGCAAATGATACTATGGTTTTTAACGATATGCAGACAATAATTGATTACAGCTATGGTGTTGAAAAGACAGTATTAAAGCCTAAAAACACTGAAGTAGGAACAGCTGAATTACAATATAAGGCCTTTAAATTCTTTGGTCCAACAAAAACAATTAAAGTTCCTTATATTATAAAAAATGATCTTATGTATTATGAAAATAATATTAATAAAGAAGAAATTAAATTTGATGTTAAACTTAATGATATGGATCCTTGGAAACTTTCAGAAGAAGAATCTATCGGAAAGTTAATGATTAGTCAAAGAGCCTCTCAGCCAACTAGAAATATTGATATTTACCCAACTATTTCTTCAGATGCTCTTATAGCAGCCAACAAGGGCTTATATATAGGTGGGGCTATTGGAGCCATAGTTGTATTAGTTTTATTGGTATTTATTGTGTCTATAATTAGAAGAGGTTCTTCAAGAAGAAGAAAAAGCATTTATTAAAAAAAACGGCAAGAGATAGCCCTTAAATGACTGTCTCTTGCCCTTATTTTTTCTATAATTGGTACTTTTCTCCAGCTAGAAGCTCCTTGTACATTAGCTTTTAGCTTATCTCCAGGAATATTGGATAATGTTCTAGTGTTTCTTCCACCCCAGGCACTTAGCCAAACATCTGCCCTTTCTAGAACATTTTTCTTCATAAATCTTTCTTCCTTTAATTGCTCCTCACTAGCATATTTTATTAAGGTCTCCTCTACATCTGCTGAAGTAAGATGATATTCTACATGACCTCCAGCCTTAACCGCTTCTCTAGCAACTGCCTTCATCCAAGGTAAGGCCGCCTCAGAGCACTCAATATACACAAAATCTCCAGCTTTCACCTGTGCGGAGTAATTCACTAATATATCTGCCAGCTTATCTAATCTTACATCCGACATTATATCCCTCTTTTCTTTTGCATTTTTTTATGTTAGGTTTTCACCATTTACTATACCTACTAGTTCCCATAGCTTATCTATAACATAGTCGGGATTTTCATTCATTAGTTCCTCTACTGAGAAGAAGGAATAGCTTACAATGCAAGTCTTTGTTCCTGCATTCTTACCACATTTAACATCATAAATGCTATCTCCAACCATAAGGGCTTCCTCCGGTGCAACTCCTAACCTTTGACAGGCTAATAGTGCCGGCTCCCCATTGGGCTTGTGTTTTTCTGTATCCTCTGGGGTAATGATTACATCCATTAGATCATAAATCTTTATTAATTTTAAGCTTCTATCAGCCATGATTTTTCTTTTAGATGTTACTATGGCAAGCTTAATTCCTCTTTCCTTTAAGGCCTGTATAGTTTCTAAGCTTCCTTCATACTTTTCTGCTAAGATGTCATGGTTCTTGGAGTTAAATTGGTGAAAAGTAGCTACAAGTTTATCCAAATTTTCCGAATCCACACTAGCCAGACTCTTTTTTAAGGGTTCTCCAAAGAATCTTACTATTTTTTCATCCTCCATTTCCAGGTTTAACTGACTTCTAAAGGTATGCTTAAAAGATTCCAATATTAGCTTATTAGTATTTATTAGTGTTCCATCTAAATCAAATAAAACTGCTTTTATCATATTACCCCATCCTTCACATAAAGTTTGATTATTTCATCTATAAATCTGGAAGGCTTCACTTTTTCCTCATTTTTATTTTCCATGACTATAAGATGAAGCCTTTGTTTTGCCCTTGTCAGGGCCACATACATTAACCTTCTCTCTTCCTCCAACTCTCCAAACCTTCCTTGCTCATAGCTTTCAATGCTAGATCGAGTAGGAATTATATTATCAATTAAGTCTATCAAAAATACATTTTCAAATTCTAAGCCCTTAGAGGAATGTATAGTAGAAAGAGTTAAATTGCTCTTGCCCTTCTTTAACTTAGATTCCTCCAAGACCTTCTCTAAGTCTTCCAGCCTTACTAAAAAGGCTACCAAGCTGTTAGATCTAACTGCTAAAGATTTTAGATTTGATAAAATTACTTTTAGGCTTTCATAGCTATACCCTATATTGGCACTGTTGTCTTTTAGATACTTGGAGTAAGCCAAATCTTTTTCAATATAGTCAATAAAATCTCCAGGTCCTTTTGACTTTAAAAAATTAAATATTTTCCTTAGTCTTGCCATAGCTCTTCTCTGATTATCAGATAATTCCATAGAAGACTGTGCTAGTTCAAATATATCTTTGCCCCCATTAGCTTTGCTAGCTAAAAGCTGTAAGGTATCCTTAGCTATAAAGCTGTTTATTCTGTAATAGATTCTGCTAAAGGCTTCTAGATCTCTATTATCTAGGGTAAAAATTATAAAGCTACGAATGTCTTCTATAATAAAATTTTTAAAGAAGAATTTGTTGTAGTCTCTTATATAAAAAGATACCCCTCTTCTGCTTAACTCATCTGCTAGTTTTATTGCTGCCATATTATTTCTGTAGAGAATAGCACTTTCCTTCTTTCTTGCAGAAGCAATCTCTTGAATGATATACTCTACCTCTTGAGGCTCATCCTTCACCTTTACAAGATTAACCCTTGGTCCAGAAGGGTTTTCTGTTCTAAGCTCCTTATTAAATCTTTCACTATTAGTCTTAATAAATCTATTGGCCAAGGCTACAATTTCAGGAGTGGATCTAAAGGTTTGCTCTATAAAATATTTTTTAGTGCCCTTATACATTCGGTCAAAGTCCAGTAAAAACTTTGGATAGGCCCCCCTAAAACTATAAATACTTTGATCATCATCTGCCACTATAAAGACATTGTTTTTAGGATTTGCTATGATTTCTATAAGCTTATGCTGTATTTTTGAAGTATCCTGCCCTTCATCTATTTGAATATATTCATAGAGGTTTCTATATCTTTGCAGTAGCTCCTTATCCTCTTGCAAGATTTCATAAGCCAAGGTAAGCATATCATCATAATCTATATAATTATTGCTTTTCTTAATTTTTTCATAGCCATAAAATATTTCTAAAAAGTGTTTTATATCCTGAGAATAGCTATACTCCTTCAGTTCATCATCCCTAAGCATCATGTTTTTTACATAACCTATGGAATTAATTAGATCCTCTAAGGCATGGTCATCTATATTTTCTCCATTAAAGTCCTTGAAAAGTTTCCTGAGAATATCTCTCTTACTTCCCTTGCTTCCACCTTCCTCAATTATTTTGTAGCTTATGTTATTCATTATGGAATATTTTCGAATTAGCTCATAACTAAAAGAATGGATAGTGGAAAAGTTGGCTCCTATGGAAGTAATGTCACTAAAAAAGTTATAGTATCTATTTCTCATATCTAGAGCAGATGCTCTACTAAAGGTTATAGATAAGATAGATGCAGGATTAGCTTTGTGATTTATTATTAAATTAGCAGTTCTGGCTAGCAAAACCGTTGTCTTACCTGCTCCTGGCACTGCCAGCACAAGGGCTGGTCCATCCTTATGTACTACTGCTGCCTTTTGTTCTTCTGTTAGCTTAAGGCCACAATTCTGCCTCAACATTTCTAGAAATCTACTTTCTTCAGCCTTGTAATTTACAGCGGTAAGCTTATCTTCAGAACCTTTAAATGCCGCCGCCTTCCTATCTCCTACCTTGCCAGCATCCTCTTTTCCATCTTCTTGCTCCATATACTCCAGCAATTGTAGGGCCGCCCTACGATTGTATTCAGCAGGATCCTTTTGAGAAAGATTTTTTATAAGGGAATAATATTTCCTTGGCACTGTAAGTTTGGTTAAAGCCTTTAAAGTATACTGCCTAACCTGTCCATGACTATGACTTAAGTTTTCTATTAAAAAAGGTATAGCCTTGTTGCAACTTTCCTTATATCTTAGGGCTAGTTTACCAATGGCTGAGGCAGCAAGTCTCTTATCATTAGGCTTTCCCTTAGAAAGATACATTATCAAGTATTTAATTGCTTCCTCTCTACCACTTTCCCCTAACTGATAAGGGGACATATCCATCAGTTTTTTCATACTAACTCCTTTTAATTAAGTATATTTATTATTGACTTATGTCTACCATTATAAATTTTGCTCCTTTGTTAGTCAAACACATATATTGGCTACATAACTGTTAAGCTTTCCGATTTTTAAATTCTTAAACTTTTTACGAAAAAAATATTTCCAATTGGACTATAAAACTAATTGCCATTCTAAAAAAATTCATATATACTAAAATTGTATAACAAAATTGTTCTACAATTTTGTTATACAATTCTGTAAATATAAGCTGTGGATTTTCAGACTCCCGAACTTTTTAACTTAAAGGAGGACTAGCTATGCAAAAGTTTAAAGAGTACTTATTAATTAATATTGGTTTGCTATTAGTAGCCTTGCCTATTTACTATATTTCTGTACCACATGGTTTGGTTACCGGTGGAGTAAGTGGCCTGTCTATAGTAATAAACTCACTTGTTCCATCTATATCCGTTGGTACATCAATGTTTATTTTGAATATTATACTTTTTATCATTGGTTTCATATTTATTGGATTTAATTTTGGTGCAAAAACCATATATTCCAGCTTTGCTCTGTCTGGGCTAGTATGGCTTTTAGAAAGGGTCCATCCTTTTGCCGGTCCCTTAACTGATGATGTATTAATAGAGCTTATTATATCTTCTGTAATATGCGCTGTAGGTTTATCCATTGTATTTATGCAGAACGGTTCAACTGGTGGAACAGATATAATAGCTAAAATTCTAAATAAATATCTTGATATAGATATGGGCAAGTCTATGCTATATGCAGATCTTTTAATAGTGCTGTCTTCCCTTTTAACCTTTGGTATAAAAATGGGTATGTATGGCCTGCTAGGACTTATATTAAATGGCTTATTGATAGACTATGTAATGGAAAACCTGCAAAACAATAAGGAAGTTGTTATCATTAGTACTAAGAGCGAAGAGATTACCAACTTTATAGTAAAAACCTTGGATCGGGGTGCTACTATTTACTCAGCTAAAGGAGCCTTTACTAACAATGAAAAGGAAGTAATTCGAACCATATTAAACAGGAAAGAATATGTTAAATTGAAAAGGTATATACAATCACTGGACAAAGATGCTTTCGTAACAGTAAATACAGTAAAAGCCACTTTTGGCGAAGGCTTCATCAGATTATAAGCTCTTTGAACCTTTAATTTTATGCACACTTATTGTATAATTATTCTAATCTATCACTTTAACATGCTAAATTAGTAGGAGGTATACTATGGATGAACAAACTCGTCCTTCTATGGAGCAAGTTGTATACGACAAACTTAAACATTCTATACTACACAGGCAATTGGCTCCAGGGACACAGCTAGTGGAAAGTACTATATCGGACCGGCTGCAAGTTAGCAGGACTCCTATAAGAAACGCTATAAAGAAACTTGCCTCCGAAGGTCTAATTAATGTAATTCCTAATAGAGGAGCCTTTGTTATTCAACCTTCTTTAGATGAGATTACCCAAGCCTATGAAGCTAGAATAGAGCTTGAATGTGTTGCAGTAAGATTGAGTATAGCAAGAATCACAAAGAAAGACATAGCTACACTAAAACAACTAGTGAATGATGAACGGCAAGCCTTTATACAAAAAGACATACTTAAGTTTGTTAAGGCCAATGAAAACTTTCATATGACCTTGGTAAAAAAGTCTAACAATAAATTTCTAATAGGATTTATGCAAAAGTTAGTTAATCAAATCAATGTATATCTTCAGCTTTTCGATACCTTTTACAATGTTAATTTTGAAGAAAGCGAAAGTATAAAGGAACATTTAAAGATAATAGATTTAATAGAAAAGAAGGACTATGAAAAATTAGACACGTCCCTTAGAGAACATATAAGTCACAGTTATGAAGATTTGGAAGTTAACAAAAGCTCTTATAAGAAGTTAAAGGATATTTTCTAACAATAAACCCTGTTATTGATAAACTCCATCAGATTAAAAAACTGATGGAGTTTCGACTTTTACCCTCATGGTTATTATTTCATATTTATTAGATTTATTTCATAAATTGAAAAACCATTCAGTCAGTAAATAAATTTCTTATAGTTAATTCATTTTTCCATATTACCATAAAGCTTGTCTAATACACCCTGAATAATCCAATCTGGCGTAGAAGCTCCCGCAGTAACCCCTACTTTCTTAACATTTTCGCTTTCCATTATCCACATTGGAATTTCATTGCTGTTATCAATAAAAAATGTATTGTCACAATTTACTTTACATATCTCATACAACTTAGTAGTATTGGAACTGGTTTTGCTGCCTACTACCAACATAACGTCTACTAGTTTTGATGTTTCTTCAGCACTTTTCTGTCTTTCCTTAGTAGCGCTACATATAGTATTAAAAGTAACAAGGTCTTTGCACTGCTTGGAAACAAGGTCCTTTACTTTTTCAAGATTGGAAATTTTCTCTGTAGTTTGAGCAACAATACAAACCTTATCTGCAGTTATATCTATTTCACTGCCGTCCCTTGTAATAATTGCTGTATTGTTACACCATCCATTGCTACCTATAACTTCTGGATGCTTTTCATCCCCTACTATAACAATCTGATAGCCTAGATCATAATATTTCTTGATATTCTTATGAATAGCAGAAACATAAGGACAGGTAGCATCTATTACCTGGGCTCCAGTGCCTTTAATTTTATCCATGACCTGAGGAGCCACTCCATGGGATCGGATTACAATTGTATCCCCCTTACCAACCTTCACCAAGCTTGAGTCATTAACTTCATTTATTCCCTCAGCACTAAGCTTATTAATAACATTTTTATTGTGAACTAAAGGACCAAAAGTATAAATATTATCCTCTGAACTTTTTTTAGCCTCTGTAGATGTATCCACTGCTCTTTTTACTCCAAAACAAAAACCTGCATTTTCAGCAAGAATCACTTCTTTAAACATTGTACTTTTCACCACCTATAAATTCTAAGTTCTACTCCTTATTATATACATTAAAATGGACCATAGGCAACCCTATTGCTTTAGCCCCCTTCTTGCACAATATAGAAAAAGCAGCTAAAAAGCTGCTTTTGAAAGTTCAATTGTTAGTGTTTAGAATAAAACTCCAATACCTTTGTAAACATTCTATTTTAACTTATCTATCAATTCATCTATAGAGACCTTATTTAAATCTATTCCTGAAAGGTCCTTTTCTTTTTCAACTAAAGCCTTGATAGCAACAGCCTTTTTAGTATCTCCTAAAAGAATAGCTCCTACTATTTTTTTGTCCTTTATAAATAGTCGCTTGTAGTTGATATCATCTTCCTTATCTTCAATCAATGAATAGGTGGAATATTTTTCATCTACATTACCAATGGAAAAGAGGGATATGTTAAAAGCATTTAACATAGTTGTTGCTGTTACCCCTGTATATTTGCTTTCTTTTCCTACCATATTGTAACCGGCAATAGTTCCCTGTTCTACAGCTATGGTCCAAAGACCTCCTAGTCTGCCATTGAGCTCTGCCACATCTCCAGCAGCATAAATTCCCTTCTCACTGGTTTCCATATACTCATTAACTACTGCACCTACATTGGTTTTTATGGAACTATTCCTAAGGAAATCTATATTGGCCCTTACTCCTACAGAATAAATTACTGTATGACAAGGAAAATATTCTCCTGAATCTATTGTAAAACCTTCTACCCTATCCTTGCCCTCAATGCTTTTCACCTGTTTGTTTATAAGGAGCTTAATGCCTAAGGATTCAATTGACTTTTGCAAAATCCTAGAGGCTCTTTCATCTAGCTGCCTAGGCATAAGCCTTTCCATGGCTTCTGCTATAATTACATTTTTTCCATTTTGATGGAGTATCCATGCAGTTTCTAGTCCCTGAATTCCTCCACCTATATTTAATATGGTTTCCTTGTCCTTAATATAGGATTTGAGTTCTTCTATATCTTCAAGCTTACGTATAGTATATACTCCTTGTTTATCTATCCCATTAATTGGTGGCTTAAAATTGTGAGATCCACTGGCTAAAAGCAACTTGTCAAATTTAAAGCTACTGCCATCCTCTAAAATTATTTCTTTCCTATCTGTATTTATCTCCCTTACGGATCTTCCCATATGGAGATTAACATTGTTTTGCACATACCAGTCTATCTTTTTTAACATGATCTTATCCTTTAAGGCATTTTCAAATAAAGCTTTTGTTAACCTTAACCTATAATAAGGATAAAACCTTTCACTTCCAAATAGGTATATCTCAACTTTTTCGTCAATTTCTCTTATAGATTTTATAGCACTAACGGCAGCAACTCCGCCTCCCACAATTATGATTCTCTCAGCCATTTACACACACCACCATTCATATATAATACCTTTAACTTAATAATTTATCTCTATACTTATATTATAAATCATTGAATTCCCCTTGTTAAGGCCTTGCTTAATTTTATCCTATTAATTAGGAAGTAAGAGGTAGCTCTTTCCCGGGAAATACTTCTACTTGAACTTCTCTTTCTTTTTCTAACTTCTTCTTGCCTTTATGGGACTTAACTAAAAGATAGACTGAAATTGAAGCAGAAAGGAAATCTGCAAGAGGATAAGCAAACCATCCTCCTAGGGTTCCTAAAACTTGAACAAGAGTTATGGCTAAAGGTATAAAGGCTATTATATCCCTAAATATTGATAGGAGAAAACCCTTTTTAGCCCGGCCTATGGCTTGATAGTAATAAATCAACACATAGTATACCCCTGTTAATGGTATCAAGGATATGCAAATTCTAAAGGACTTCACTGCTCGGCTTAAGATTTCTGTATCTTTTAAAAAGAAGCCTAGAATCTCCCTTGTAAATATGCCCATAAATAAGGCCAATACCACTGAACTTATTATGGCCATTTTAATGGTAGTGTAAACAGTTTCCTTAACTTTATCTAATTTGCCTGCACCGTAATTATAGGCAGCAATAGGCTGCATGGCTGAGCTTATTCCAATGATTATTATATACATAAACATTGAAACCTTAGTTACTGCCCCTATAATTGTAATAGCACTATCTCCTCCTGAAGAGTAGAGTAAATTGTTTAGTATAACAGTCCCTGTTGCATCGGAAATCTCTACTATAAAGGTTGAAAAACCTATAGCTAAGATACTGTAAATTATATTTTTCTTAAGGGAATGCAAGGCTGCTCTCAAGGATAGTTTGATCTTATAATAGCTAATTGCTTCCCTAAAATAATAGAAGGCAAAGGCAGAAACTGCAACTTGAGATACTACCGTTGAAATAGCGGCCCCTTCAATACCTACTTGTAATTTAGCAACTAGTATATAATCCAATATAATATTAACTAAAACCCCAAGAGCATTGGCATAAAGATTAACCTTAGTCTTACCAAAGGATGTCATAACATAAGACATTACCATACCTAAACACTGAAAGATACCAGACAATAAGACCAAAGATACATAGTCTTCTGCTAAAGAGTAGGTAAGAGGACTTGCCCCTAATTTATCTAAAATAGGACTCCTAAAAACGTATATAATGAAGGGTACCAACATCATTAAAATAATAGAAATGAAAAAGGAATTCACTATTGTTTTCTTAATTTCAGTAGGATTTTTTTCACCTAAATTTCTTGAAATATGAGTTGAAGTACCGATAGCTATTAGCAGACCAATGGCAGATAAGAGTTTTTGTATTGGAAAGGCTATAGTAAGAGCTGCTATTGCATTTACACCTATATACCTTCCAACAAATACGGTGTCCACCATAGCATAGATTTCTACCACCAACAAGGAAATAATTGCCGGCACCGCAAATCTTAAAAGTAGCCTACTAGTATTCTCTTTAGAAAAAATATTGTTACTATTCCCCATATTTCTCACCTCCTACAAGTTGGATATGGATAATACTTAAGACTTCTTAAAATCCGAAGTTATCATATATTAATTATATAGATTATCCAGCTTCATTACATTCACTTTTAAAGTCAATAAAAAGTACATTTATCTTTATCAACCTAGGAGGCAAAAAATAAAAAGGTACAAAAGTACCTTTTTTATTGGTGCTTTTGTACCTTTTTTATTAAAATTAGCATAGCGCCATGGCCTTTTATCTCTGCCTGTATATTTACAACAGCGCTTTTTTTGAAATATTCGAATTCAATTTCAGGAAAGGAAGCCTTATGTAGGATTTCCTTTTCCTCCTTGCTCAATCTAATAGGTTTCCCCATTTGAAGCCAATAGTTAAAGGAAGAACCTTCACTTTCATTTATTTCATAGCTTGTTACCTTAATATTTGACTGTATATTGGTAATATTTAAGGACAGTTTCTTTGATGCCACATTCTTTAGAACCCTAAGCCTTGAGTCATCTTTAAAAGGAATTAAATTGTCTAAGTTATCATAGAAGTTATAAAGAAGTATCTGAAAGCCATCTTGACTCTTTGTAACAATATAGCCATTATCCTGGGCTACCAATCGGTCACCAAGTTTGTTTAATAAATAGTAGGCATAGTAAGAAGGTTTTTTTATCCCCATATCATTAACTAGGCCAGGATAGCCAAAAAACACTTCATTAGTTATATTTACTTGCTTATCTAAAACATCAAAGGCCCTTAAAAACTGCAAGGAATTATTGTTAAATATTAAGTTATGGATAATGTAAGGAATCATATAAGCAGTATCATAGATAGGATTGATTTCTGCTGTGTCACTATAGGAAGCTATACTATTTGTATCTATATTATATAATTTCCCTATCAGTTCATTGATTTTTCCCTTTAGTTTTTCTGAAACAGAGGGGCTATATTCAAATCTAAACTCTGAAAAGTCCACTGACTCTAATCCACTAAAGTAGCTTAAAAATGACTGGAAGGCTCCAAGGAAGTTATCCTCAGAAAAGCCAGTAGAATCAATTACAATCAGCGGCTTAATGTCGATAGAATATAAAAACTCCAATACCTCCTTGTTCCTGTTCCAATTAAAGAAGCTAGATTGGGGAAATATAGCCATATCAGTACTAAATACATTTAGGATCCTAGCATACTGGAAGCCAATCTCCCCTTGCAATTCTTCCAGGGTATCCTTATTATCTTCAATTAAAAGGTCAAAGGCATCTCCAATGGTAATTATATTTTTAAAGTCCTTGGAAAAAGCACCAAGATCATTATCTACATCGATATTTATTTTAATAAGCCTATCCTCATAGTTAAACCTATCGTAACTTTGTAAATAGCTCAATAAGTAATTAACGCTTTCCTTTAAATCTAGGCTCTTAACTTTTTTCAGCCTTTCAAGGTCCTCATCATCTACCTTGTATCTCTTTCTAAATTGGAGAGGTGTAGACTTATAAAAGCGCTTGAAGTTTTTATTATAGTATCTGGTATGGGAAAAACCTACTTCCTCTGAAATTTCAGATATGTTTTTATCACTGTCTAGAAGGAGTTTTATAGATTCTTCCACCCTAGTCAGATTTACTAGGTCTGTGAAACTATACCCAGTAGCATATTTAATCTCCTGAGATAAATACTGGGGACTTAAAAACTCCTTTTCTGCAATATCTTTTAGGGTTATATTTTGATTATAGTTATTAGAAATATATTTAGATATACTATGATATCTTCTAAATAAGTTTATATCCTCTTTTAACTCTTCCTTTTCATAAATTAGGTAGTTAAAATTATTTATAATATGATAGAGAAGTTCTACCAAGATATCCTTAATATTTTCATCATAATCTTCCTGCATTTGAACCTTTTCGCATAATATTGCCGCTAGCAAGGCCCTCAATTCCTCGTATTCCTCTCCTGCCTGTGCATTTTCAATGGAGGAATTGGTATAAAAGTACATGTTTTCTATATCAGAATAGTATCTTTCAAAAAAGTAGGGATCAATATAAAAGATCAATACCTTATTATCTCCCTCACTACCTTTAAGGTGATGAACTTCATCCATATTAATAATTTCAAGCTCTCCAGCGTAGACTTCGTATTTAATTGAATTTATATAAACTTCCAACTTTCCTTCTAGTACATAAATAATCTCTATAGAATTATGCCAATGAATAGGATAATCTTCTACACTAACAAAGGAAATATCAACAGGTACACCTACATCGTAATTTATATATTCTCTTCTCAAGGTAATCCCCTTTCCAAATAAGACTAATAAGGCTTCTTGTATATATTATAGCATTAAAAAAAGTAGCTTTTACAGTCCTATCAGGATTTGATCTCTTCAGTATTATCTACATACTTAACCGGGGTAATATTTTCATAATATGTTAGTTTTAAGACAAAAGCCCTTCAACCATCGGTAACCATTCTTGCCAAGCAATTGAATATATGGTAGTCTTAAATCAAAAGGCATTTCACCTTCCTAGGTGGGGTGTCTCCTTGCTTTATCCAAAATATTAAAAGGAAGTGTATTAATGAATA